>JAYRWT010000071.1:0-24165 GCA_041917855.1 Patescibacteria group bacterium | reverse complement strand
TGACTTGCGAGCGATGCTGACTGATTGCCAGAGGAAAAGAAGTTCTGGAATATTGGCACTATCCAAAACAGATTACACAGCGCGTAACCAAGCACAGTGCCGAGCCCAGCTAGTATGGCTCCCCTGTAGCTACGCTTTGGAATACGCTGCATGAACAAATCCACCAAGAAAAACCAGACAAAAAAAGCTATAAAGTGCACCTGGTAAAATGCAAATGCGCTAATCAGCGACATGCAGGCAATGGATCGTAATCTCGCCCGGAATACACTCTCCTCCACCGCTTTGTAGTAATAGAGCAGTAGGAGTGGAAAGGTAGCTGCCGATACCAGGTACCCAAAGTAGCCGGTGATCGCACGTGTCATAATCACCGTTGAGGTGAGATAGAACAAGCCAGCAAGAAATGCAGCAAGACGTGGGTACTGCCTATTCCTCATGAGCAAGTAAATAGCTGCACCGGAACCACTAAACAACCCCACAAGTATAATCTTATAAAGTAGTTGTGGGGGCACGTGTGTAACTATCCCAATTACCGCAATTACCGTGTCCGTTATTGCATTCGTACGGTAAAGTGGGATGATTCCGTTATTCTCAGCACTCCATATATAGCGAACAGCATCATGAAGCCGATTATAGTTTAGGAGTGGGTAACTCCAATCGTGCTGCAAGCCAAATACATCACCTAAAAGACTCACTCGTAAAATAATAAGTGCTACCCCAAGGTAGACAAAAAATGGTAGGTACCTCCAGCCAAGAAGTCTTTGAATGGCGCGGAGCATCTCTTACCTCTTTAGTTTGGCTAGGCCCTCACGCAACAGCTCAACAATGAGGACAAGGAATAGAACATAGACTGCATTACTTAATCGAGCAGCTTGTTCCTGGGCACCAAATGCAAACAAAAGCGCAAGTGCAGCAACCCCACCAATCACCAGCTTTACCGCAAGAAATCGACCAACAGGACGCAAAATGCACCAAATAATTGCAACAAATACTACCGCGCTCGTCATTCCCCAGCCCAGCGATAGTGCTAGAACACCAGCCAGCATGGCTACGCTTGAGTCAACCAAAAGAACTCGATCACTCATGTACTCCTCCTACAGCTGTTAGCTCTACGCCAAGATTATCTAGTCCAATGTATTCTCCCTCTCCTCGCTCAGTTACCGCTCTTTCTGACGGCGTAGCCCTCACCCGGATCATCACCCGTTTTGCAACTTGGTTCTTCAGAACAGCAGAGTAGGTTGTTTTTTCACTAGTACGTACAGGAGAAAGCTCCTCCCACTCTCCGTCATTGAGCTTGTATTGCACTTCCAGATCACGTAAGCGAGCCCCAAATTGTTTTGGTGTAACGGATACTGATCCGCGCTGGATTGTTCCGTTAATTGGAATACTCATATAGATGTACTCATCTGATGCCGCTAATTGCGTTACTATCCCCTCAAAGCACATCGTGTTTGACCCCGATTCTAGGGAGTTAAGGCAATCAAAGTATGTACCATGAAATGAAAAGTTTAAGCGTGATTGCGAAAGACCGATTGGTAATGTTTGTAAGCGGTCAGGAATAAATCCAGCTGCAGTAGTTTCAAATACTGGTACGTAGAGTTGCGCAACAAATGCCCCTAGGCGTACCGACTCCTTCTTGCCACGAACACTTAGAGTAACTACGTTTGAGCTTTTCTGCTGGCCAAAGAGCATTTGATGTGTAGTGCTTTGGACTACGCGTAAGCCATCAATGCCTATTACATACTCTTTTCCCGCCTGTAACTTAGCTGGGATTGGTACTGCGTACAGGTCTACTCCAACTCTATAGTATGAATCAGCCTCTGCAGCGCTAAAACTTGTCTGAGAAAGCAAAACTGCATCGGTCCCCCTGCGTTCGTAGAGCGCCAAGCGATACTTCCCTTTGCCGCCTGTGCCTACAATACGTGCACCAAATTGTACCTTCCCAAGCAAAAGATCCTTTGTTGGATTAAGTGTAAATCCAGCAGCTTCTTTACCAAGCGACAGGTAATCATCCGGCAGACTTGGGTTATCAAAGGCTGTAAAACTGACTAATCCTTCACGAGCGGGCTCAGTGTGCTCCGCGTCAACAAGCGGGTAAGCATAGACGCTACGAACTGAGAGCACTGCACTACTACATTCCTCAGGCTTATCTAGCTGAATAACGGAGTAATCACCCTGGGGCTGTACGGTAAACCTATAGAAACTAAACCTGTCATTGAATTCTGGTGTAATCACGCCAATACGCTGCGTAATGCCAGCATCATTTCGAAACGAAACTGCCAGAGAACACGGCTGCTTTGGCATGTCTTGTGAGCGCGACAGTAGTGAAAGAAATACCCCATACGACGTAGTCCCTGTCAGTACACGTACAGGCGCTTGCAGTACTTTTATGCCTGCACCTGCCTGAGCCTCAACTTGTAGATTAGGATTATTGGCATCACTCACACCAGCAGCATTACCCACCGGGCGGCGATCACCAAACTGCATTAGGCCCAATAGCAGCGCGATGACAACTACATACCGTAGGTTCTGTTTCAGATACTGTATGGCGGGTTTAAGAAATCTGATCACGGTCGCTCCTTTTTTCTATGCTGACGCGGCAGTGCTGACCAAGCAATATATAGCAAGCAGAATAGTAGTGATCCCGCAGAAACCAGAGCTAGTGGCGTAGAGAAGGTTGCAGGCACAAAGCGTAAATCAACATCAAGTGTCACTGATCCATCAAGGTTTTGTTTACCAAGATTATCAGGGAGCTTTGTAGCGTTAATCCGCCAGGCATTAGCATAGCCAAGCGCGACTGTATGTGGAGCATCTATTTCTACTAAAGAACCGTCCGTTGCCCTAGCACGCATTTTCCAAAGTTTTTGATAGGTCTCTAAGAATAGTATGTCCTTTTCACCAGATAGAGTAACCGTTGCTGTATAGTGATCACTTGAGATCTTCTTGTAGCTTGCAGGCACTGCAGACGTTACGTCAGCACTATCAACTTGCCTAATACTGATCTTTGTATTACGGTATGCCGGGTTTATTTCATATACGTCGTAACGTGAGCCAAAAGAACGCAGCTTGTTACCCAGAACTGCACGCTTAAACTCTGTACCTTGTGCCTCAAATAAATCGCCCGGGTACTGTATTTGGTACAAATAACTCTTCTGCCACCCAGCATCTACGTCATGATTCACAATCAAGTATTCAACATTCATCTTCTGCAAAAAAACTGCAGCTTCCTGGTACTTGCCCTGTAGTAGCAAATTTTTCATTAAGCTTTCCCCTTCTGCAAAGAAGGAGTAGCCGCCGGTATAATCATTTTTGCTCGTAAGAATTTTTACAGGCGAGGGACCAACATAGTAATGGTCAGGGCTTATGCTGTCTTGAATAGGCAGATAGTTACCAGAAGCGAGCGGTATCCAGGCAAACCTCCCAGAGCCAGGGATACTATCAATGTATGAGAGCAAGTCCTTATAATCCTGGTTGAAATCATTAAGCGTATCGTACTTACTAGCTGTGCTCCTGAACGGCTGCTGAAAATTTGATCCTGCCAAAAACGGAACTGCACCAAGAACAATAAGTGCGAGTGTTGATGCAACAAGCCCCTTGTGGCGGGCTTGCCACGCTTCAATAACAACCGACAAAGCTAGTGCAACGGTAAACGCAAAGACAAAGGCTAGCCCCAGACCAAACTTATCAAACATGTTCCGAAACATTGAAAAGCCCGGTACATGCTTATTTAGTGCAATAAATATGTTAAGCCCGTACGGTGTCACGTTTGCTGTAAACATAAAGAGGGCAAGCACCCATCCCATAAGACCCCCCGTGAGCCACCAGTATCGCTGATCTGCGGCTTTAATACGAAGAAGAGCAAACAAAATAATGAGCAAGAACAGCACATTAAACGGCAGCAGAACCAAATCCCAACTTTTGTATACCTCGTAACTCGCCCACTTGAAATCTTTTTGTATCCCTTCGTGAAAGAGATTGTACATTGGGAAAAGCACACTGTTACTCATCGAAACCGAGCGGATCAGCTGCTCGTTCTGCCGTATATCTTCGTCGGTGTTCTTACTCACTCGTGCCACTGGATTTAAATCACCGGCACTAGCGCTCAGTGGAGCATAGACAAAGTGGAAGAGCGGCAGTATAGAGATGGCGCAGTAGAGCAAACCAAATACAAAAAGGCGGATTACAAAATTTTTCTTATGTTTTACAAACAAAATAATAAGCACTGGCAGTAGCACTAAGGCTAAGGCAGCAATCCATGGCAGGTTGGCAATAACATTAGCAAAAAGAGCAAGGATAACAGCGGAGAGAACTGTACCAGACCACGACGTACCTCTAATACTCTGTACCAAAAAGTGGATGCACCAGGGCATTGCCGCTATCAGAAATATACCTGGCCAGAGTGCCCCAAACAGCGTGAAATAAAGGAAAGTTGAGAGGACATACATCAAGCCACCCACAATGCGCGACGCCCTATTCGCTGGTGTTTCCTTGGTAAGCCAGTTACTGAGAAAATAGTAAAACCCTAGGTAGCCTACTGCCAGCACTGCACCAAATAGAAGGAACTGGCTGTAGCCAGGCGAGAAAATAGTATTCCAGAGAGCAATCAGTAACAACGTTGGCCAAAACTGGCTAAGTGGGAAATAGTATCCTAGCCCACCAATGTGGTTGTCGCCGACTATGCTCGTGGCATAGTTCCTTAAAAAATCTAGCGGGTAAAAGTAGTACAAGCGTGTATCATCACCGCCCACAATTTTTTTATCCCCCCAGAATAAAAGTGGCAGTATAAGTAATGCCAAACAAATTGCAGACTGGAGAAACTGGTACCTGTTGCGGATCAAAAATTGAACAAGCTTACTCATGTGTGAGTATAGAAATTGCGCGCTTAAAAATGTTGGGCCAAGCAAAGTCCGCACCTAGTTTCATTGCCTGCTGCCGGTAGGCTTTGTATGTAGACTCCTTTTCTGTAATCTTCATTATTTTAGCTGCTATATCTTTTGCATCATACTCAGAAATCAATCCAGCACCCTCACTACTCAATACTTTAGCAACCGGTGGAACATCTGTAATCACTACTGGCAGTGCACAACCAAGGTAGACCTTTACCTTGCCAACATCCGCAAATCTACTAAAGGAGTTTTCATCGTGGGGGTTATACGGAGCAAGTGCAACGCCGCAGGAAAGTAGTATTTTTTCTACTTCATGATGGTCTTGTATTCTACCTCGAATATCAAAGACTTTCTCCAGGCCAGCTTTCTTTACCTCAGATTTGAGCCAATCAACCTCCCCACCACCAATACACACTAGAGAAAGATCGCTACGCCCAAGTTTCTTAAGCTCCTGCATAATTGGCACAAGCAACTCAACTCCCTTACTCTTAATGAGGCCTCCAAAAAATACCAGCTTCTTTGCATCTCCATGGGAGTAATCATCGGCGCTGTATAAGTTGGAGTTGTTGCCAAATGGCATTGGACTCCAGGAAACTTTTGTAATATCAAAAAGGCCACTGTCCACCCTACCCATAATCATTTCTTTATTGAGGGGGAAAACATGATCTGCATGGTACGCAGCGAACCTATCAACCCAAGTATAGACGCTGTTAAGAAGTGGGTTGCCATACCTAACAGGAGTGTAGTCAATGATGTTATAGCCTACACGCTTCACTACACCGATGCTGCGCAAGAAAATACCTACTACTGCTAATAGGTTATTACTTGCAAAAAGAAAATCAGCCTTCCAACCAAACTTGAATCCATACCACACACCGTAAAGTATGTCCTTAACCAGTGAGATCGGCTCTGGCTTATAGAACTTTATTGTTGACTCGCGGCGCCGCTCCATCCCATTGCTCAAGCTACAAATTCTGATTGAGCCATTCTTTGAGTACGTAAACGGAAACTGAACTAATGTAACTTCTGGTACCCCCTGATTTTTGAGGTAGGAGTACATTTCATCATCTATACCGGTTGTGTCCTCGGTACTATGGGAATAAATTAGAACTTTCCGGAGTTTATTTGCCATATGCCTTGAGTGTCGGAGGTCGATTAATCATTTTACGGAACTGTTGGACCACAATTTGTGCCGCGACGTACCAGCTTAGTTGAGCGTGCAGCAACATTGTAAGTGACCTACGCTGCAGTACAACAGGAAGTGAACGTAGTAGCGGCAGGACAAAGCTAAGCGCATAGGGAACAAACAGGTATTTTTTTACGCGAAACCAGAGTGGCTGGCGACCTTCCCGGTTTGCAAATCCAACTCCAACGGTATCAACAAAATGTGTGTTGATGATTACGCGCCAGGCCAACTTACGTACATATTTATGCAGCGTATCGGCGGAGTAATGGTAGATATAATCGTTATATAAAATACCTGCGACATGTGTTGCTTGTGAAATCAGTACGAACATCTCAGGTACAATATTCACATCAGACAGGCGATCTTTAAACTTGGATCTCACGTAGGTCAGATCAAGCATGTTGCCTGCAGAAATATCAACCAGCGGTATCATGCCTTGCTCAGCAAATTCTAATACAACTCCTCCTTTTACCTCCCTACCCCCGTATCTCCTATGCAACGCAGGTACATAGTAAGGATACTCAGAAGAAACACCATACATAAAGAAAGAAAAAGGATCTGAAAAGGCGTTAATATAATCATTTACAAAGTTGGCTCCATCAGGTTTTTTGTATCCACCTGTAAGGACAATTTTCACAGATGGGTTGTCACGCAAGAATTCTACTCTGCGGCGTATCGCGCCGCTGTCATTAAACACTTCATCCGAGTCAAGAAAAAGTGCATATTCCCCCTTTGCGTGCAGTATCCCCTCGTGCTTTCCACACTCCGGCTGTATGCGAGGATTGGGTAAAACTCTACACCCAAACTCCTTACCAAGAGCAATGGTTGTATCGGTTGAGCCACCGTCTGCAAGAATGATCTCTATACTATCTTGGTCGTAGTCCTGGGTCCGTATAGATTCAAGTGCCAGTCGAATGGTACGCTCAGAGTTGAGTGTTGGCATTACGATACTTACCAAGGGCAGATTGGTTTTCTTCATGAGCCAGTCGTTGCTATCAGGTGCTCCGCAATAATTGCGCTTGGCTTTTCAGTTGGAGTAATCTTTTTTCGAGAGTATTTACTTGGATCGTCCAGAAATGCACCGATAGTATCCATGTCGCACATGCTGAGCAGCGCATTTTCACCCAATCCTTCAATTCGCTCGGTTTTTTTACGCAGAAGCAGGCAAGGCTTGCCCATGTAGTATGACTCTTCCTGATTGCTACCGCCGTCAGTAACTATGAAATCTGCACCAGATAGCACGCGCATAAAGTCAACGTACGGCAATCGCGGAACGGCGTGAACACCTGGATGTGCCAGTATCTCCTCGAGTAGTCCATACTTTTCGAGTGTAACCTTGGTAAGTTCATGCAAAATAAGAACACAGGGTATTGTGTGCGCTTTCTGTAATACACGCGCAACAAGCGCACGAGTAAGCTGACTATTTAGCAAATTCTCTTGGCGGTGTAACACAAACACAAAGTAATGTTTTAGCTTTGCTATCTCTCTGGTATGCTCTGATTCTATTGGCTGATGAGTAGCTATCTCTAAGGCATCAACTAGCGTGTTCTGGCCGGTGTTAATCTTGACCCCTCCTTTATTTTTGAGATTATTCAGTGCCCAATCGTTCGGGCAGTAGCTTGTTGTGACATATCGAGATACAAGCACTCGATCAATTTCTTCTGGGAACGGATTCAGGTAGTTATATGAACGGAGACCAGCCTCAATATGTCCAATCTGAAGCTTAAACTTTTTTGCCAGCAGAGCCCCCATGAGCGTAGAAACCGTATCACCATGCACAACCATGATGCTACCTTTTGCATTACCGCCAGCGAACTCACTCGCCAGCACTTTCTTTGCATGGCGGTAGGTACGCAAGAACCAGAGTAAAAGACCCTTTGGTGATTGCGGGATACTACCGTCAAATAGAGTAATATCGACTGCCTTTACGCCACCGAGTTTGAGCAAGACACTAGTTCGCACATCATTCTGTCCAGATGCAATAACCTTAAACGGAACCTTGCGATCAGAAAGCTCTTTCATCACGGGGAAAACCTTGATTAGCTCCGCAGTAGTTCCCACAAAAAAGTAGATGCGGTGTGTCTTGCTCATACCTTATGCAGCCTTATTTGCTAAAAACCAATCGTAGGCCTTCTGTAGGCCGGTTTTAATGTCGATTTCTGGCTTCCAGCCCGTGGCCATCATACGAGTAACATCGAGGCGCTTTCTCAGCACACCGTCCGGCTTTGTCGTGTCAAATACAAGTTCTCCCGTAAAGCCGACAGCTTCTTTTACATGTGTGGCAATCTCACGAATAGTCATGTCTTCGCCTGTACCTATGTTTACAATCTCATTTGACTCATAGGTTTCCAGCAGTAGCACTACAGCACGCGCAAGATCATCTACGTAGAGAAATTCTCGGAAGACATTCCCGCTACCCCAGACTGTAACCTCGGAATCACCCGCAAGTTTAGCATTATGCATTCTTAGAATAAGAGCTGGGATAACGTGTGAGAGTTCTAGGTCGTAGGTATCTCCCTCGCCGTACAGGTTGGTTGGCATGCAGGAGATAAACTTACGGTTGTACTGGTTGTACAATTTTTCACAGAGCTTAATGCCCGCGATTTTTGCAATCGCGTAACCCTCGTTTGTCTGCTCAAGTGAGCCGGTAAGAAGCGATTCTTCTTTTATTGGTTGCTCAGCTTGTGCAGGGTAAATACAGCTACTACCAAGAAAAATGAGCTTTTTTACATTGTGCTCGTGTGAAGACCAAATTACGTTGTTCTGCATTTGCAAGTTTTCATACAGAAAATCAGCCTGAGCAATCATATTGGCTTTAATGCCTCCGACTCGAGCTGCAGCTAGCACGACGTACTCTGGTTTTTCAACTTCAAAAAAGTTTCGTACTGCTTCCTGATTGGTAAGGTCCAGCTCCTTACGGGTGCGCGTTACAATATTGGTATAGCCAAGATCTTGCAAACGGCGGACCACTGCTGACCCAACCATCCCCCGATGACCCGCAACAAAGATTTTTCCAGATTTGTCCATAGTTAAGCTCCCTTTTTTGCTTCGCTTTCAAGGTCTGACTTGGCCATGAGAACTATAAGCTCGCGGAATGTTGTTGTTGGCTTCCAGCCGAGCTCTTTCTTTGCTTTTGCATAATCACCGATCAATAGTTCTACTTCTGCAGGGCGGAAGTAGCGCGGATCGATACGAATAATGGTTTTTCCTGAATTTTTATCTATGCCCACTTCTTCTGTTCCTGACCCTTTCCACTCAATGGCAAAACCTAGCTCATCTGCGGCAAGCTCCACCATTTCTCGTATGGTGTGCGTTTCGTTTGTGGCAAGTACGTAATCATCAGGCTTATCATGCTGGAGCATTCGCCACATCCCTTCAACGTAATCCTTGGCATACCCCCAGTCACGCTTTGCCTCAAGATTACCGAGGTAGAGACACTCTTCTAACCCCAGCTTAATCCGAGCTAGCCCACGAGTTACTTTGCGGGTTACGAATGTTTCACCTCGGCGTGGAGACTCGTGATTAAACAAAATGCCATTACACGCAAAGAGTCCGTAGCTCTCCCGATAGTTTTTTGTAATCCAGTATCCGTACACCTTGGCGCAGCCATAGGGGCTGCGAGGGTAGAACGGTGTTGTCTCGGTCTGCGGAACTTCCTGAACTAGGCCGTACATTTCAGATGAAGAGGCTTGGTAGAACTTAGTATTCACCTTAGTTTCCCGTATTGCATCGAGGAGCCGTAGCGTACCAAGGCCGGTAACATCAGCTGTATACTCTGGCATATCAAAACTAACGCGCACATGACTCTGCGCGGCTAAGTGATAGATCTCATCTGGCTGAATTTTTTCGATAAGGCGAGAAAGATTACTCGCATCAGAGAGATCGCCGTAGTGCAGCCTAAGGCGAAGCCCTTCTACGTGTGGATCTTGGAGTAGATGATCAATTCTACTCGTGTTAAATGTACTAGATCTGCGAATGATTCCATGAACCATATAGCCCTTTTCAAGGAGCAGTTCGGCTAAGTAGGAACCGTCTTGACCTGTGATACCAGTGATCAGCGCTACCTTTTCTTTTCCTTTTGGAGCATCAGCCATGCGGAGTAATTATCTGCTTTTTGTAATCTGATTCTAGCAGGTTACAGGTTATGAAAAAAGCACGAAAAGACCAGCCTATTTTTTATTTTGTCTACGATAGTAATTTAAGATTCTTGCACGATAAAATATGGCCAGCGTATCGATAAACATTTTCTGAATAGCTCTCACATTTATCCCAGAACCTGTTGTATTAAATTCTAAGTCAACTGGTGCTTCAAAAATCCGCCTGTAGCCAAGCTGCTGTGCTACTACCAGCATCTCAAGATCAAATGCGTACTGTTTCACCAGCAAGCGTGGCATAACATCTTTGGCAACATTCTTTTTTAAAAACTTGAGGCCAGTTTGCGTGTCAGTAACGTTCAGGCCAAATAGTAGTTTCACAAGCATGTGGTAGCCGCGCGAGAATACCCGGCGCTTAAAGGGATAGTTTACCCGAGAAGCAGGGTGTCGCTTTGAACCAATCACCAGATCCGCATCGAAGGCATCCATTAACTTCACAAACCGATCAAACTGACGTGGGTCAAAATCACCCCCAGCATCAGCGAATGTAATGATCTCTCCCTTGGCCTGGTCTGTTCCATAGCGCAACGCATAGCCCTTGCCCTGGTTTGGCATATAATCAAGTACCGTAATATGCTCAGAACGTACAGACCTTGCTTCTGCAGCAGTATTATCTGGCGAACCATCTACAACCACCACGATCTCGTAAGCGTACCCCACGCTATCATGAACAGCGACTATATCGCGTAGCGTTCGCGCAATGTTTCGTTCCTCCTTATATGCAGGAACAATGATTGAAAGCTTAGGATTTTTACTCATAATCTCCCGAAATGAGCTGTGCAACTTGTGCACGTTTTGAATAGAAGTAACGAGCCATAACCAGTGTAAATCCTATTCCGGTACTTAAAACCAGCATGCGCACTACCTCTTCAACCGTGTCGTGATGGGTAAGTACAAGTACGTATGCTAACCCTAGTACGAATAGCAGCACAGCCAAGAAGAAATAGTCTCGAATGATTATATTGTAGTTCACAACCAAGTTAACCAGTGAGTAGATTAGAATAAAAAGCCCAACCTGGGGTAGTAGGTAGTATAGTTCGGTATACGCTGCGCCGTAGAGCGTTTTCATGACCAAGCCTGGTACAACCATGTAAACAGCAAGTAGGCCGAGGGCTGCTACTAGTGTAAGGGCAATAGCGAACAAAAATGTTTGATAATGCTTCTCACCTTTTGTGCGCTTCTCGGAAATAAGTGGGAACATAGCTGAAATAATCGGAGTTGTAAGATACAAAATAATCTTCCCAACCGTTGAGACTGCTGCATATAATCCTGCAGTTCGATTATCGAAGAACATGCGCATCAGAATGATATCGGCATTAAGCAATACAATGAGTAGGAGCGTCGCGCAGAAGGTAGGAACTACTGGTCCCTTTAATAGGTCTTTGAAGAAGTTTGCTGGGAGCCTAGTATCTTCCCCACCACCACTTGCCACCTTCTTCATGCGAGCAGCAACACTCACAAAACTTAGTAGGTAAGCCAGACCGGTAGCAAGCACAATCGCCATTACCGCACCGTTGAGTGAGAATCCTAGCAGAACCAGAAGAATACCCGAGCCCAGCCTGAGCACCATTTCAACGATATTCGAAACACTCAGCGTCACAAAAGCATGAAGACCCTGTAGGACCGATCGGTTAACCGTAAGCAATAGCGAGAAAAAGATACTCACCGCCACGAGCAGCGCCGGGATTAAACTTGTTAACGACAGGATGTTAGTGAGAGGTTTTATCAGTGCTAGTAGCAATACTATGAGTGAAAAGCCAACAAGCGATGTGTATCTGTTCATCCGTGAAACAAACTGAACGAGGGCGCCTCCTTTTCCCTGGTGGTAAAGTTCATTGGCAGATTGCACAGTTATGAGTGAGAGCGTAACCCCGACAACGGAGAGAATCATGGTAAGCGAGAGCACCGTAGATAACTCGCCATAGAGTTCAGGGCCAAGCAGCCGTCCCATCATCATGTTGTAGACATACGAAAAGAGGCTGCCAATAAGCGAGCCAATAAAGAGCACTGAACTACCTGAGAGGAGTTTTTTCGTATCCGTCACTTCCCAACTATAGCACGCTGCACCAATCTCTCAAGATTACCTGAAGCATTCGCTGATTCTTTTTGCTATGTTTATGAAGTATCTATGAAAAGTACGTTCGAGCATCACAATCATCCCATCTGGAAGCATCCATTTGTACTGGCTTCCATTCTTTTATTAGTGGTAGTACTCATACGCACAGCTTGGTTTAACGATGATTCATATATTACATTCCGAACAGTTGACAACTTACTGCACGGACATGGGGCGACTTGGAATATAGCTGAACGTGTTCAAACCTATACACACCCTCTGTGGATGCTCGTGGTAAGTGCTGTCAGCGCTCTTACAGGCGAAATTTATTTTTCGGTTACAGTTCTTCAGATCTTACTCGCCACAGTGGCCGTGTACCTGGCCGTTCGAAACTTCAGTAAGCACGTTGTTTCTTCTTGTATTTTTATTATTGCTTTAGTTTTTTCTAAGAGCTTTATCGAGTACGGTACATCTGGATTAGAAAATGCCCTGAGCTACCTCCTTGTTTCCCTATTTGCGGTAGCCCTACTTAAGCCCCGTAGAGGCAACCAGCTTTTGAGCACTACGTTTATTGCCTCACTTGTGGCTATAAACAGACTTGATTTACTGCTGCTTGTACTACCAGGGATAGTGCTTGTCTTTTTATCTGCATCGGGAAGCACTAGAAATAGGATTCTAAGCGTAACTCTGGGACTGCTACCCCTCATTACTTGGCTGAGCTTCTCGCTACTCTACTACGGCTCCCTTGTACCTAACACTGCCTATGCCAAGCTCGCAACAGGCATTGATCAACTGAGCATGATTAAACAGGGTATCTTTTACCTACTCAACTCCCTGTCACTCGACCCAATTACACTCATGGTAATTATTGGCTCCACCTGGCTTACCCTCAGGCACTGGCGGATGCACCCACGACTTACTGCCTTATCTTTGGGTATAACGCTATACACCCTCTATGTTGTGAAGGTAGGCGGTGATTTCATGAGTGGCAGGTTCTTATCAGTCTCCTTTTTTCTCGCCTGTATCGTCTGTCTGAATTTATTTTCATTTAGTAAACCGAAACTTGAAAGTCCGGTAACCCTAGCCACTCTCTTGAGTATTGTTCTCATTGGCTTTATTGCTCCAAGACCAATAGTGCTGAGCAATCGTGACTATGGTGATACTCTCCATAATCCAATCGATGGTATGTGGGTAGTGGATGAGCGTAATTTTTACTACGGACAAACTGGTCTACTTACCTATCAGTCAGGAAAATACCCTATTAAGAGTAGTTTCTATACGCAGGGATTGACCTATCGCGATAGCAAAGAATCGGTGGTTGAATTTCCCACTATTGGCTTTGCTGGATACGCTGCAGGCCCGGGAATTCATATTCTCGATCACTATGCCCTGGCTGATCCCTTACTGGCTCGCCTGCCGATAATCAAATCAGATCTTTCGCCCTCTGGATGGAGAATCGGACATTTTGTACGCGAGATCCCCTGTGGGTATGTTGATTCATTGAAGACAAATGCAAATAAGATCTGTGATCCTGATCTAGCAGCCTACTATGAAAAAATACGACTGATTACGCGCGGAGATATTCTCGACCCATCAAGAATACGGGCAATAATTGGCATGCAGCTTGGGAGGTACAATCATTTTCTTAATGCATATGTTCAAAAACATCCCGAAAAGTATGCTTTTGATTCGTCAATCTAACCTCAGTGAAGAAAAGTATTAAGAGAGCTGTCGATTATTTATTACATATACCCCTGTATTTTTGGATAGGCGCAGGCTTTCTTGTTGCCTATTACCTACTGTTTATTACCCCCTCACTCTTTAACAGTAGCGGTCACATGTACTTTTTTACTAGCGTGCCGATTACTAAGCCGGGGGCAACGGATCTACAGCAGATGCTCAGCTATAGCAACGAGCTCACTCTCGGTCGAAGCCCGTACATAGGGCAGAATCTCTACCCGCCACTTGCATCTCTTCTATTTCTGCCACTGCTAACGCTACCATTTTCCATTGCCTACCAGATACTCACCGCATTTTCACTCCTGAGCTACTTAGGAAGCTTTGCGCTCATAGCTAAGTCTATAAAAAATAGACTTACCTTTCCCGCAATTGTTTTGCCCATCGCAGCTATTGCTCTATTTGGGTACGGCTTGCAGTTTGAGCTAGAGCGTGGACAATTTAACCTGATCCCAGTATTTTTTGTGCTACTTGGTGCTTGGCTATTCCACAACGCGCCTCGTTGGAGAGCGCTGGGGTACATATTGTTTATTATTGCTGTGCAAATAAAATTCTATCCGATTATTTTTATTCTTTTATTTATAAATAACTGGAAGGCTTGGCGAGAAATCGGCATACGGTTTGCTTCACTCATCGCTGTAAATATTGGACTTTTCTTTATTCTAGGCCAAAACATTTTCCACAATTTTTTCACTGGTATACGTGAGCAAACCCTACACCCCTACGTTTGGATCGGTAATCACTCAATCAAGTCTTTTGTATCACTCACAACCACCAAGCTAGGCGAGCCTTTCTATTTCAGTAGCTGGGACTTTCTTGCACTACACCAAAAACGTGCACAAGCCCTGCTATTACTCATTGTTCTTGGTAGCGTACTGCTCACGCTTCTGCGCGCCTACCGTGTTAATGCAAAAGGAATAGATCCCTACCTATTACTCTCGTGCACACTTGCCGCTCTGCTCATCCCGTCAGTAAGTCACGACTACAAACTCTCGCTACTGGCTGTGCCAATTGCATATGTTCTTACGTATGAGTCAACAGCACTACGCAGAGGCATCGGCGGCGCACTCACAACGCTAACTGTATTCGCAATAAGCCTGCTCTATGCAACAACCCTTTTCTCGTATGAGAACAAATCGCAGCTAGTCGGCAGTAATATGTTTGCATGGTTTTTCCAAAATAACTTCCCCGCTCTTTTTCTACTACTTCTATGTGTTGCCGCACTAGCGGGTCGAGATATTTTGCGTTCTTCACAGCAAGCCTAACAGTCGGTAGGCTGAGCACATGCGAACTAGACGACGTCCACTCCGCTTACTCCTCTTAGTACTCTGCGCTGCTCTGGTTACCTACCTTGGACTCAGCGCATATGCGTTTGTATACGGCTTAAAGGGGTTGCGTGAGCTAAAAACTGCTGCAGACGAACTGCAGCAGGGATACAACCTTATACTAGTAAACCCAGACGAGGCAGCTGCGCTATTTGCCAAAAGCCAAGCTGGATTTACCAGTGGGGTTACGCTTTTCCAAAACGCCCCCACGCTGGTTAAGCTTGGTGCTTTTCTTCCACCTGTACGCTGGCAAGTAAACGCAAGTAAGTCTGCCTACTACCTTTCACAAATCGGGGCAACTTCGGCAAAGCTGGTAGCAAGCTATCCACGTGCCCCTAAAATCGATACCCTGAATACCTTCCTTAGGGAAAGCTCAGGCGCACTCTTTTCTTGGTACGAAAGTTCATCACGAGACATTGATACGCTTCAGCAAAACTTGCAGCTAGCTAGCCGGGAGCTGCAAGATGTCCCCCAGTGGTTACCGGGCGTGGGTGACTCGATTGCCCACCTCACACACATTACTGGTAAGGCATCTCTTGCAGTACCGAATGCTCGCGGGCTCCTAGAAAGGCTGCGTGAAGATCTGTACAGCGCCACGTACCTCGTCATTTTCCAAAATGACGGCGAGCAACGACCGAGCGGTGGTTTTATTGGTAGCTACGCGTTGCTCGAAGGAAGGAAGGGATATGTAGAGAGCTTCACTTTTGGAAGAAATATATACAAGTTCGATAAGGGCTTTGAGGGTGCTGCCAAATTGCAGCCGCCGCTCTTATTTAGAGAGCCTGCTTACTATTGGAGTTTTCGAGATAGTAACGTGCGTGGAGGATTTCGCGATGAGATAGCTGCAGATGTGATGCGCATGTTTCAGCTCGCTACGCTCACCTCAACTCAAGGAGTGCTTTTTCTAGATACTTCCGTACTAGAAGATGCGCTTTTGGTCACTGGCCCCATCCAGTTACCTAATCTTGGTCAGCCAATTACTAGTGAAAATGTTAGTACCGTTCTTCAGGAGTATGTAGAAAAATCTTACTTTACAACTGCTGAGAACCTGGTAACTAACGAGCCAAAAAGCATTCTGGGAGATCTCGTACCGATACTACTCGATAAAATTAGCACGTCTCCTGGAGCGGTTAACAAGATTATACCCGCCTTAAGCAGAGCTGTATCCCGTAAATCAATTCAATTCTCATTTGCAAATCCTGTACTAAACGAACGAGTCAACCGCTTCACAGAACCTGACTCGCCGCTCGCTGGTAGAAACTGGCTTAAAGTCGTGAATAGTAACTTAGTTGGAGGTAAATCTTCACGTTATGTCTCACAAGATGTAAGTATTGAGCGGCTATCGAGTATCTTCGGACCTAATCGCTATCGAGTTAGTATTACACGTAACCATACAGGTCCAGGTACCTGGCCGGATGCGAATAATAATAATTTTGTCGATCTGTATTTACCAGTAAACGCAATCATTGAACGTATTACTGAAACAAAATCAGGTACAAACCGAGCAGTACGCGGGCAGCTTACAATAAAGGAAAATATGCAGACTATCAGCCGTGAGTCCGAAGCATCTCTTGAGCAATCCACTGAATGGACTAAGCTTTCTTGGTGGATGGATACGAATATCGGCAAAACAAGTGCTATAGAGGTTACGTACACCACCGAAGACCAACCAGATACAGTAACCTACCTCAAACAGGCCGGCACCCGCAACGAACGAGTGAGGGTTAATAATGGCCCCTGGCAGGCAGCCGATAGCAACCTGACCCTCTCCTGGTAGTCAGAGGAAAGATTATTTGCTACTATCGCCAGAGCCCCACGGAAGGGTGGCAGAGTGGTCGATTGCAGTAGTCTTGAAAACTACCGAGCGAGAGCTCCGTGGGTTCGAATCCCACCCCTTCCGCCAAAGTGAAATGCTCGGTCTAAGACCGGGCTTTTTACTATTTAGCGCTCCTTTTGTTAACGTCTTTGTCACATCCTTACCACAAAAGCACCCGCCCCAGAATTTCTGGAACGGGTAGCTTGAGCGCCGTCCGCGTACGCAGACATGCGGCAGGTGGCGGGCGGGGTGTGGCAGAAGACTGCTGATCGGATCTCGTGGCATCAGCGAATACGATGCCCTAGTCAGATTGTCGGTTTGATGCCGGCTTTATGTGAGCCTTTGCTAATCGCAATCGTCAACGGAATTGAGAGTGCGGCAACCGCACACACGGCAATACCATCCAATCGTTCAACCGAAATCAAACTGCCATTGCCGAGCCGTATCACACCGTAGGTGAACAGACCAAAAACCAGCGAACCCAGAATCTGATCAACCTGATCCCACGGCCGCCACTGGTAGCCACTTGGGAACTTCCGTCGACGCTTTATGTAGCTCTCAACGATATCCCCCACAAGGGCGCCGCCCGCCAGCATGAGAATCATCGCATGCTGCTCGAGTTTCGTGAGACTGTTGCCAATCTCACTGAAACCGCCGGGAATCATCCGGAGTAGGGCGTAGATGGCAAGCGAAATCGCCCAACCACAGAGCGTTCCACCAAGTAGTCCTCCCCAACTTTTGGTTTCGCCAAGCAAGCGTTGGCCATCACGGGCAGTACGCCCACAGTCAATTGGTCCGAGCGGCAGATACTTGCCGACAACCACGGCTGCCATGTTGGAAATGAATCCAGGCAGCATAATGTAAACGGCGTAGCATATAGCCACTACCATATTGTTAATCATCACAATCTCCATCAATGTCACCGTGTCTGCACACTAGCAGAACTACGGTTATTTTACCAGGTTAATAACGAAGAAAACCCCACCTTTCCCAATGAAATGTGGGGCTTGAGATGAACTAGGATCTGGAGCTCCTTGCGGCCTAATTAGCAGATAGCTACTGCAGTTGTATCGGGAGTTCTGTGGTGATGGCGCGCACTCCTGCTGCAGTGTTGTATACCCTAACCTGCGCATGGTGCAGGCTCCGGCAAGCAGCCAACGGAATCTCAGCCTGTACCTCACCGTTTTCAGTAGTAGCGGCGACAACTCCAGTAAAATTGCTCGCTCCTGGCCCAAAGTACATGATTCCTTCGGCATTCTTTAGGTAGATCTGCACCTCTAGCTCAAACTTGCTAAATGGCGTTTTAAAGGTTAATACGCCATCTTTCACGAAGATCTCTGCACCATCCAGAAGGCCTGGTCGCTCTTCTGCGCACGCTTCAAAGTTCTGCTTAAAGCGTGTTAAGGCCATACTTTCCTCTGACTGCACGGGTTCTGCTGGTTTGTGTACCACAGCTTGGGCGGCAGACGCCCTGTCGGGCAGGACTACCCCTGGAGGTAAATCTGCCGAGTTTAGTCTTCCCAGTGAGCTAGTCTGGTCAGATTGGTCAGGTTGCTGCCTGTAGGTAGGATGTGGCTTTGGCTGCTGACTGCTTTTGCTCGGAGGTTTCCCTGGTGAGGGCGTCGTGGAGTTCTTACGTTTGTTAAGGACAAGTCCTAGCACAAGCGCAAGAACTGCGAATATGGCAATGATCGGAAGCAAGGTTTCCATAGGGTTCTCCGTCGCCGATGCGACTCCTGGACTCTAGCAAAGCTGTGTATACTAGTAAATATGGACGAGCAACTACCCCAGCCAGAACAACAGGTTCAAGCAGGCGAGCCAACCACTAGCCCTAGTCAGCAGGAAGAGTACCTGGTAGCGCAGTGGACCGAGGCCGAACACACCTCTAGCCCCTTTGCGCCACACATTCGACTGCGCTTGATTATGGGTGCGATTACCCTCTGCGTTAGCTTTATTGGGCTTGGTATTTGGCTTGGCCAGCTCAACTTTTACTTTGCTGCCGTTGTTGTACTTGCCGGCCTTGCAGCGGTCTTTCAGCAAAATAAACATGGTGAAACCCCACTTGAGGTTGTGGTCACAACAGCTAGAGTACAGATAGGCAAACGCATTGTTGCGTTGAATAATCTAACTGGGTTCTGGCTGCAAGACGACAGTGATCTTCTAGTGATTTACTTTGAATCTAAACGCCCGAGCGTTGTGCCAATTAGCTGCTTTTACCGCTCAAACGATCGAGAAGAAGTTCGCACTACCCTACTTCAGGTGCTCCCTGAGTTGGAGCCACGCAACAAACACTTTACCGACAGGTTTAGCAACTACTTCAAATTCTAAGGTCTTTCTGGTAACCTGGACAGGCGTTACCGGTTATGGAGAGGTGGCTGAGTGGTCGAAAGCGGCACACTGCTAACGTGTTGTACGGGCAACCGTACCCAGGGTTCGAATCCCTGCCTCTCCGCCAACGTGAAGGGTCAACCGCAAGGTTGGCCTTTTACGTTGGTGGAGATCATTACGCAAGTAGCGCTCCGACAGAATTGTCAGAGCGCCACGTGTAGTTGAGCAACTAGGCGGTGAGTTTTCCCAAGGAGACCATGAGTTTGTGGGCCCAGTCCAGTACCTCATCCAGAGCCTTTTGGTCACCGGGGAAATATGGAACCATCGTCGTGTTGATGATCTTCAGGAAGTAATCCTGAGCCTTATCGTAGGTCATGAGAAGAGCTTCCTCAATGAGCGCCGCCTGGAATTCGTCCGTAAGTTGCGAGGCGATGAAGAGAAGGGTCTTCTCATCGTCTTCATCAGTTGCCCCGGGAACATTCGCCCTCAGATAAGCCACGTCTTCCTCAGAAAGCGGGAACACCGCCGGCCCAGCTGCTTGGTCTGAGAAACGCTCACGCCCCTCCTCGCTGCGGGCGACCACGACAGCCCCCGAGATACTATAGAAAGCTCGTACTGCACCAAGCGCTGTTCTGGCCGGTGCAAACTTGTTGAAGGATTCAGTCGAAACTAGCATATCGCAATCCTTATACCACTAAAGTGGGGAAAAGTCAATCTTATAATCGAAAACCAGTCTCTTTTTGTGGAGCAGACTAAGAACCCTCGCAACACAGCTTTGTGTTTACCTTCTTCTCAGTCTGAGTATGTAGAGTGCGCCGCCGCCAAGCAGCAGTGCTGCAACTGTCGCAAGAGCTAGGCGTGCCTCACGGTTAGGTTTCTGTTGTTGATCAGTACTACCCGACTGCTCATTGACTCCGGTTGAGTTAGTACTTGCTACTGCGCTAGGACTGGCGGCCGGTGTAGGCAAAGTACTAGGAGTGGCGACTGGCGTAAGAGTAGGCGTTGGAGTAACGGTTGATGTAGGCGCCGGCTTGGGGCTGGTCTTTGGCCGCGTGGTGGGCGCAGCTGTCGGTGTAAGAGTGGGTGTTGGAGTAACGGTTGATGTAGGACTTGGTGTTGCCGTAGGCTGTGGATCAAGGTTAAGTAGGGTGATGCTAATGTTTCCCGTATAGTTGTTGTAGTATTCAGAGTTTGAAACTAGGGTAAACTGAAAAACATCTGTTTCACCTGAATCGTACTGGTAATTACGCGTAGTGGTAACCGTTAGCGTTTTTACCTGAGCCCACTCCTCTGCCAGATAGGTTACCGTGTTTGCAGAAAGACTTGCGCGACCAACAACACTCTGCGCAAATTGTATTGTTACGTATGCAGGATCGGGCCCGGGAGCGATAATTGGCTCACTCAAGCTAATTTGCAGTACAACCGTACTGCCTTCGGATGTACTCGCAGGATTAGGTGTAAAATTTAGCCTGTTTGCAGCTAGCGCGGTTGGAACCCCAACTAAAAAGGCTACAATTAACGCTAGAAGATATCTCATGTTTGTAAGTATATTGGCTGGGCAGGTTCTAAGCAATTAGCCTTGGATCACCTTGCCCAAATCGTTATAGCAAGGCGGACAACGACAATCCTTTACTGGCAACCATCGACTACACGTAGGGGTGGTGTATGATGCGGCGCAAACCATCTATAAGTACAAATATGAACCCAAAAAACACTCTCCTTATCATCGGCGGAGGCTACATGGCTAGCCAAATCGCCAAGCACTTTGCGAAGGACTGGAACATAGTAACCGTCGATCTGCCGCAGATCGACATCTGTAAACCAGAAAGTATTGAGTCAGTTTTATTAGAACACAGCCCAGCACTTGTCGTAAACGCAGCGGCATATACTAATACGCACGATGCAGAAAAGCCAGAGCAGCACGCCCTGGTCTACACCATAAACACAGCGGGCGCTGCACACATCGCTTGGGCATGTCGCAAGCACGACATTCGCATGGTTCACATCTCTACTGGCATGATGTTTGATGGTACCCCACCGCAAGCAGCTGGCTGGTTAGAGTCAGATATGCCAAGCCCCACAAGTTACTACACCTGGACAAAGGCCTGGGCAGACTGGCAGCTACTCCCACGGGCTGCGACTGACGGAATTTTGATTACTCGCATTCACACCCCTGTTTCTCGATTCGCTAGCCCGAAAAACCTCCTCACAAAATTGAGTCAGTTTTCTTCTGCAGCAGATGATCAGACTTCTCTTACCGTAGTAGAGGATTATTTAATAGCCCTGGAATCGCTGGTACAACAAAGTGCCACTGGCCTCTTCCATGTAGTGAATAGCGGGACGATCAGCTTCTACGCAATCACCGAGCTCATGCGTAAGCACGGTATGATGCCAGCGGATAAAGAAGTTGCTCGGGGCAGCCTCGCTTCTATCAATCAGGATATTGCAGCAAAAGGAGGTGCCTACCAACCTCAGAGTATTTTAGCCAATACAAAACTCAGCGAGCACGGTATTAGCATGCCCGACGTTGCTCTTGCCGTAACCGAGGCAATTGTTGCCTATTCTTGAGTCAGTTTTGCCCTAAGCTCAGATAACGAAGGATTCACTTTATCTTTATCTGAAAGCCCTGGAGGCGTAATCGGCCAAGCAATGCTCAGCTCGGGGTCGTTCCAGGCCAGCATTGGGTAGTTTGTGCCAGGCTTCCAAAGTCCATCGACAATATAGATGTAGTCAACCTCATCAGAGAGTACTTGAAATGAGTTACCTACTCCTTTTGGCACAAACACACCGTGTCCTTCTTGTACTGTTCCGGTTACCACAGCCCCGAAATTCTCTGGCCGTACATCAACATAGGCGACAAAAACTTCTCCACGCGCCACGTACACAAACTTATTCCAGGGTTCAGCGTGTATCCCCCGCAGCACACCCTTAACTGAACGCGAGTGAGATAGCTGTACCGGGTTAAATACCACTCCTGGCAAGGCTTCGGCAAACTCCTCGGCTTGGTACGGACCTGAAAAGAAGCCTCGTTCGTCCGTAAAGCGCTTAAACTCCAGAAAGTGGAGTCCCTCGATTGAAGTTGGGGTAGCGATCATGAGCTTACTTAGTATGTATACCGGCCTCATCGAGCTGAAGACTCCCTGCCCGCTCCTTGTACCAGGCAACTGTAGCAGCCATGCCGCTGGCAAAGTCATGATTACGAGTCCAGCCGAGCTCTTGCTCTGCTTTACTTGAATCAATGGCATAGCGCAGATCATGACCAGGGCGATCCTGCACGTACTCAATTTGGTCTTCTGGTAAACCGAGCTCCTGCAGGATGGTTGTCGCGATCTCTTTGTTTGTACGCTGTGCATTACCACCTAGACAGTAGGTCTCGCCTTTTCTACCCTTTTGAATAACGAGATCAATGCCGGCGCAGTGATCTGCAACGTGGATCCAATCACGTACGTTTTCCCCGTTGCCGTAGATTGGCAACTTTTCTCCTTTTAGTGCTTTCAGGACAAAGACCGGAATCAGTTTCTCAGGATACTGACGTGGTCCGTAATTATTGCTGGTGTTGGTGAGGGTAACCGGCAGACCAAAGGTATGATAGTAGGCCATAACCAAGTGGTCAGAGCCTGCTTTACTGGCAGAGTACGGACTGTGTGGATCGTACTTAGTTTGCTCATCAAAAATATCTGGAGTGCCTAGCGGTAACGAACCATACACTTCATCCGTAGAAACATGGTGAAAGTGCTTAAGATTACACTCTCTGGCCACCTCTAGCAGATTAAACGTACCGATAAGGTTTGTAGTAATAAAGTCAGCTGGTCCTGATACTGAGCGATCAACATGAGTTTCTGCGGCAAAATGCACTACTAGGTCAACTCCTAGCATGGCCTTTCGTACGGTATCTATGTCTCGGATATCGCCTTGGATAAAGCTGTACCTAGGATTTTCAGAAACTTCACTCAAGTTATCTATATTGCCGGCATAGGTGAGTACATCAAGGTTTACAACGCTATCTTCTGGGTGCGTCTTTAGCCAGTGATGAATAAAGTTTGATCCAATAAACCCAGCTCCTCCCGTTACAAGTAGTTTCATGGTGGTGTGTTAGTTGGTGGGGTGGCAAAGCCACCCCTGAGCATTGAGCCTAAACCCATTGGGTCACCGGCTGTTGCAAAACGCTGCCGCTCTAGCAACGCCTTTGCCGAGTACTAGTGCGCCCCCTGGTCTGAAGCGCGTTATTCATGTTCCCCCTCCTGTTCGGGTGGTCGGTTAAACGTCGAGATAATCGCGCTTCGTCTCATTTCATCATAGATGCCTCCGAAGAGTCGTGTGGGCTACCCCGCACACTCACAGCGTAGCAAGCATCATTGATCATTTCTACAGTTTGCGCTACTATGCTCAGGTGTGCGCAGCTCACATGCCGGAAAGCAAGCTTTCCGTTGCGTTCGATAGAACATGAGAGAAGATAGCACTCGTATCGCTACGCGATACTGAGTACTCGCTCGCTCACATGCCGGAAAGCAAGCTTTCCGTCGCGTTCGCTCACTCGCACTCGTAGCTCAGGGGATAGAGCGTCCGGTTGCGGTCCGGGAGGTCGCAGGTTCGATTCCTGCCGAGTGCACCAAACAAAGACAGTCCGTTTACGGGCTGTTTTTGTTTGTTTGGCAATTCTTTTTTCAGCTGTGCTGCGGC
>JAYRWT010000070.1:0-12222 GCA_041917855.1 Patescibacteria group bacterium | reverse complement strand
ATAACCATAGCTAATAGCCTTGCTGTACTCGCACTACTAGCACTTAGTACGTACAACTACGCACAGAGTAACCAAGCACTGCGCTATGCAACTTCTGGCACAGCTTCACAAACAAATAATGCCTCTATTCGCCAGTATTTACCGAATATAGGTAAGGCTAGCCCTGCATCCACACTAACAACTGAGGATCTAAAAACTATCTCTGAAAAAACTAAACTGCACGCCTGGATTGCTCCCTGGACCACAGCTAGTCAGTCGGAAAATGCCGCACTCTACAGTAGTGTTTCAGCCTTCTGGCTGACGCTTGAATCTGACGGCTTTACTGTCATACCTAAGGCTGATTGGTCACAGTGGTCGGCATTTAGCTCAAAATTAAGCGCAGCTAAACGATACGTTACGGTTACAGCCGATCCTGACCACAGTTTTATTGCACTAACAGATCCCAAGGCTCAGGAGAATCTGGTTGCCAACCTATTGAATATTGTTCGCCAGCAGGGCTTTGATGGCATAGATATTGATTTTGAAGGCCTGGGAGAGGACAATCGTGATTTATTCACCAACTTTGCACGAAACCTAACGGCTGCGTTTAAGGCAGAAAACCTAAAGGTGGCGATTACCTTAGAAGCACGCCTTGCTAATCAAGTTCCGATGGATTGGCGGAACCTTAGTTTAATTGCAGATGAGCTGCGCATTATGGCGTATGACTACCACGCTCAATCTACCGCAACTCCAGGACCAATAGCTCCACTTGGATGGCTTAAAGAGATACTAGACTACACCCAGCAGAATGCTCGCTCAGAGAAGTTTATCATTGGGCTTGGTAACTATGGCTACGATTGGACCGAACCAACTGAAGCAGGCAAGCCATGGCAAGGAATAGGAATTAGTCACGAACGTGCAGTCGCACTAGCTGAGTCAAAGCAGAGTCCAATTATCATACAAAGCGGCATAGATGCACGTGGCTACGATATTGGTACCGCACCTAGCTTTACCTACACCGACGAGGCAGGCAAGCGGCATGAAGTTTGGTTTGAAGACGAGGCCTCACTCACCGCCAAGTTAAACCTGGTAGCACAGTATAAAACAGCAGGTGTCATTTTCTGGTCTGTTGGTCTTGGTGACACTGATTTTTGGACGAATCAGCACAGTGAGCAGTATACTGGTAGTAACTAACTATAGGTGGGGACATGGCAAAAAGCATAGACAGCATTTCAAAGAAGAAAAAGAAGGGAGATTCTCTTCCGGAACAACCTGTTCAGGAGAAAGCTGAGGTTAGCGAGCAAAAAGTAGAGAACTCTGCTGATAAGCAGGTTGAAGCTGTTACTCCTACAGAAAGTACTGATTCAGTTGAGCCCACCACACAGCCCAGTGAGTCTGCAGCAACGACTGAGGCTGAATCAGCTGAGTCTCCGGCTGCTACTGAATCAACTGAGTCTACAGAAACAAAACCTGCAACTGAGGACGTACCCCCTACAACAGAAGTAGCGCCAGTTGCAGCTACACCAGACGCCATCCCCACACCCACCGGTGTACCACAGGCCACAACTAGCACTCCGGCATCTGACGATGACAGTTTTGAAAAACTCTTCCCAGAGCCAAGCGTTATCGTAGACGGCCCACCAACCTGGGTTTGGTGGGTGCTGCTAGTATTAGGGGCAGCGGTACTTGGTTTTCTGGCCTTTGATGTGACCCGTCAACGGATTGATACCTGGTTACAAATTAGCAGTCCGTCACCAAGTCCATCCGCAGACGCTTCTGCAACCGCCTCACCAACAGCCACAGAAAGTCCTACGCCAACACCTACACCAACACCTACGGCCACTGCAGAAGTTACTACAAAAGATAAGATAACCCTGCGTGTTCTAAACGGCACGACCATCGCCGGCGCTGCAGGTACTGCGGCAAATACGCTGACAAAAGCAGGCTTTACCATTCGCACAACAGGTAATGCAAAAAATCAAACATACACAAGCACCTACATCTACCATCAGGTGGGTAAAAAAGCTGAAGCAGAACTTGTAGCAGCCGCGCTTGCTAGCTATAAACCATTAGTTCAGGAGTCTACACTGGCTGACCCAGACATGATTTTAGTTGTAGTAGCTAAGTAAGATGCGTCAGTACTGGAATGCCTTCGTACGGTTTGCGCGCACGCATTGGATAGTCCTAAGCGCAGCTGGAGTGGTGCTGATTGCTGGCATTGTAATTATTGTGCTGTTTACTGACCATCGAGACGTTAACGTTACCTGCACTGGACCTAATTGCCCTGGGACAGAAGTGTCACCCACACCTGCACAGAGTCCTACACCAAGCCCTACGCCAAAACTCCTGCCTGCATTACTTGATGGGGCTCTTGTCGTCCCTGGTAGTGATGCGCTACGCCCGCTCGGTGTAATGATTGAAAACCATCCAGACGCCCGCCCACAATCAGGTTTACAAAGTGCAGGTTTAGTGTACGAGGCAATTGCAGAAGGGGGCATTACCCGTTTTCTAGCCTTTTACTCTGACCCGCGCGCAGCCGTTAAAGTGGGACCAGTACGCAGTGCACGCCTTTACTTTGTACAGCTTGCCAATGAGCTCCAGGCATTCTACGCGCATGCAGGCGGGAATAATCACGCTCTCGACCTAATAAAAACTAGTGGGACTTTTGACATAGACGGCCTCTACTTTGGCCCGCCCACTTTTGTACGCGATACAACACGAAATGTAGCCTCTGAGCACACACTTTATTCATCTACAGATAAGCTATGGAGCTATGCTGTTGAGCAAAGAAAGTGGCCAACGAATGCTGATTTTGGTGGATGGCTATTCACCGATGATGCAGGGCAGGGGAATCGAGGAAGCTCACAAGTAGTAGATGTAAACTTTTCTACACCAGAGTTTGCGGTTTCATGGACCTACCAACCCAGCTCCAATACTTACCTACGCAGTTTGGCTGGCAAAGCGCATATTGACGCAAATACAGGCTCACAGCTTTACGCAAAAAACCTCGTGACCCAAACGGTAACACGAAGTGTACTAGATACAAAGAATGGTACAACTATTTGGCAGTTTGACCTAAACAGCGGTGGAAAAGCTACCGTCTACCAAAATGGCAAGGCTGTGGCTGCAACATGGAAGAAAGACGGAAACGGACGAACCCGCTACTACGATGCCACAAGCGGCAAAGAGATTGAGTTCGTCCGTGGTTTAACTTGGATAATGCTTACGCACCCAGATACACCAATTTCCGTTCGTTAGTCACGCAGAAACTTTAGGTAAGCTCCCGTGCGGTATACAGTCCAAGGAGTCCATTTGATACCGTTACCGGAGATCTGAGCAGCAACACGCAGGTTGATCTCTGGATCATACAGCTCTGACAAGCTGTTTACCTTATTACGGTGTGATGGCCAGTTAATCTGACACAGACCGTGGTCATTAGTCGAACTGACTGCGTTCGGGTTAAGACCACTCTCGGCTGTACAGATAGCACGAGCCATTTTCCAGTTAGCACCGAAGTACTTTTGAAAGAGAGCGTCATAGTTACCGTTTACTGGAGCTTGCGCTACAGTCTTAACCTTAGCAGCAGCGGCAACTTGGGCGGCAACTGCAGTGGCAGCGGCCTTTTCTTGCTCAGCCTTTTGGGTAGCAGCAGTCTGAGCAGCAGCCTCAGCGGCAGCTACATCAGAACGGCTTTCACCAACCTTAACAGTGTTGAGTTGTGACTGATTGCTCACAATAGGTGAAGCAAGCACAGCAGCATTCTCATCAAAGACAAGGTTAACCTTTGTATATGTGCCCCCCGCTACCACGAGCGGGATCGTACTCAAAGGATCGCTGTCCTCACCACCCAGAAGCTCTGGGGTAGTGTGAGCGGCAGCAGCAACTGGAGCCGGAAGGGTAATAAAGCGAATGGCGATAGTGGCCATAGCAACCCGACGGGTTAGTGCTGAGCGGTTACGCAATTGGTTTGCACCAAGCGTATCGAGTTTGGCCCTGAGGACGGCAGCTGAGCGCTGAGCGCCACGGGCAATACGATTAAAAATCATACGAGGGTTACCTTACCATATAACCATCAAATTGTCAATGCTGTAGCCCATTATTCACTATTGATTTTTGCTTATTCTACAGGTTATTTTTTAGGTAAAAGCATGCTACCATGCAGCTATGTTAGGTCGCCAAATCGTCCGTATAACCCGACGTAAAAAACAGGATCAACTTGCTATACCACGTAGCCAGCTCCGAACAAATGCCTGGCTGGCAGAGCGTATGCACACCCTGCACCAACAGCATTTTTCTGATGTGCAAATCAGGAATAAGCTGTTTGTGCGCTTTGGTAGAAAGAGCAAGGGACGTTTTGGTAGTATCATTGCACAACCTGATCCCGACTACATTTTGCCTGTAACCTACATCACTATTAATGGCCTATTCAGGGATCCAGGCGTGCCTGAGTATGTAATAGATGCCACGCTACTGCATGAATTTGCCCACTACACCCACGGCTTCCACTCTCCGCTACCACGCCTCTACGAGCACCCTCATCGCGGAAACATTGTAAACAAAGAAATTCAGGCCAGGAATGGGGGACACTACCTGAAACAGCAGAGTGCGTGGATTAAAGGTGAGTACAAACAGTATCTAATCTTTCGCGGGATGCTCTAGCACCTTGCCAGAAAGATACGGATCGGCTACTATAGCATCTGATCTATATCTTATCTGTCCTCCATGATTGTCACTCGCAAAGAACGCGAAACAAACCAGCAGGTTATCCGCCGCTTTAACCGCGCAGCCCAGGCTGATCAAGGCCTTAAAAAAGCTCGTGATAACAAGCATTTCACCAAGGCACCAACCCGCTTTGCTCGTCGTATGGCTGCACTCCGCAAGGAAGTTCTGCGCCGTACCAAGCAGTGGTACTAACCAAGCGCTATGTCAGCCCTCGCTGACCGTTTAGAAACCGACTTAAAGAAAGCAATGCTCGCTCAGGACCAGTTCCTGGTCGGTGTTTTGCGTATGGTTAAGTCTGAATTAAAAAATCAACAGATAGCCCTTGGCGCCGAACTTGATGACAAGCAGGTTGAGCAAGTAATCAGGAAAGAGGTAAAAAAGCGCCGCGAAAGCGCTGAGGTATATACAAAAGGCGGTTCAGCAGAACGCGCTGAAAACGAAACCAAAGAAGCACATATACTTGCAGCCTACCTACCAGCAGCTCCAGAACTGACAGAGGTTGTTGCCAAAGCCGCAGAATTACAAGCCGCAAACGCATTTACTCCTCAGCAGCGCGGTCTGTTAATCAGGGCCATCGTTGAAGCATTTCCTGGAACTGTTGATGGTAGCCTGGCTGCTCAAGCTGCCGCCGAGGTAATGCAGTCCTAAGTATGGCATTTTCACTTGAGTATTCACGTGATGCTGTTGTGCGCATATCTGAAAAGGAGCGCACCCTATTAAAGCAAACCTACGACGAGGCAGTTATTCTTGACGCCTCGTTTGTGATTGATGTTTCTACGCTATCGCCAGAAGAAATGCGTGAGCTAAACAAAGACACAAGGGGTATAGATGCAACGACAGATGTTTTAAGTTACCCAGTTTTCACCTCGATTTATCAGATTCCGATGCAACATATCCCAGAGGTTGCACTTGGAAGTATCGTCATCTGCCCAGAGTATGCCGAAAAACAGGGCACACCTTTAATTGAGCTCGTGCACCACGGCATCCTCCACCTCTTTGGGTATGATCACGAAACAGATGAGGGTGAGTGGGATGCTAATGAAAGGGGTATACTAGAGAAAGCCCACCAACTTGGGCTACCACTCAAAGGCCTAGCCAATCTGTAACTATGACTCGCTTTAGCTATCGTAAGTTTTTTGCAAGTTTTAAGTACGCCATTCGTGGCCTGGTGCGACTGATACAAACCGAACAAAATGCCAAGGTCCACCTAGCTGCCGCAGTGTTACTTGGTATTGCCTCAATTGTTTTTAAGATTCCACGTGTAGAGTTAGCAGTGCTCTTTTTCTCCGTAGTCCTGGTTTTTGCCATTGAAATTATCAATACGGCAGTGGAAAAACTACTTGATGTTGTGCATCCCGAGAACCATTCCACCATTGAGTACATTAAAGACGCATTAGCAGGAGCAGTACTGATTGCTGCAGTTATTGCTGCAGTAGTTGGGTTCCTAGTTTTCTACCCACATATACGTACCCTATTCACGTAACAACCACAGATCAACATTCCTGTTGTCAGGGGATAGCAACCTCGGTATACTGAGGTATATGAGTCAACGGAATATTGTCGTCGGGATTGATGTCGGTAGCACCAAGGTCGCTACCGTTATTGGGCAGCTACAGCCCACCTCTATAGATATTATCGGTGTTGGATTTGCCCCTTCAAACGGCCTACGCAAGGGAATGGTTGTAGATATTGAAGAGACCGTATCTTCCATCTCTGCATCACTGGAAGAAGCTGAGCGCATGAGTGGGCTACCTGTAACAGAGGCTGTTATTAGCGTTGGCGGAGTACACATTCAGGCCACGTCTTCTCGTGGTATTGTGGCGGTTTCTAATCAGAATGGAGAAATCCACGATAACGACTTAATTCGAGTACTTGACGCTGCTAAATCTGTTAGCGTGCCACCAAACCGCGAGATTTTGCACGCCATTCCTCGCAAATACTCCGTAGATGGGCAAAACGATATTAAGGATCCAGTCGGCATGACTGGTATCCGTTTAGAGGTAGATACGCAGGTTATCAGCGGTGCGACTGCTACGGTAAAAAACCTAGCCAAATGCCTAACCCAAGCTGGCGTTTCTGTAACCGATATGGTCTTTACGCCACTGGCTTCTGCTCGCGCGCTCCTAACCAAGCGCCAGATGGAGATTGGTGTTGCTTTGGTTGATATTGGTGGTGGTACTACCAGCTTTGCTATCTACGAAGAAGGGGATATCTTGCATGCCGGAGTTTTGCCTGTTGGCGCCACCCACATTACCAACGATATCGCCATTGGTCTCCGTACTTCTATTGATACTGCTGAGGTAGTAAAAGTTAAGCATGGCAATGCCATGCCTGATCGAGTTGACCCAGATGCTGAAATCGATCTTTCAAAGATCAACAAGCACGATGAGGGCACTGCGAATCTTAAGTACGTTTCCGAGATCATCGAGGCGCGCTTAAACGAAATTCTAGTGATGATTCGCGATGAGATCCGTACAGTTGGCCGCGATGGCATGCTTCCGGCCGGAATTGTACTTACGGGAGGCGGCGCAAAACAAGAGGGCATTGTTGACCTCGCCAAGCATACCCTACGCCTACCAGCCCAGGTTGGGCAGCTCACTCACGACGTCTCTGGTATGGTTGACAACATTTCTGATCCTATGTACTCTGCAAGTGTCGGACTGATGCTTTGGGGTCTGGAAGCCACAAACGCACATGGTCAGTCAAAGGGCAGTAGCTCACTCAAAATTGGCTCTGCATTTTCCAAGGTAAAGGGGGTTTTCAAGCATATTCTTCCCTAATAGCACCGTAGCTCAATCCTCATGATGAACCGAACGAGCGGGCCTCGTAGCAGCTTTACCCCACAACATAACCCATCAGGGCCAGATGGATTTGCTGTAATTAAGGTAGTTGGTGTTGGCGGAGGTGGTGGCAACACTGTTAACCGCATGATTCACTCCAAAATGCGTGGGGTGGAGTTTGTTGCAATCAATACTGACGCACAGGCACTGAACAACAACGACGCAGCACTCAAAATTCAAATTGGTAAAGAAACAACACGCGGTCTTGGCTCGGGCGCTGATCCAGAGATCGGTCGCCGCTCTGCAGAAGAAAATAAGGAGGAGATCTACGAAACCCTTAAGGGTGCAGACATGGTGTTTGTAACCTGTGGTATGGGTGGCGGCACCGGTACTGGCGCCTCTCCATTTGTGGCCGAGATCGCTCGTGAGCTTGGAGCACTAACCGTTGGTGTTGTAACCAAGCCATTTGCCTTTGAAGGCCAGCGTCGTCGTAAGGTTGCCGAGCTTGGTATTCAAGACCTTAAAGAAAAGGTTGATACTCTCATTACCATTCCAAACGACCGACTGCTCCAGGTTATTGATAAGAAAACCAGCCTCTTCGATGCCTTTGGTGTTGTAGATGACGTGCTCCGCCAGGGTGTACAAGGTATTTCTGATCTAATTACGCTACCAGGTATCATCAACCTCGACTTTGCCGACGTTAAGGCTGTTATGCAGGATGCCGGTTCAGCTCTGATGGGTATCGGCCGCGCCTCTGGTGATAATCGTGCAATCGAAGCAGCTCGCGCCGCAATCGAGAGCCCATTACTTGAGCTGACTATCGATGGCGCCAAGGGTATTCTTTTCTCTATCGCTGGAGGAACGGACCTAGGCATGTATGAAATTGACGAAGCCGCAAAGGCAATTACCGAGGCAGCCGATCCTGATGCAAACATCATCTTTGGTACTATCATCGACGAAACCATGCAGGGTGAAGTTAAAATTACCGTTGTTGCCACAGGTTTTGAGAATGACGGCTCACGCCAAGGTCTACGCCGAGGCCCATACGGTGGTATTCTCGGTAACCCTGGCCCAGCAGCTCCTACACTGCAGCGCCCAATGACCCAGAGCCCTTACCCAGAAGTCTACCAGCAGCCAGAGCCCCCAATGCAGGCTCCACAGCAGCCCCAGGCCATGGACATGTACGACGAGCAGCCACGTATGCCACAGCGCGGTAGCTTCATCAATCGCGTTCGCCCACAGCAGCCGCAGCAACAGCAACCTATGGAAGAGCCTGCTGATATCGACGTTCCAGCCTACCTCCGTAACGGCCGCACATCACAACCACAGCAAAATGACATGCCTGAGCAAGATGACGACTTTGATGTTCCAGGCTTCGTACGCCGTAAAGTTAAATAACAACGAAATCCGTTACTTTCTCCTGGTTCCACCAAAGTCGAAAGTAACGGGTTTTTGCTAACAGAGAGTCAGAAGTGAGTGTCTTTTTGTTAGGAAGAAGCTTCTGTCTACATTTGTAATTATTTCGGCTTTGGTGGAACCAGGGGCAATGATGGCAGGCGCTAGGCAAACAAATACCGAACATGTATACTGGGTATATGTCGCTCGAAATTATTATCTCAGTTGTTGTGACCGCGCTGCTCTGCGCAGGAGTATTCTTCCTCATAACAAAGAAACAAACCACAACTCAGCCCAACCTCGACCAAACACTCGAACTCCTGCAGCAAAGCCTGCAAAATAACCTGCAGCAGAGCCTACAGACAAACCTAAAGCTCGTTCTAGATCAGCTAAATAGTCAGCAACGCTCACAAGAGCACCAGAGCGGCCAGGTGCACAATCAACTGCAAGCCACGAGTCGCGTAATTAGCGAGCTACAGGCAAAGCTTTCCACTATCGAGCAAAGCAATAAACACATTCTAGAGATGGGTAAGGATGTACGCGCTCTCCAAAACATTTTGCAGGCACCTAAGCTACGCGGAAACAGGGGAGAAATCTGGTTAGAGGAGCTAATTGCTCAAATGATCCCAAAGGAACGCTACAAAACCCAGTATGCCTTTAAATCAGGTGAAAAGTGTGACGCAGTTATCTTCCTGCGTGATGGCCTGCTGCTGCCAATCGACTCCAAATTCTCTCTAGAAAACTTTACCAAAATGCTTGCCGAGGAAAATGAATCTGAGCGCAAGTCGTACGAAAAGTTATTTGTCACAGATGTCAAAAAGCGGATTGATGAGATTGCCAAAAAATACATTCTCCCAGATGAGAATACTCTCAGCTTTGCATTCATGTATGTTCCAGCAGAGAATGTGTACTACCAGGCCTTTATTGAGGACGCCGGTGGTCACCAGCTTCTTCGCTATGCCTTTGAGCGACACATCATTCCAGTATCACCCAACAGCCTGTACGCCCATCTTGAAGTAGTATTGTTCGGCCTGCGCGGTATGGCCATCGAGCAAAGTGCCCGAGAAATACAGCAGGGCTTAATTGGTCTAGGAGGAGAGTTAAAGCGATTTGAGGAGCATTACGACAAAGTAGGTAACAACCTTCGTCTTGCTCAACAGAACTTTGAAGCCAGCGACAAGCGCCTTTTAGGTATGAGAACAAAGCTTGGATCTCTTAGTAAAGATGCCCTCGCCAGTGGAGAAGCTGAGCCCGTGGCGGTAATCACGGAACCAGAGGCATGAATCACCGACACTGGCTACAGCAGGCGGCCAAAGTGGCTACGGGTTCTCACTGCGACCGAGCACACTGCGGCTCAGTGATTGTGGCCAATCACACCATTATTGGCAGTGGTTTTAATGCGCCACCCCTCAATAACCCAGCCCACAAACGTTGTAGTGCCACCTATACAATTCCGAACCAAAATAAGCACGACCTGACTTGCTGCGTACATGCAGAGATCCGCGCAATCAACGACGCGCTCACACATCACCCAGGCCAGCTTGCGGGGTCCACCCTCTACTTCACACGCGTTAACGAAACAGGGGAGCAAGAGCCCGCAGGCGAGCCGTATTGCACCATGTGCAGCCGTGCAGCGCTAGACGCTGGCATCTCTCAATTTGTGCTACTACATGCAGATGGACCAAGGGCGTACGATACAGCTACATACAACGATCTCTCCTACGCCCACTATGCATAAGTTCTCGGTTACCGAACCCGCAAGACTCGATGCTTTTCTGGCCCAGAAGTTGCCCTCATTCAGTCGTTCACAGTTGCAGAACAGTATCAGCAAGGCAGAGGTGCGCGTAAACGGTATTTCCACACTCAAACCGTCCACCAAACTAAAAATAGGGGATAGTGTCGAGCTGCAAGACGAGCCTCAGCCACTTACCCTTACACCCCAACCCTTTACCTTACCTATTCTTTTTGAGGATAGTGATCTACTCGTTATTAACAAGCCTGCTGGCCTGGTTGTTCATCCCACAACGGCCGAGCATACCGATAGCGTTGCTCATCAACTACTTAGTTACGTTCCAGGGGTTAAGGCCTCTGTTCATGATTCAGAAGACCCAATCTCATTAAGTCGGCCAGGCATTGTACACCGACTAGACAAAGATACTACTGGCGTACTCGTTATTGCTAAAACACCAGAAGCTCTCAAAAATCTCAGCGAACAGTTCCATAGCCACCGCACCCATAAGGCCTATACAGCAGTTGTGTACGGAGCAATCACGGAAGATCAGACCATAGCAAAAAACTTAGTTAGACGTGGCAACACGCAGGCAAATAAAATGAAAGCTGTCACAACTAGCGAGGGAAGAACAGCCATTACTCATGTCTACCCACTAGAGATTCATCCAGATAGTTCCTATACCGTAGTTTCTTGCGTGATCGAGACAGGCCGCACTCACCAGATTAGAGCGCATTTAGTTTCTATTGGTCACCCCGTACTTGGTGATAGCCTATACGCCACAAAGCCATCAGCCAAGCTAAGTGAATCCTTGGGCATTACCAGGCAACTTTTGCACGCAGCCTCACTCACCATTACCCACCCAAAAACAGGTAAACCAGCAACATTTACCGCCCCGCTACCGCCAGACATTGCTGAACTCTTTGACAGAGCAGAAACCTGCCTGGTAGCATACTAGGGAGGGAGGGACGCCCTATTTTTTATAGGTATCTCTCATGCCTGATCGAGCATCACAGCGAATCCGGGTAACCGTAAGCCTGAGCAAGGAATTGCTCGATGTTATCGACGAACAAATTGATGGCCTACGCGTTCGTAATCGGTCTCATGCCGTAGAGAGCCTATTAACCGATAGTCTACAGGTAGCCCAGGTTAGGGAAGCGGTTATCTTAGCAGGCGGTGAGCACGCGCCAAAGCGTCTAAACGCTATTGAGCACATACTCAAAACACTGCGTGAGTACGGCATTTTTGAGGTTACTATCGCGGTTGGCTACCTGGGGGATACTATTCGCAAACACCTTGGCGATGGCCGAGAGCTAGGAATGAGCATTATGTACGCTCAATCCGACCTTGGCACAGCGGGTGCGCTCTATCAGTTGCGTAGCAAGCTTAAATCAACCTTCTTTGTGGTCAATATCGATAGGCCAGTAGAAGTTGATCTGAAAAACCTGGTTAAATTCCACCGAGAGCATGCACCGCAGGTAACTATTGCCACAAAGTCACTCCGTGATCTGTTGGGAGTGTACGTAATGGAACCTCGTGTACTGCAGTCAATTCCGAAAGGTTTCTGTATGCTAGAGGAAACAGTATTTCATAACTTAACCAAGCAGGGGAAGCTCT
>JAYRWT010000069.1:0-1903 GCA_041917855.1 Patescibacteria group bacterium | reverse complement strand
TGGCCAGCGAGAAAGAGAACAAAACTATTGAGACACTACTTACTATGCCGGTGAGCCGTAAGCAAATTGTTGTTACCAAAATGCTTGCTGCCGGATTGGTTGCTCTGCTTATGTCTGCAGTGTACCTCATGGGACTGCGCGGCTATGTTGGGGGGTTTGGAACAGACGTAAGCGCTGCATCTACCCGCACACTCATTGAGAATCTCGGTCTTACTTTTTCTCTAAGTAGCTATGCCCTACTTGGCGCCTCACTATTTATGGGTATTTTAGTCTCACTTGCCTTAGCGCTGATTCTCGGTAGTTTTGCTGAGGATGTTAAGGGTGTGCAGGGTCTAATTACACCATTGATGGTGCTTGTACTTATCCCCTACATTTTGAGTTTTGTAGTTGATTTCTCTAGTCTTAGCACTTCTGCGCGAGCACTGATTTACGCCATTCCCTTTACCCACTCCTTCATAGCGGCTCCCAATCTTTTGCTCCATCAAACCACACCCGTACTCTGGGGGATTTTGTACCAGCTTGTAATCTTTGTAATCTTTGTGTTTATAGCAGCCAAGATTTTTACCACTGATCGCATTGTGACTATGAAGGTTAGCTTTTCTAAGAAAAAAATGGTATAGTCTGGTCGCTGGTATACATCAGCCAACCCCCAAAAGACCCAGGAAGGGTGCTTCGAACAACAACCTCGAAACGGTCCCGTCATCCTAGTGGTGGCGGGCCGTTAACTTTTCCCTTATACTAAGCCTGACCAAAAGTTAACTCAAAAGTGAGGGGAAATGCCGAGCTACAATCACCTGCACACGCGATTTATTGCCACACTTGGACCTGCAAGCATGAACTACGATGTCATGCTTGGACTAGCCAGGGCTGGAGCAAACATCTTTCGCTGCAACTTTGCACACCAAAAATACGATAAATTCATAGAGATTAAGGGTTGGCTCGATCGCATCAACCATGAGCTGAATACTAAGATTCAACTCCAAGCCGACATTCAGGGACCTAGTATTCGCCTAGGTACACTCGATGAAAAAGGCTTCTTTATGCAGGCGGGTAAAGAGTATGTATTTGTTACTGGCCAAGAAGATACCAGTAAAATTGAACCGACTGAGATTCCCATCAACCACGAGAACATTCACGAGTACGTAAAGGTTGGTCAAGATATTATCTTCATGAACGGAGCTATTGAAGGCGATATCACAGCAGTAGAGGGGAATAAGATCACGGTAAAGGTGATTAACAGCGGTACACTGCGCTCACACAAGAGCATGAACCTCCCCGAGACCGAGCTCGCTTCTGCGCTCACTGACAAAGACCGTGAAGATCTTGCCTTTGTACTCGAACAGGGCATTGATTGGATTGCCGTCTCGTTTATCTCCAAGGCAGACCAGCTACTCGAAATTCGCAAGATGATTGGAGACCGCAAAACCAAGATTACTAGCAAGATTGAGCGCCGAGCGGCACTCGAAAACCTTGAGGAAATTATTGAAGCCTCAGATGCCATCATGGTTGCTCGCGGAGACCTTGGTATTGAGATCCCTATGGAACAAGTCCCCTTGGTACAAAAGCAGATTGTTGGCGCCTGCCACCGGGTAAAGAAGCCGGTGATCATTGCCACCCAAATGATGCTCTCCATGGCCCAGTCACTCCGCCCAACGCGTGCTGAGGTATCCGATGTTGCCAATGCCGTATTTGATCGTGCAGACGCAGTGATGATGAGTGAGGAAACAGCCGAAGGAATCGATCCGGTGAATGCTCTTTCTACCATGGTTCGCGTAGTTACTGCTACTGAGAAATTCCTCTACCACGAGCCAAACTACTTCGCGCACTAAGTCGGGCTTCAACAAAAATCTGGCCGCATAACCAAAACGCCACCCCGGAAATCCGGTGGTGGCGTTCTGCTTCT
>JAYRWT010000068.1:0-2559 GCA_041917855.1 Patescibacteria group bacterium | reverse complement strand
TTTCTCTGATTTACTGTTTTTTTGAACTGACTGAGCTGCTGCACTTTCGGGAGTGGGCTGCTCGGCAACTTCGGCTTTTGACTCAGCTTCCCGGACGGTGACTGCGGGCAGGAGTTTTGAAAGCATTTCCTGTGCCTGCTCAGCCTTACCACGCCACACTCCCATCTCTTCACGCGCCTCCGCATGGCGCGCTAACTCACGGTGGTAGCGCTCCTCAAAAGCCTGGGCTCGCTTTTGCCAGTATTCGGCCATACTGCCGGATTCGCCAGTTACAGCCAATCTAACTGTGCGCTCTTCTCGGGCCTCAGCGCGACGGGCGCGCTCCTCTTCACTCAAGGTGGCTTCAGTGGTTTTCTCTAGATCTTCTGAACTCAGTTTTTCAACCTCTACGGGAGTGCCTTGGTGCTGTTCATAGTAGGCCCGTACCTGCTCAACATCCACTAAGTAAATAAATCCCGTTAGCGTTTTCTCTTTACGGTGTCCAACCTTGCCACTCTTAATCAGGCGGCGCAGGGTTACCTCTGACTTGCCTACCTCCTTAGCGGCTACATCAAGTTGGACAAAGTGTGCCATTAGCGTCGCTTCTTTTTCTTATGCTTAGGGTTACCTGGAGTAACTTCTCGAACATTCTTTCCTAACTTATGAGAAGATTCTTGCGCTGACTCAGACTTGGTAGGTTTTTGAGAACCTGATTTTGACGTAACCGCTTTGACTGCAGCATCAATACCCACGTCTCCCTGCCCTAGTTCACCAGCCTCAGGCGCAGGCGTTTCATTCTGCTCAACCCGCTGCACACGTAGCATCATCCGAGAGGTTTGCAGGTCGATAGCAGCAACCAGGTTTTGAAACAGGCGAAAGCCCTCAGCCTTGTAGGCCACGAGTGGGTCAACCTGTGCGTAGCCGCGTAATCCAATACCAGTGCGCAACTCCTGCATCACATTCAGGTGCTCTACCCAGAGCATATCAATGGTTTGCAGGTAAATACTGCGTAGAGCAACTGGGTAGTCCGCGGCGAGCATTTCTTTCTTAAGATTGTAGGCTGTTTCAAAGACGTGAGTCACCTCTTGCTCTATAGCCGCATCGCTCTGGTGTGCGCCAAGCTGATCGAGCATGGTAATACGTTCGGACTCGGTTAGGCCAACTTGGGCTGCAATGTCGCGAGTTAGGCGCTCAAGGTTCCACTCGGTATGGTAACCCGAAGCATGCAGACCTACTAGATGACGAGCTTCGGTACGAATAGCATTAGACACCGATTCCTCAAGCTCAGTAAGGTCACTTTCGGAGAGTAGTGCCTTGCGGCGGCGGCGGTAGATAACTTCACGGTGGCGCGAGAGCACATCATCAAACTGGGTAACACGCTTGCGCATGTCAAAGTTGTGCCCTTCTACGCGCTTTTGGGCTGATTCTAGAGAACGACTAATCATCTTGTGCTCTAGCGGCTCATCGTCTGGCACGCCCATGGCGGTCATCCAGTTTTTAAACCTCTCGCCTCCAAAGATGCGCATTAGGTCGTCCTCGGTAGAAACATAGAACTGGCTAGAACCAGGGTCGCCCTGGCGACCAGCTCGACCACGTAGCTGGTTATCGATACGGCGTGACTCATGGCGCTCGGTACCAAGTACATGTAACCCTCCGAGCTCCAAAACTTCGTCATGTGCCTTCTCCCAATCAGCAAATGCTTTGGTGAAAGCTGCATCATCAACGCTGCCATCCTCCCTCATAAAATCAAACTTGGTAGGCTTTACACCGCCGAGCATAATGTCGGTACCTCGACCCGCCATGTTTGTAGCTAAGGTGACTGAACCACGCTTACCAGCCTGGGCGATAATTTCGGCTTCACGAGCGTGATTTTTAGCGTTGAGAATCTCGTGCTTTACACCAGCTTGAGTCAAAAGCTTGCCAAGAAACTCGTTCTTTTCTACCGAGATAGTACCCACCAAAATCGGCTGGCCAGTAGCCGTAATACGCTTAATGTCCTGCACTACTGACTTGTACTTGCCTGACTCAGTTTTAAAGATTTGATCTGGCTTGTCGGTACGTACCATTGGCTTGTTGGTTGGGATAGCCAGCACGTCTAGTCCGTAGATTTTGTGGAATTCTTCGGCCTCGGTAATTGCGGTACCGGTCATGCCGGAGAGCTTGGTGTACATGCGAAAGAGGTTCTGGAAGGAGATAGTGGCCAACGTATTTGATTCACGACGCACGAACACACCTTCTTTAGCTTCGATTGCCTGGTGCAGACCCTCACTATAGCGGCGACCTGGCATTAAACGACCCGTAAACTCATCGACAATTACAACTTCACCCTCTTGTACTACATAGTCTTTGTCGCGTTTGTACAGAATGTTGGCCTTGAGCGCCTCCTCTAGGTGGTAGGCGAGCTGCACGTCATCACCGTAAATGTTCTCTACACCTAAAAGCTGCTCCATTTTAGAAATACCGGCATTGGTGAGTGAAACCGCGCGATCTTTCTCGTCTACTGTATAGTCCTGTTCCAGTACCAAGCGTGGAACCAGGCGAGCAAACTGCTGGTAGGTGTCAGATGATTCTTCAGATCGG
>JAYRWT010000067.1:0-13918 GCA_041917855.1 Patescibacteria group bacterium | reverse complement strand
TTTCGAAAGGCGCGCTTGATCTCGTCTTGTGACGCAGTTTTGCTGACGCCGAGTAGATCGTAGTATTCGCTGGATCCGGCCATATGTTCCTTAGGTTAGCAGATTCAAGAGCACCAGCCCAGGCTGATGCTCCGCTATCTACCTACTTTGTATCGTCTTTGCCCTCTTCAGCTTTTTCTTCTGATGATTCTTCGGTCTTTGCCTCGTCCTTTGTCTCTTCTGGACCAGATTGCTGGTACATGGCAGCACCAACTACCTGAAGCTTCTCTGATAGAGTACTTGTCTTTTCCTTAATCTTTTCAGCGCTATCACTCTGGTGAATGGCACGCAGCTCAGTCATTGCGTCTTCAACGGCGCGAATGTCATCTTGCTTTACATCCTTCTTGGCATCAGAGACTTCCTTGAGCGTCTTTTCGGCGGTGTAGAGCATGTTGTCAGCATCGTTCTTAGCCTCTACCAGTTCTTTTTTAACCTTGTCATCCTCGGCATGCGCTTCAGCATCTTTGCGCATCTTGTCGATTTCTTCATCGGTTAAGCCAGTAGAAGAGGTAATCGTCACCTTTTGCTCACGGTTAGTACCCTTATCGAGAGCCTTCACATGCACAATGCCGTTAGCATCAATGTCGAAGGTAACTTCAATCTGCGGCACACCACGTGGAGCAGCTGGAATACCATCTAGAATAAACCGGGCCAGGGTGCGGTTGTCGCTAGCCATCTCACGTTCACCCTGTAGCACGTGGATTTCTACCTGTGGCTGGCTGTCAGCGGCGGTAGAAAATACCTGGCTCTTGCTGGTTGGAATAGTAGTGTTGCGCTCGATCAAGCGGGTCATGACACCACCTAGCGTTTCAATACCAAGTGACAGCGGGGTTACATCTAACAGTAGTACATCTTTTACATCACCGGTGAGCACACCGCCCTGCACTGCAGCGCCAATGGCTACGGCCTCATCAGGGTTAACAGAACGGTTTGGTTCTTTGCCAAAGAAAGCGCGGACTGTCTCAACTACCTTTGGCATGCGGGTCTGGCCACCAACCAAGATCACTTCATCAATGTCTTTGGCGTCCAGCTTTGCGTCTTTCAGAGCCTTCTTTACCGGCTCCATGGAACGTGTCACCAAATCTTCTACGAGCTGCTCAAACTTGGCACGAGTAATCTTGAGTACTAGGTGCTTAGGGCCAGTCGCATCTGCAGTGATGAACGGCAGGTTAACCTCTGTCTCCTGAGCAGTAGAGAGTTCAATCTTGGCTTTCTCAGCCGCTTCTTTAATGCGCTGAATGGCGTCAATCTGAGAGGAAAGGTCGATGCCTTCCTGATTTTTGAACTCAGCCAAAATAAAGTCCATCACCTTTTTATCAAAGTCATCACCACCCAGGTGAGTATCACCATTGGTAGCAAGTACTTCAAAAGATGCCTCTCCCTCGTGAGAGCCGAGCTCTAAAATAGTGATGTCGAAGGTACCACCACCGAGGTCGTATACGGCTATCTTCTCGTTCTTTTTCTTATCAATACCGTAGGCAAGAGCTGCAGCAGTTGGCTCGTTAATGATGCGCTTTACATCAAGGCCGGCGATTTTACCGGCATCCTTGGTAGCCTGGCGCTGCGCGTCATTAAAATAAGCCGGAACAGTAATTACCGCCTCAGTTACGGTTTCGCCCAGGTAGGCTTCTGCATCTGCCTTTAGCTTCTGTAGAATGAAGGCGGAAATTTCCTGAGGAGTGTACTCCTTACCACCCATTTCAACCTCTACCAGGTCGTTGCGGCCACTCTTAATGGTGTATGGCACGCGGGCTTTATCTTCCTGCGTCTCATCATCTTTGAAGGTGCGGCCAATGAAGCGCTTGACGCTAAAGATGGTGTCCTTAGCATTAGTGGCAGCCTGGCGCTTAGCTGGCATACCAACTACGCGCTCGCCGTCTTTCTTTACCGCCACAACTGAGGGAACGGTATTTGGACCCTCGGCAGAAGGGATCACCTTAGCCGTACCGCCTTCCATTACCGAAACAACTGAGTTAGTTGTTCCTAAGTCAATTCCAATGATTTTTCCCATATGTACTCCTGCTATTTGTTTGATTGATTAGTTAGATTGTGAGTCAGATTCTGGACCGCTACTGACTACTACCTGGGCCGGTCGGATTACCCTGCCATTCATGCGGTAGCCACGATTCTGAATACTGACAATGTGGTCAGCTGCAATGCTGTCGCTTGGTGTGGTGCTCAGGGCCTCGTGCTCGTCTGGTGTAAAGGTCTGACCAGGCTCAACGGTCATTTCTTCTACTCCCCAGGAACTGAGTACATCAAGTAGCTGCTTCTGGATGTAGAGGATACCAGTTATCCACGCATTTTCCTTTTGGTCGGCTGGTACATGGTCTGTTGCGCGGTAAAAGTTATCCACAACAGGTAGAAGGTCAAGAGCTGTACCAAGCTGGGCGAACTTTGCAAACTGGTCTTTCTCTGTGGTCAGACGCTTGCGCATGTTTTCCTGTTCAGCCAGTGCGCGCTGGTAGAGTGCCTTGTAGTCTTCACTCTCGTCTGGAGTGTCTTCAGCATGGCCAGCTAGTTCTGTTGTCAGTGTTTCGTCAGTATTGGTACCTGCAGCATCTAGCTGCTCTTCCTGGTGGTTTTTTTTGCTCATTGCGCGAGATTAGTGGACCTATCGGGTGCCAAGTGCACGTAGTAAATGTAAAGTTTACTTGACATTTTGTCAAGGGTCGATCGGTTGTTTAGGTAAACAGTTCTGGGTTTCGAGATATAGCTGTTCTTCTCAGCTTGCTAATGCGAGACGGGGCTGACCTGCCCGATGCAGGCGTATAGGCTAGTCCTATGCCTACACCCTACCCGGCACTCTCTGTACTCGTCTGCTGGCTAGCAGGGGTCACGCTGCCCATGTACTTAACAGAACCGCTGTGGCACAAACTGCTCACTACAGCATGGATACTAGGAATATTGCTGTGGATTTTGCGTGGAAGACTACGTCAGGTACTCCCGCTTGTGCTTGCTATTAGCCTGTGGTCTGGTTCGGCATACCTAAGCTACTGGCGTAATACCAATCATTTGGCTGTGCAAGACGAGGCTTTTTCAGGATTAGGAGTAGTTCAGACCACTGGCCAAGAGGTGAGTACTACTTGGCAGGCCACCCCCGTAGAAACCATATATCACGGTCATGCAGCTCTCTTTAACATGCTCCACAAGATTGGTTCTACCTACAGACCTGGCGATCTACTCGAGATAACTGGGCGAATCAGGCCGCCCCCTTTTCAGCCGCCAGGCTTTGTACGCCACCTCGAGCGGCAGCGCCTACAAGGAAGCATTACTGTGACAAAGATTACGCACAAAGGAACGCGGCTCACGCTAGGACTTTTCCTGACTAGGGCGGGGGCCAGAGCGCAGCAATCCTTACTTGAGATTTTCCCTGGCGAGCCAGGACAGCTTCTGGCCGGCTTGCTCTTAGGTGCCAAGCAAACTCTAAGCCCAGAGCTGGTCACAGCACTGCGCACAACAGGTACCAGTCACCTGGTGGCAATCAGCGGAGCAAACGTGGTGGTAGTACTTGCGATGCTCCTACGCGTTTTACCCTGCTATAGTTTGCGCGCCCGTTGGCTGTATACCCTCTGCATCGCTACGCTTATTTGTATTATGTCTGGGGCATCAGCCAGCGTTGTACGAGGTGTCGTAACGGTTGTGTTGCTCGCCACCCTGCAGTGGCTTGGCAGGAACCCACATAAAGGAATGCTATTCCTTCTCCCCGCTGCAGTAATGACCGCGGCAAATCCACTGTTGCCGAGTAGTGATGTAGGATTTCAGCTCTCCTTTGCAGCAATAGGTGGAATTCTTTTCTTGGAACCCTATGTTAGCCGAGGATTACAAATAATCCGACTAAACCGGTTTACCCCTGTTTTTATCCAAAAGGCGCTGGGCGAAACGCTGGCTGCAACACTAGCAACAGCACCGGTGAGCTACACCGTTTTTGGCACAACTAGCTGGCTAGGCTTACTGGTAAACCCATTACTACTCTGGCTGGTACCGCCTATCACTTTTTTGGGCTTGGCACTGCTGTTTTTTGGCTGGATTCACCCAGTACAGGTTATAGTATCGCTCGTACTTGGACCACTCCTGCGTATTTTTTTGTGGTGCATTCGCTGGTGCGCACTACGCTTTGGCGGCGTAGTTACCTAGTTTAAGGTTTTGAGCAGCAGTAACAGCTATGGCTAAGGCATCAGCGGCGTCATCTGGCTTGGGGATTTCTGAGAGCTTTAGGAGCAACTTAACCATTTGTTGTATCTGGGGTTTTTCAGCGCGTCCATAACCTGTAAGTGAAATTTTAACTTCTTGTGGGGTGTACTCCACCAAAGGATATCCCATACGCTCCAGCATGTAGAGGATAACTCCTCGTGCCTGGGAGACTGTCATAACTGTTTTTTGGTTGCGGCTAAAAAACAGCCGCTCTACCGAAACAAGCTCAGGCTTATGCTCATCAAGCAGCTTTTCTAGTCCGTTGGCAATCGCTAACAGGCGCTGACTATCAGTCATGGACTTATCAGTCACAATGCACCCGTAGCCAATACAGCGCGCAGTGTCTACGTTATTTGATGCGCCGGTATCAATCATCCCCCAGCCGAGTAGCGCGGTTCCTGGGTCTAGACCGAGCACGCGCATTACTCAGCAATGTTCGTGTATACCGCCGTTACGTCGTCGTAGTCCTCGAGCTTTTCTACCAGCACGGCAACTTTTTCTAAGTCTGCATCAGCAAGTTCAACTGGAGTATTTGCCACGTACTCAACGGCTACGCTATCTGTACTAATACCCGCAGCCGCGAGCGCGTCTTTAATGGTGTGCAGGTCTGAAACTGAAGTGTAAACAAGGGCGTGACCATCGGTAATACGATAATCTTCTGCCCCACTCTCAATGGCTACCTCCTCAAAAATATCCTGCTGGGCAGCAGACACCTCTGCACGAATCACCCCGCGCTGGGTAAACTGGTAGGCCACGCCACCGCCCTCGGCAAACCTGCCACCGTTTTTAGTAAAGAGCGTGCGCACATCGGCTAGTGAACGATTACGATTGTCCGTGAGCACAGCAACTAGAATAGCAACATTACCTGGGCCAAATCCCTCATAGAGCAACTCCTCTACCGAGGCACCGCCGAGCTCACCCGTGCCGCGTTTTATCGCACGCTCAATATTATCCTTGGGCATGTTACCCGAACGAGCCGCGTCAATGGCTACACGCAGTGAAGGGTTAAAACCAGGATCACCACCACCATGCCGAGCGGCAACAGTAATGTTATTGGCGAGTTTTGTAAAAAGATTGGAGCGTTTTTTATCAACGAGGGCTTTGTGGTGTTTAATCCCCGCCCATTTGCTGTGTCCTGACATAGGTGTGAGTTAGTTCTGTCTTATCCTGCCAGATCAGGCAGATTTGGGCAACCAGCTTCTTTCGGCGTTTGCGTATATACGAGTCAGCGCCCCCTGCCGATTGGCTGGGAGCGCTGATGCTTGGTTAGCGGCCGTTGCTGACGGTCACTGTTGAGGGATAGGATTTCGCCTTAGCGATAGGCTTAGCCTGTTGTGGTTCTTCAGGAAGGGCATCGCCGATTCGAGAGGCCATGAACGAAAGATCCATAGCTCCGGCGAACCGCGTACTTACCATCGGACCGTTTGGATCCGTAAGGGTAGTGGAGAATTTATAAATTTCCACCTCTTTACCAAGAACCTCTCGCCTAATAAGAGTCAGGTGGCTCGCCCCAATCGGTGAGCCCTCCACCTGTACTAGTGGGATAGTCGCCAGGCGCATGCCCGGGTAGCGCAGCGGAACATTGGTTTTGTCCGTAATCACGCTATCGGTGACCAAGACCTGCACAGCGTCCGCAGGCAATTTGTCATCCCCCATTACCCTGATTGGGCCGGAGGCAATCACCCGGTAGGTGCCAGGTTTTTCGAGTCGAATCTCCTGAGCAAGCTTTTCAAGCGTTGCTTGGGTAGCCTCGGCCTTTGCCTGAGCAAGCAGTGTGGCAACTTGCTCCTTCGCCACGTAGTTTGGTGCGTAGACGAAATAGAGCGCAAGTGCCACCGCTGATGCGAGCAAGAAGCCCGCCAGAATGTGCCAGGTGCCGCCTGACTGCGGAGCGCTTTGAGCGCCAGATCCCATTTCTTGAGTTTGACTCATTGACTTCACCTTCCGTGGCTGTCAAAAAACTGACGACCGACGCCGCAACAGTAGCATAAAATGCCTAAAATGTCAATCAGGGTGTAGGAGTGGGAGTAGGACTCGGTGTAGGTTCGCCCGGGCGCAGCTTGGTGCCCACCAGCCACTGCTCTGGCCAGGGTTTGTAGTAGCTCTTAAATGTTTGATTGATCAGATTTTTCCCATCCTTAGTCACGACGTAGCTCACACTGGTGCTGGCACCTGCATGTGAGCGCTCAATCTGTTTTTTCTCGCCGACAAACAGCGTATCGGTATCCACGTAGATGGGATCACCAGCTGGGAACTCTTTCAAGATAACGGGCTTGCCAACACTAGCCACACGGCCATCGGTGGTTCCATAGAGTTCAAAGGTAATCTTGTCACCCTTAATGAAGGATTGTACGTACACCGCAGTTGTCATATCGTTCTTCCAGATAAAATCTGGCTTTGGCTCGTAGATAGTTGCGTCTAAGCCCGGGCCAACTTCGCGCTCATAGTAGCTTACTCGGTAGGCGTGGTTACTCCTCTCGACTATCGGCAAGCCTGCATTCATTACCGAACGAAACAGCGTAGTTGAAACCTGACAGAGGCCACCCCCGGCTTCCGGGATAGTGCGATTATTAACAATAACTAATTCAGGAAGGTACCCGGTTGCCTCGCTAATCGGGCCGAGGGTGCCTACCGTAGAAAAATTGGCACCGGGTAGTACGAGCTGCCGATCGAGGCTGCGCTGACCAACGGCAATATTAAACTTACGGTTAGTTGGGCTACCAGAAAAGTCGGTGGTTGCACTGCCAATTTTTGCAACGAGTCCGAGTGAGCTGAGGGTTTCAGTCCGTACAGCGGGCGGTGAAACATCTACCACCAAGGGAACTGTTCTGCTACCACCACCGTAACTTAACAGCATACTTTGGAGCCTAGCTTGTGACGCCTGTAGATTCATTGCATCGCCGGCTGTACCAGGCTGATCAACTTTCACCACCCCATCTACCAGTGCTAGTCGAGCGTTAATAGGCTTTTTATTGATTCGTTCTGACCACTCTTGCAGTACTGGAGCCAGAAGATCGGATTGCACTACAAGCGAAAGCCCCGTAGCCCGGCCATTGCCATCACGTGCAACCTCACTTGCCAAAAGCGTAGCAAGTGTTTTGCGGGGCAAGTCGAGTGTTTTTTCTCCTCCCTGCACCTTCCAATCATCCTGCAAGATACTCTGTGCCAGCACTCTGGCTGACTCCGCCTGAGCTGCGGTCACCTCCGGTTGAGAAACAACTGTCTCAAGGTTAACTACGCCTGAGCCTCGCTTATAGATTGCAAAGAGCTGCTCCTCAAACTTACTCCTGTGCAACTTACGCCCTGTTACTCCCGGAATGACAGTAACGTTGCCAGGGGCAAAGGAAATGCTCGTTTCCTTGTAGGGCTTCTCAATTGACCCGAGCACCTGCTCAATGAGTACTTTCTCACCACTCGCACTCACCGGGTTAATAGTAATGTCACCAGTTTTTGCGCTAAATGGTGCAGACAGTAGGCGCAAAAAGCGCTGGCCCCAGCTCCCTGCCTTCTGCTTTTGCCAGAGTGATTCAATTGCTTCGTTTACTGCAATCGTAGTACCGAGTGAGCGAGGGTCGAGATCCCAAGCCTTTACCTCCCCACCGTCACTAGGTTGATACGTAAAAGTAAGCTTAGAATCTAGAAAGTTGTCAGTATACTTTGTGAGTGCAGCCACTGCTTCATCTTTATGTAATCCCGCAAGTGCTACTGTAGCAATGCTCGTTCGCGGCATAAAACGATTGGCATAGCTCAGGCCATATGTGAGTACGCCAAGAACGAGCGCTGCAAAAATCGCCACCCCAATCAGGAATGGCCGGCGCGCCACCAGCGAAAGGCGTTGCAATGGTTGCTTACTCGTCTTTTTCGTCATCTAGGAGCTGGTTAAGTAGACGCTTGGCTAGGTCATTAGCAGCAAGCTCGGCCTCAGTACTTGGTAGTAGTTGGAGGGTGAATTCACTGCCAATATTAGGGAGTGGCTGTAAATCTTCTTTTGGTACACGCAGCTCCTGACCATCTTCCAGGGTTAGAACTACACTACCTGATTCAACCCGATTAAATGTTGCATGGAGTCGAGTTAGCATTACTTTACCTCTGGACTTACCGATGGCAACACTACCGACTCTATAGCAGCTGAATTTTTTGGACTAACCTGCACTATGCGCTTTGCAGCAGGCGTAGCCGGCTGATTACGAAGTAGTAGTGCTATAACACCTACACCAGCACTAACTACTACAAGAGCAATCAGAAAGGAAATCCCCGTTATGGCCAGAAAGCGCTTAGGCATTGTAGTCTCCCCGCTTTAGGTTTGCTCTGATCTTACGCAAATCTCGCAACGAACGCCAGCCTGCTCGAAGTGCACGTAGCTTCGATTTATCTGCATCGTACCAGTCAACCGGTACTTCTTTAATTTTATACCCAAGTGCGCGAGCAATAGTTAATATCTCTACATCAAACAGCCAGCCGGCGACACTCTGTTTATCAAAGATTTTATCTGCCGCTACCCCATGGAATAGCTTGAAACCACATTGTGTATCTACGATGCCCGGTAGCGTCAGGGACTGAATAAGTTTGTTGCCAAAACGTGAAAGAATCCGCCGCTGCAGGGGCTGCCTAACCTTTATGCTCCCCTTGTTCATGTGACGCGAACCAATGATCACAGAGAACAGCGGCTTGCCTGTTTCAGGATGCAAGGATGTAAACGGTAGCAATTTCTCTAGCTCGGTGATTGGGGTAGAAGAATCAGCATCTGTAAATAAGCGCCAGGTGCCGGCTGCCGCTAGTATGCCTTGCTTAACCACCTCTCCCTTACCCTTATTTATCCGATTTGTAATCACCTTAAGCTCAGGGAAGGTTAGCTGCTTGGCCTCGACCAGCTGCACGGTTTGATCGCTACTGCCGTCATCTACAACAAGCACCTCCATACCAAACTTGGTACGGTGCGCGGCAACGTACTCTTCTATACTATTCAGTGTTTTTGGAAGTCGCTGCGCTTCGTTGTAGGCAGGAATAACCACGCTTATAAACGGCTGCATGGTACCAGCATAGCAGATTAATCCTGGTGACCAGAGCGCACCATGCACAGTGCTGCTATTAACCAAAATAGAGAAGCAAGATCAGCTTTAAAGAAGGTAGTATCCACTAGTCCGTGAACTAAGATCGCTACAAAGGCAGCTAGAAGCAGCAGTTGCTTCGCCTGCACGGCGCGCCAGACTACCAAAATAATCATCGTGAGCAGACCGAGTAGACCAAATATGCCAAGCTCCAGCCAGGCTGTTACGTAGAGATTGTGCGCATGTAGCGCGTACGGCAGCACATAGGTCTGGAATGATACATTACTGGCACTCAGACGCTCAACCTCTTGCTGGAAGTGCCCCAGACCTATACCAAAAACAGGGTGCTCTTTGAGCATGGTATAGGAATAACTGTAGACCTCACGCCGAGCATCGAGCCCGCCTGACCTTGGGGTATAGACGACAGAAAACAGAAGAATCCCAAGCACTAGGCAGCTAGCGCCAACCAGCCAACTTGGCACATGGTACACCCGCAACTTCTTATGTAGAACTGGGATGAGCATAACAACAAGTGCTGCGAGCAACCCAAGATACGCACCTTGCGAGCGGGTAAACACCACTGCAGTAAAGCCAAGAAGAGTAGCTACCCAAACCAAGGGTTGTAGCGTTTTACGCGCTGGAAAAGCCAGCATCACTCCAATTGCTGGGAGCAAAAACATAGCTAAGTAGTTGGGTGACTCAAAGTGACCCAAAATGCGTGGAGGGGATTCCATTAGGTAGTGACGTAAATCTGGATGGAGCAGATCGAGCAGAACCGGTAGTTGATGCCAGAGAAGCTGTAGTAGGGCATAGCCCGATACCCAGGCCACCGTTAGTCCAAGTACCGCAGGTAGCCAGTCTTTTGCTGCAGCATGCTCGTTTTTATCGGTAAAACTCACCCGTAGCCAGATGTAAAAGAGCATGGGAATTACCAGCCAACTTTTAGCTATACCAAGTGCATGGCTATCACGGGCGATTAAGAACCCAAGCGCTGTGCCAATAGTAAGCAGGAGTAGTCCAAGTAGTTCGTATCGGCCAAACACTGCCGCCTTCACCTTCCCTCGTGCCAGTGCATACAGAAAGCCTAGAACCGTTACCACTTCTAGCACAGAACTTGGTATGCCAAAAAGCGAGATTCGCAGCGCGTAAAGTGGGAGCGCAGCAATCCCCGAGATTAAGAGCAGGCGATCAAGCTGAATCTTTTGCTTCATGCTTGCTGGTTAGCCTCGGCCATCAGCCAAGCCAGAAAGACCCATATCCAGATGGTATAGAGGGTGGAGAAGAAGTTGTACTGAATTGCAATGGCAACTATACCAAGCCCTAGCGTAACAAGCCGCAAGCGTTTTTCCTCTCCCGCCCTTCTAAAACTGAGCATCCAGCTCTTTAAGAAAGCAAGTACGAACCCAAAGAAGGCTAACGCACCGAGTACGCCTGTTTCAGTGAGAATTTCCAGGTACTCATTGTTTACCAAGCCATAGCCATACTTAGCCAGCTCCTGCTCACTCCCCTTGGTGCGAGGACCAAAAGCCCCAATGCCAATACCAAGCATTGGCTTTTCGGCAAATAGATCGAGCGCCCTGGTATAGACAGCCTTTCTACCCGCTACAGAATCACTGGTTGGCGCGTCTTCTACCTGCGCATGCCCAACAAAGCTAGTTATGGCACTCTGCGGCGCAAGACTGCCCAGTAGCACAAGCGCGCTACCTACGCCAAGGACTAGTGAAGCTAGCACCGGTACTACAACATGACCACCTAGCTGTTTTTTGCTTATGCTGTAGACAAGGTAGCCAATCAGCAGACCAACACTCACAATAAGCGCTAGGTATGCTCCCCGAGAAACCCCAAGCACGATATTGGTCACAATTAACGCACTCAGTGCAACCTGACCAGGAGACGGCTTTTTTGCCGTCATCATACGAGCAAAGAGCAGAAATAGCGGGAAAAGCAGGAAGTTAGAAAAGTAGAGCGGCTCAAGAGCGGTAGATTGTATACGGGTAAAGCCAAGCACTTCCTTGGTGTACCAGTCGCGCAAACCAGTTTGAGCCATACTCAGGCCAAGCATATCGCCCACAAACTGATAGAGGCCAAAGAGACAGACCACTGCTGTGACTACAAACAGTACGCGCTCTGCCCGCAAGCGTAATGCTTGATCGGTAAACAGACGCCTGATCACGGCATAAATCAGGAACATAAACAGCCAGAGTGCCGCAATCACCATACTTCTAACTGGTGTAGGCGACTGGGTAATTGAGAGTAAGGCAATAACCCACAACACCCCGAGCATTACCTCTTCTTGCCCAAATTGACGCTTTTTCTTTGTAGTTACCCAACTCCAACAGGCCGCACCCAAGAGTAAAAGTGCGGCGATATAGCTAAGCTTTACGGTGTAGCCGAAGGCCTCTACTGTAGGAATGCGCTCAAAAGGAAGTAGGCCAACTACCAGCAAACTGAAAAGCGAGAGAGCTCTCATACTAGTAGGTTAGCGGCCCAAGTGGCAAACTTTGATCAACTGAAAAGCCGTAGATCAGGTTGTCACCGCCCGTGCCATTGCCACGACCATTAAAGTAACGATCGCCAACAATGTAGTCAGTAGCCTCTGGTGAAAGCCCCGATACCACACCGCGTTCGCGGGTAATCCAAATGGCTGGACCAGACTCGCCAATAGCCGTAACAATTTTCCGGCCGGTGCGTGGGTTAGAAACAATCACCTTCTTACCTTTGTGCCAGTTTTTTGCTGTATTGTTACAGTCTCGGGTTTTAGTAGATGGGCGGCCAAAGCTATCCAGATCGTTCGGATCCTCGTACCAGGTACAGTAGTTCCATCGCATGGTTATATAGTATTTCTCAATCTCGGGGCTAATGCGACCGAAGGCTCCTGTGCCGGCCACACCATTCTGTAAAACGATACTCTCGCCCATGAACGGCGTACTGTTAATTGCATAGTGGGCAGACTCGGATGTTTCTCCGTTAGTAGTCCAGATGTGCTGTTCCTTACCAACGAACCCAGTCGTTGCCGGCATCGCGTACCCCTGCAGCGTGTCGGTGGTGTAGTCAAGTGGATTTCCTCTTACAAGTGGCCAGAATGAGGCAATGGGGATAGTGGTGACATCTGCCCAGCTAAAGCCGTAGCCATTGAAAATTCCTTCGCTTGGGATTAGTCGATACTGACCATCTTTTACGCGCCACACCGCACCATCAGCGGTGCGTGGTAAGCGAGTCAGCTTTGGACCAATCGGATAGTTGGCTAGGGCAGCGCTTACAGTCGCGCCAAACCGACCAAAACCCCAACTGTTAAAGGTATCGTCATCAGCGATTGGATAGCGCACACCCCCATCTACGTAAAAACGCTGTGGATTGCCAGGTAGTGACACCGTAGTTGGAGCGTAAAACGGATCACCTACGGGCAAGCGCTCGAGCATAGTCTGACTGACATCTGTTAAATTTGACCACGAAAAGTTATTCAATAGTAGCGCATCGGGACTTGGTAGTGGACGGCGTTTTTGGTTATCTACCACCCAGACGGTTGGAGCACCCGGAACCTTAACGAGCTTGGTAAGCGGCGCCCCTGTTGGGTACGTGTCGATCAGCGGAGATGTTACATACCCATCGAAACCCCAGTGATTCATAACATCAGCATTGGGGATGTGATGTTTTTTACCATCGTAAAGTGAGTACACCTTGCCATCTTTGGGCGAACGAACGGCCGGAGGAGTATCCAGGATTACTGTGGCCGGAAGTAGGTTAATAATCATGGGCTCCACATTGCTAACCTCACTCCAACTGTAGCCAGAAAGCAAAAAGGCATCGGGAGTGGTTACTGCGCGTGTCTGCGCGTGATCAACAACGTACACCGTGGGATTACCGAATGGGCGCATCGCACGGGTAATATCTGGGCCGCGTGGTATTCCGTTCATCTGTGCCTGTGAGATAGTTCGAACCTGACCTGCGGTAAAACCCCAACGCTGCCAGGTTGCTTCGTCCCGAATCTTATATCTGCCACTCGGTATAAGAACGTAGATATCGGGACTAGTTGCGGTTTTGATCAGATCCAGATCTTGCGAACCAGCGGCCTTGACTACTGGCTGAGCAATTTCAATACTTACATTCTTTAGATTGATTCTGGGCACTGGTAAAAACGCTCCCACAAGAGCGGTGAGCGCGATACATGAGAGTGCGCGTATCGTACGATGACTAGAAGATCGAGCAAAAGTGATGCGCATGTTCGCTTTGATTATACTCAGAGAGACCGTCTGGCACAACCGAGAGATTTCACCTATTATCAGGTGGCATATGGTAACGGCACCACCATTTTTCTCTATTGTCACCGTTAACTGGAACGGGCAACGTTTTCTAGATGACTGCTTTGCTTCGCTGCAGGCACAGAGCTTCAAGGACTTTGAATTTATTATGGTAGATAACGGCTCCACCGATGACTCAATTCCTTTTACCAAGAAGAAGTACCCGTGGGTAAAGATCATTGAGCTTGGTGCGAATACAGGATTTGCTCATGCCTCGAACGTAGGTATTCAAGCAGGCACATCTCCCTATGTCATACTTTTGAATAACGATACAGAGGTAGACCCCACCTGGCTCAAGGAGCTACACAGGGCAATTACCAGGTACCCAGAGATTGGTTT
>JAYRWT010000066.1:0-5789 GCA_041917855.1 Patescibacteria group bacterium | reverse complement strand
TCAAAATCACCGTACTCAACCAGTACAAGCGGAGCATCTGGGTTACCTTTGTAGTGGTCTGAGTTAGTAGAAAATTCTGGCTGAAGCATAGCGAGTAGTTACGGCTAGTAGCACTACTGTAACGCAGCTCCCGCCAGACTGGCTACCTCACGAGGGGTGGGGTATGCTACTTTTTACGCCTTGCTTCTGAGGCCTGCTGATTAATAACCGATACAAAATTGTTTAACTCAGCCTGATCCGGGGTGTAATTGGTGTTGGTAGTGTTCAGGAGAGGTGTTAGCGGACCCAACTTAAGCTTGCCGCTCAACCACAGAGTAAACTCCGCCATTTTTGGTGCGTTCTTAAAATACTCAACCTCTTTTTCAGTCGTTATTGCCCCGAGCGGCGCAACCACAGCAAGTGCCGTAGAAGCTGCATCAATGGTTACTGCGCCAGCTGCAGAATCTAGTACTGCAGCAGACAAACAGACCTCGCCCTGCTTGTTCTTTACCTGAATTAGAGCAGTTTCGCCAAGCGTAGTGTAGGTAGTAAAGCTGCCGCCGGAATCAAGTGGTCGACCAGAAGTGTCATCTGATCGTACCAGGGATGCAGCATCTCCCTTACTCACAACGGTCAGATCTTTACAAGAGGTTTCAGCTAAGGCGACACCTCCGGTGCGTTTGCGCTCATTGCCAAAGATACCGCCAAGTTGACTAACCGATGGGGAAACTGTAGTTGGACTGAGCTGCCTGACGGTAATTACCCGACTATTGTTTGCGCCAACTAGCGTATCTTGTGATAGTGCTACCTGATCTTGCGCGCGCAAGAAAAACCAGTATGCAGCAGCTATGGCTGCAAGCAGCACGACCAGCACGAATAATGACGTAAGAATAGAACGTTTTTTTGCAAGCTGTGTAGCTGGCTGCGCGGTAGGCTGGTCTGCACGTAGCTGTACATCCTCAACCACTGTGGCCGTTACTGGTTGTGACGCTTCAGTGGTACTGAGCGGAGCAGCCTGAGCCTCTATTGCAGGCATTTCTGTAGCTAATACTTCTGTGTTAGATGCTTCTACAGCTGTAGCTTGAGGTGTAACCAGCTCCGCTCCCACTGGAACAGAGCCCTCAGGTAGCGCCTCGGCAATTACTGCAGCACTCCAACCCGCCTCCGCCAAAGCCACGCGAATATCGTCATCAGAAAAGCCTTGCGCACGACACTGCGCAATGTAAGCTGCAACCTCAGCGTTCATTCCCCTCCTGTTTCATTAGCTACATGATAGCACGAGGCGAACCACAGTATAGTATTCTCTTACGCAACACCTAGAGCGCCATGAATAATCTAAAAATAAAAACAGCTCTTGACTGCCGCTTAGCTTCGGAGTAATGCTAGAAATTGTCGCCTCAGGTCGATTGAGGGACAATTTTTTGGAGACAGTAAGATCACACCATGCTCACGTTCCTACGAAAACATCGTCCAGCCTACTTGCAAGGCATGCCAGCTATTCCGTCAAACCCAACGCTTGACCAGATCGAGCAGTATGTCCTTGACCTCTACAGGTACCAGCGCGATTTTGCCCGAACGATGAACACTGCCACTAAGGTTGATTGTGAACGTTTTGGCAATGTGGAAGTGATTGCTATGGGATGTATCGACGAACGCGCCGATATCCCTGGCGCTTTCAACGCACTCCCGCCTAGCTTTGCTAGCATTCTCCGCCATGCTGCTGAATTCCAGTTTGGCGAGAAGTGGGCAGGTGTAAAGTTTCAGGAGGCACTCTACGAGGCAAACATCACCTCAGGAGGAAAGACGCTGGTCTTTACTTCTTACCACTACTGCAACGCTGATCCAGATGGTTCTCACCACTTGGCTTGTGCAGCATACGGCGGTGATACCAATGCAGCCGTCCTGGGCACTCTACACGAACGCGACATGATAAATGTCGAAATGTACCCAACCAAGAAAACAGCATACGCTGTGGCCATCGGATTGGAGACAAATACACTAGGCATCTTTCTGCATGGTGAAAGCCCTGAGCAGGCAATGCGAGTAAGTGATCTGGCTGGAAAATCTGTGGTTGAAATCCGCGAAGCAGTCCGACCCTTCTTCCCGAGCCTTGCTCTTGACGACACTAACGACGAACGCCTGAACGTCATCGCTGAGATTATCTCAGAAAACATCTACGTGCAGGAGCAGATTGCTCAAGAGCGCGGCGGTGCTAAAGACGATATCTCCCGTGAGAGTATTCAGCACGGAGGCCACCTGGTAGTTTATGGCCGCTCTGGTATCAGTTTTCAGAGAAACAGTGCGCTTGAAGCTGGTCCTTGGACTGCTGAACTACGCACTGCACTGACTGTGATGGCAGGCAACCTCAAGCGCTTCAAAGAGCAGGGTGAGGACGGCCGTTTCTTAGTCGTCTGCGTAACCCTTAATGAGCACCCCGACTCGCACGCCTACTCCCGCGGATACGTAGATCGTAAGGTTGCCTATTTCTCTAGCGAAGTTCGTGCACTCCTTAATGATCCGGGATTCCAGGAATCCCTGAAGGCTAAGGGTCTCACCTTGGGCGAAGAAGAAGATGCCTACCGCATCATTGAGCTGCGTGTTAACCCACACACGCTCGATGCCGAGGAAATCACCTCGATTAAGCTGCCCGACCGATCAATGGCAATCACGCCGTTCTCGGACAAAGCAAAAATGTAGCCACAATTACGGCCACAAAATCAGTCGCCTCCTGTCATTTGACAGGAGGCGTTCTGTGTATATCGCCCTTATAGCAGGAGCGAATCAGATTTCTTTTTTTGGTAGCGTCGCTGCGACCAGATGTAGGACGTAAGACCATAACAGACTAGAACGATCCCAAGCACCCCCACGTTCCCTGGCAGTTTCTCACCAAGTACTAGGTGTTCAAACCCAAGCACATAAATAATCTCCAGACCAAGTAACACTTCTGCTACCGAGCTAAAGGTTGGGTCTGCACTCACCTGACGAGCTCGGGTAAAGAACGTCCGGCCAATGAATGCTGAGAAGAAGGCGACCAGGAGTAGTCCGCCAATCTGGGGCACGCTCGGTAGACCTACTGGTACTACCGAAGGCCCAACTAGCGAGACTCCTTTGATTATCGGAATCAGCGCTAGCCAGATTGGTACGCTTGCCAGATCCATCAGAAGCACGCGGACGGTTTCGTCACGCATGTGAGGATGGTCAATTGGCTGAATCTTTCGTCCAGCCTTACTCTTACTGCTCCCGTGCAGCAGACTTGCGACTACTTCATGCGAGTAGGCAAAGCTGAGTGCCGCCAAGATTACGGGTAGGAAGGCCGGAGCCATATACCGTAGCAAATTTGAAACTACCGTCTCCATGCTCAAAGAGCCGTGTTTTTCCAGGTTAATAATTACCACGCCGGCAACTACTACCCAGACACTACTAGCCCTTACTTCCCTTGGAACAGTTTTGCCAAAAAGGCGGTGTATGACCCTACCCATGGGGATAGTAAGTACAAAAGTACTCGCTACCACCCAGGCCGGAACACCTGGTTGCGCTTGAACAAAAGTGATTGGCAGGTAAAATCCGACGCAACCAGTAAGTCCGGCTATCGTCCAATCCCACCAACGTTGTAGATAGAGATTCTTAACTGTTACCAGTGATCCCCAACCCGCCCTAAAATAGGCAACGCGCAAATTTGCAGAAGTAGGAGGCGCGTGCCCTACTCTGAAATTGCCACTGCGATGCTGGGTAACAGCCCTCCAACCAAACTTGTGAAACACCCAGAGCATGAGCATGGGAATCACCAGAAAGTAACGCAGCGACGCGTTCCAATACCAGTGAGCCCCCTGTGCTCCGAGCACTTTGTTAACGACGAATGCAACGCTGAAGAACAGCGGCGCAAGTGTACCAAACAGCAGTACACCGGTAAACTCAGGGATTCGTGACCCCGAACGCTTTTCAATGCTAGTACTATCCACGTTGAGGTCTCCTCGATTTGACCCCCATCACCAGCCAATGCCAGATTTACGATGGGAGATCAAAGTATCAGATGAAGCATAGATATACAAGATCATTTTTATGGCATATCCGTCACTTGCCAGGCCCTGTGTTCTTGTTTGACTAACTTCCACCCTCCCTAAAAACTGGCTAGACTACAACTATGCACAACATGTTGAATGCTCTGGACAACTGGATTACATCTGTTGCTGAAAAGCACGGTACCACCCTCATTCGAGTTGCCCTTGGCATCATCTTTCTCTGGTTTGGGGCGGTAAAGCTTTTTCCTGGAATTAGCCCGGCCGAAGAGCTTGCCACCAAAACCATCCAAATTCTTACCTTCCACCTGTTCTCAGATACAGGCATCCGCATAGGCTTAGCAATTTGGGAGACAGCTATTGGTATCTGCTACTTCTTCCCCCGAACTGCTCGTTTTGCCGTGTACCTAATGCTCCCTCAAATGTTCGGCACCTTTACCCCCCTGGTCTTTTTTCCTGCCGAGACCTTTGCGCATGCCCCCTTTGGCCTGACACTGGAAGGACAGTACATTGTAAAGAATATTTTACTGGTTGCAGCCGGTGTGAGTACGCTGCGGCGAAAGTAGCCTACTCCTCGCGCAGTCAGATTTGAGGTGTATGACAAAACAAAACCGCCAGCCCACATTTGTGGACCAGCGGCTTATTGGAGGAAGTCATTACATCACTAGGCAAATACCTTGAGGGTTGCGTTTTTAACTACGCCGTCTCTGTATACCAGAGCAATGTAGAACCGCGAACCAGCCTTGTACAGGAACAGGGCGCCTTTCTTGGTAACCCCCGCCCTGTAACCTTGACGGATCGCGGAGCGAACCATCTTGGCGCACTGGGCGCTGATTACGAGCTTCTCGCTCTTCTTTTGTGCTGCCAGCGGCAGCTGGTCAGCGACCACCTGATTTGCGCGCTCACCTTGCGGTAAAAGTACGTAGTTGAACCAGGAGGCACAGAGGGTAGAAATGTAAAGGCTAAACACCGCTTTCATGTATTGGCAGGCACTATACCACAAAAACAGCAATTTGTCAATCCTATAAGCACAATTCTTACGATTTTTTAGGCTTCACTCAAACGCAGCTGCACGCTGAATAACACCAGAATTTGTAGCATTTTTGCCTAAAAGGGCTAAAGTATATACATGTCTAACACAGCAAAAACCCTACCCACTACTGCTTCTGTAGAAGAGTACATAGCGGCAATTCCCGACCCGCAGGTACGTGCCGATTGCCAAGCACTCTGCAAGCTCATGCACGAGCTAACTAAGGCCAACCCAATCATGTGGGGCACGAGCATTATTGGCTTTGATACCTACACCTATAAGTACGCAAGCGGTCGCACAGGAGAGTGGCCGCGCATAGGTTTTTCGCCTCGTAAAACAAATCTGACTATCTACGCCGCCTGCTATCTTGATCGCTCAGAGGTTGCTCCATTACTGGAAAAGCTTGGTAAGCACAGCGCAGGCAAGGCCTGTATCTACGTAAAACGCCTTAGCGATATTAGCCTACCTGCCCTCAAAAAGGTCCTGCAGGTTTCGCTCAAGCACACCATGGGTGAAGTTATCGCCTAGACCGCAACGCCGCCCTACCTACAGCACAACTTACTCACGTAGCTTGTCAGCGAAGCTAGCGCGCAGCTTAGCAACTTTTGGGTTGATCACTACTTGGCAGTACATGTTTCCCTGGTTGCGGGCGTAAAAGCGCTGGTGGTAGTCTTCAGCCGGGTAAAACTCGCTGAGCGCTGTTACCTCGGTAACAATTGGGTCTGGCCAGATCTCGCTGGCTTCAATCTCTGCAATTACTGTCT
>JAYRWT010000065.1:0-6297 GCA_041917855.1 Patescibacteria group bacterium | reverse complement strand
GCTCTTTCTTTACTGAGTTAGCCAGTCAGCGTCCTCCCGAAGGATTCGTCTCAAAGCCTGGAGTACTATATGTTGCACCCGCTCCAGACGACAAGATTGGCATTGAGGTTGGTTACTTGACCGAATTCTTTAATAGTGACTCGCTTGCAGAGTACATTGCCAGTTTTGATATTGGTATAGAGCAGGTCTAGTTTTATTATCTTCAAATTTCAGCTACACTCTTCCCATGCGCGTTTCATGTGTAACCACCACAACAACTACCCCTCCCCGCGAAGGCTAGTTTGCTGGTACCCAAAAAACGCAACCGCCTTCGCAAGAACGGCGGTTTTTCTTTATCCCTAAGCCATCTCTATGACAGACACAACAGAACCTGAAACACCATCTACATACATCTACCACTCAATCATCAGCCAATCCAACACCGACCCTGCGCCACCTTTCCACCAGATTATTCACCTGATACCATAACCATATGTCACACCAAGCTCCCTCCAATAATGCTCCCCTCGACGTTCTACGCCACTCTGCCGGCCACCTACTCGCCACTGCAGTCCTTCAGCTATTCGGCGACACCGTTCAGTTTGGTGTCGGTCCAGTTATTGAATCCGGCTGCTACTACGATTTTGTCTTACCCCGCACTTTTACTCCAGAAGACATGGAGGCCATCACCCAGCGCTTTAACGAGTTGCGTAAACGTGACCTAGTATATAAGCGCCTAGAGATTCAGCTCGAGGATGCCATCGCTCGGTTTGAAGAGAAAAAGCAACCGTTAAAGGTAGAGCTGCTACGTGATCTTGAAAAGTTTGGCACCACCAAGCTAGATGAACAAGCTCGTGAAGCCCTGGGTGGCACTGAGGACAAAAAGCCAATTATTAGTATCTACACCATCGAAGACGCTAAAAGCGGTGAAATCCTCTTTGAGGACCTGTGCCGTGGCCCTCACGTTGCGCATGTCTCAGAACTACGTGAGCTTGGTGTACAAGCCGATCGCTTTTCTGCAGCCTACTGGCGCGGCGACCAAGAGCGCGGCATTAGTATGCAGCGCCTCTACGCCCTCATCTACCCGAGCAAGGCTGATCTAGACGAAGCTATCCGCATTCGCGAAGAAGCGGTTAAGCGCGATCACCGCAAGCTAGGCCGTGAGCTTGAGCTATTCTTCTTCCACGAGACCGCCCCTGGTTTAGCCTACTGGCTACCGAAGGGTCTGACGCTTAAAAATGTACTGATCGAGTTCTTTAGACAGTACCACCGCGAGAATGGCTACCAGGAAATCGCCTCACCGCTCATTAATAAAAAGGAGCTTTGGGAAACTTCTGGTCACTGGCAGTACTACAAGGACGATATGTTCTTGACCAAATCCAAGAGCGACGAACAGTGGGCCCTTAAGCCAATGAACTGCCCTAACGCCATGGTCACCTTTGGCTTTAAGAGCCGCAGCTACCGCGATCTTCCCCTGCGTTTTTCTGATAGCGACATATTACACCGCGATGAAATCCCTGGCGCCCTACACGGCCTAATGCGCGCCCGCTGTTTCTGCCAGGATGACTCGCACAACTTCATCATGGAGTCACAGATTAAAGATGAAGCCGCCGCTATTCTCCAGATTGCCCGTGACTTTTACGGTGCCTTTGGTATTGCCGATGACGTTAAGCTCTATTTAAGCACCCGTCCCGACGACTTTATGGGCGATATTGAAACCTGGAACAAGGCAGAAAAAGAGCTTGAAGAAGCCCTGAAAAAGTCTGGTTTTAATTTTGGCGTAAAAGAAAAAGACGGTGCTTTTTACGGCCCAAAGATCGACATCCACTTTCAGGATTCGCTCAAGCGTGAGTGGCAGTGCGGCACCATTCAGCTCGACTTTCAGCTACCACGCAACTTTAATCTTACTTACACCGCCGAGGACGGTAGCGATAAAACTCCGGTAGTATTTCACCGCGCCATTTACGGGTCACTCGAACGTTTTATTGGCATCATTCTAGAACATACCGCAGGCCGTCTGCCGTTTTGGGTTGCCCCTGTTCAGGTTAAGGTACTGCCCCTTAACGATAGCATGGTGAACTACATGAGCGAGGTTGTAGAAGTGCTCAAGAGCGTTCGCCTAGAGTACCCAATCCGCGGTAATGAGATTCGATACGAGCTAGACAAACGCACTGAATCACTCGGCAAAAAAATCCGCGACGCAGAGCTGGAGAAAGTGCCGGTAATTCTAATTATCGGTCCAAAGGACGAAGCAGCCGGCGAAGTAAGCATTAGGACCCAAGAAGGCGAACAAAAGATCGCCCTTAACGCGTTAGCAGAGTTTTTGACTAGCTACAGCCCAGTTGCTAAATAGAAAGCGTGCTATACTAGCAGCGAACACCTAACTTACACCCATGGCCTACGAAGGTACAACTATTCTACTGGCAGAAGACGACATCATCCTTTCCGAGCTCTACACCGAGCGTCTTAAGCAAGAGGGCTTTACCGTGGTGCATGCAGGAAACGGTGAGGAAGCGCTCGAATTTGTGAAGGAGTACAACCCTTCCCTGATTATCCTAGACATCATGATGCCAAAGATGAACGGCCTTGATGTACTCAAGAGTCTTAAGGACAATCCAGCTACCAAGAATATTCCGGTGATTATTGTTACGGCGCTGGTGCAGGAAATTGAGAAACTGAACAAGATCATGACCCAGGCAGATGCTTATATTGTGAAATCAGAAGTTTTGCCCGGTGAGATTATTGAAGAAGTGAAGAAGCGCCTAAATGCAGCGGCGGAGCTAGCTGCTGGTGGAATGCCTCCTGCACAAGCAGCATAGGGCAAATAAAAATACCTCGCGATTCCATCAGGCGAGGTATTTTTATTTTGGTGTGCTGACAAGGCTAACCACCAAGAGGAGAATATTTCTGACTTTGGTAGAAACCTATTCACCAATAGAAGAGCAATAACTCTGACTTTGGTAGAAACCTATTCACCAATAATAAGAGAGTATTTCTGACTTTGGTAGAAACCTATTCACCAATAAAAGAGCAATGACTCTGACTTTGGTGGAACCAGGAAGAGTTATTGCTCTTTTATTGGAAGGGATTCGGCTTTCCAAGGGTATTAGGGTCAACTACAACCTCTGGCCCCTGGCGCTTATTCTCCTGATTGAGCGTAAGTTTGGGCAACGTGTTGGCGTTAATATTGCCCTCTTTCATACTCTTTAGGCGCTGCTCAACCTCTGGTCGTACTGCATCCTTGGCAGCGCTGGTTTGTAAGTGGTACCAGGTACTTGCTACTGCAGACGCCACCCCAAGGATTGCCACCACGTAAAGTATGCGTGTAACTGTCGCCGAGGAAAAACTAAATTTTAGTGAGAGTTTTGCTTTCATTTGGGGGCATACGTAAAGGCAGTTGCAGTCAGCTGAGCTGTTTGGCTGGATCCAGAACCAGTAAACGTGACCTCGAGGACTTGGATTGCCCTACTAAGCTGACTGAGGCCAGCGGTAAACTGTTTAATACTCGTGTAAGAACCGGTCACGCTAAGTAAGATCGGAACCTGACGAATACCGGCCGGCACCTGAATAGTGCTCGCACTCTTAGACTGGGCACTCGTGGTTGGCGGCAAACCTCCAGCCCCTACTGGGTTTTGAATGTTGATCGAACTTAAGGCAACACCACTATTCTTGGCCCAACTCTCAATCTGAATAGAAAGATCATAAATATTATCTTCTTGCGGTAAGAGCGGTCCTACTATCGCCTCACGCTCACTGACCACTTTATCTACGAGCAGCTGCTGTTTACCGCGCGAGAGCAATGAACTGGCAACGTCCTTAGACTGCTCATCGAGTAACTCAATGGTGGCAAAATTTTTACTAATCGTTTGCACACGTGGCGCAAGCGCGTACCAGTACCCCGCCGTAATTGTTAGGCAGAAGGTAATGAAGACGAGGGTAATACTACTAATCCGCTTCATTTGCTTCGCTTAAATAGAACTAGACTCTGTTGAAACTCTACAGCCACGGTGAAGCTTACCTTGCCCGTGCCCGGGCTGTAACTGTAGCTTTCTACAGTCTGCTTGGTTAAATCTTTGTTGCCCTTAAGTAGTCCTACAAAGGCAGCCATACTTAAGTTTGATGGAGCTGTGCCTGACATCCGCACCTGAAAACCAGTAGCAGTGCTACCCGCCGTGTAAGTATTAAGCGTAATATCTTGCGGAATGATCTCCTCTACTTTTGCAAAAACTAGTCGCCAATCCGCCTCGGTTAGGGCGAGTGAGTTAAGTGCATTGGTCCGTGCTGTCATACTCGCAAGCCTAGTGCCGAGTGTGGAGCTTGTTTCGGCTTGTTTAGCATCTACCACCTGGGTAACTTCACCCTCACGAAGCTCGATGTCACGCTTAAGGTTCAGGCTTACACGATCAAGTAGATAAGCTGAGCCAGCAACCGCTCCACTAGAAACTAGCAGAGTTACCACAGCCCAGGGAATGAGCTGTTTGCGGTAGGCCTTGCGTGTGACCTCGGCCGGAATAAAGTTAATTTGATGGCGAGTCATCCCCTACCTCCCAGTGAGAAGATTGACGTTCCGGCTGCGGCGTAAAATGCCTCGGTAATTGGCTCGCTGCAGCGAACAAGCGGATCCAATTTGGCTAACTTTTGGTCTACCAGTTTAGACATTGCCTCTCCAATAGCCTCTCGCTTAACCGGATCACTACCTACCAGGTACAACCACTCTACCGGCATTGGCGCCTCAGTACGATTTTGATACAGCTTTACTAGGTGAATGAGCTCATCTGCAATTACATCGGCATGCTCAGATTCGGTTTGGCTAGAAAGCAGCTGCATAATGGTGGTAGCCCAAACTACACCACTCTGAATAAGTGCAACAACAACCTGATCACGAATCATTTCGGCAACAAGTACAGGCTGTGCCTGGCTCGCAGGCACGAGCGCACGCGCTAATGCATTAGCGCGCGGCTCCACACTGGTTATGGTTAACTTAGCTACCTCAGCCATAGCCAGCCAGTCATGTACAATACTCTTCTCCACAGCTACTACCGCTACCTGCTGTGTACCGGCCGTAAGAACTTCTTCTTTGGAGGCTTTCTTATCATCCTTTGCAGCCTTGCCTTTTTCTTTTGCCGCTGACTCCTTTTCTTCTTTCTCTTCCTTGGCCTTTACGGGCACGCCTGCTCGTCGGCTATTTGGAATAACCTGAAAATCTATCTCCATCAGCTCGGGCTCGGAGGGTAAAAACTGCAGCACCTCTTGCTTAACTACTTCGGCTAGCTCAGACTCTTTTACCGTGTCTGGAACGGTAACAACCTTACGAAAAACCAGTTCTTCACCCAAGCAGATTGAGGCAAGCTTGGTTTTTATTGGTTGAGGCTTTGCCGTTTGTAGAGCCTGTTTAAGGGCGTGTCCGAGTGTTTCGGCATCTTGCACCTGGCCTTTTGCTACCTGGCCTTCTTCAATGCCTAGCACAGCCAGGCTTAGGGCACGGGGCCGCTTGCCAATTTCGGTTTCCACTACAGCAATGAGCTCTGAATCAAACTGGATCCCAAGTTCACGCGAAGTGAATAGCCCCATACTCCTCGCTTAGATCTAAACTGTATTGATTATACCGTACATCGGCTGCAGCACAGAAATCAGTACAAAGGCGATGCCGAAACCCATGGCAATCATGATCAATGGCTCAAGCAATGTAGAAAGGTTCTTAGCCATGCTATCTACCTCTTTCTCGTAAAAGTCACCAAGCATGTTAAGAATTCCCACAAGATCACCTGACTCCTCACCAACGCGCAGTAGCTGACTAACCATAATTGGAAACTGCTTGTGCCTGCGTACAGCAGTAGAAATTGGCACGCCATTTTCTACGTCCTTACTAATCTGGATAATTGCCTTTTCGTAGACCATGCTTGCCACTACCCCCTTAAGCGTTTGAAAAATATCGAGCATTGGTACGCCGGCCTGAGATAAAAAGGCAAAGCTCTGGGAAAAGCGTGCCATTGCTGCTTTCTGCTGAAACTTACCGAGCACTGGAATCTTAAGCTTAATGGTATCCCAGATAAAGTGGCCCTTGGGCGTGCGCACCACTGCCCTAAAACCAAGAATCAGACCAACCAGGCCACCAATCAACCAGTACCAGTCATTCACAAATAAATCAGACAAGCCGAGCAGTAGGCGGGTTGATAGTGGCAACTCCACTCCAGACTCACGAAACATAACCGAAAGTTTTGGCAACACAAAGGTGATAACCAAGATAATCACCCCAGTAAGCAGCACGGTAACAATTGCCGGGTAGATTAGGGCACCACGAACCTTACCGCGTAATTC
>JAYRWT010000064.1:0-13451 GCA_041917855.1 Patescibacteria group bacterium | reverse complement strand
GCGCGAGAACTAGCTGCAGCTGAGGCGTCGAGGATTATGCGTACACTCACACCTGCTTTCACCTTATGCATGAGCAGCTCAGAGATATCGCGCTGAGTTAGGTAAAACATGGCCAGATCAATACTCTGCTTAGCTGCAGACAGCACAGGCAAAATGAGATTACGGAGTGGTTGATCTTGTGGAGAAAAGTAAACCGCTATCTGCCCAAGGTTTGTTTGTTCAGTCCTAATGACTGTCCGTGACTCTTTATTGGTCAGAAACTTCCCTTCATATAGTTGTATAAACTCATCACTAAAGCTTTCGGCTAGCCTTGGACTATGTATAAGCACCCCTGCATTTGTGTTGTACCCACCAGTGCAGCTGTCACTTACATTCGCAGAGCCCGTCCAGACAACTTGTTGATCAATGACCATAAATTTGTGGTGCATAATGCCAGGGCCTGCTCGTGCTGCATCGGTACGTACATTACGTAGAGAAGACCGCAAGGCTTCTGTATCTGCGTAGTAGCTTTTGCCATGCTCATCAACATCTACTACCCCACGCACAGCCACTCCGCGCTTTTCCGCATCTACAAGAGCACTAAAGATCGCAGGTTGCCCACGTATACCGTAGATAGCAAAGTCAATTGTTGACTGTGCAGAGCGTAGTTCGGCAAGCAGTGTGTTACATACCTGACTTGCACAAGTTGTACTTGGCGAAGTACCTGGAGTACTGAGTAGTAGTTGAGCTTGTGCCTGTGCAGGGAACCATACCCTAGCAAGAAGTATGACACTGAGGAAAATACAGATCAGACGCATGGCCTAAGCATATGGATAACTGGTAACTTACACTAGGCTGTCTACGGTGATGTATCGTAGACGGTCTGCACAATACCTACAGTCACAGGCTGCTACGACTGCATAAATAGGCTAGAATAACCTCATGAAGTACTGGCTGATCAAAAGCGAACCAGACGCCTACTCGATTGATGATTTGGCCCGGGATACTACCGAGCCTTGGACTGGTGTGCGCAACTTTCAAGCGCGCAACTTTATGCGCGATGCAATGCAGCACGGCGACTTTGCTCTCTACTATCACTCCAGCGTGCAGCCAGCGGGAGTAGTTGGCCTAGCTAAAATCACCAGCGCCCCCTACCCTGATCCAACCCAGTTTGACCAGAGCAGTGAGTACTTTGACCCAAAGGCAAAGCCAGAAAGCCCAATATGGATTTTGGTAGACGTGAGCTTTGTAAAGAAGTTTTCACGCATGGTCACACTCCACGAGCTGCAGGCTAACCCTATTACTTCGGGGATGCGTGTTTGCCAACGTGGAAACCGCCTATCGATTACTCCCGTAACCGAAGCTGAGTTTAAGGAAATAGAAAAAATGGCAAGTGATGTTTAGAGCTCTCCTTATTAACCAGTTTTGGGGGAGACTAGCACTCTATGGGTTTTTGGCCGTTATACTCGCCGCTTTTGGTATCTTTTTGGGACATGCGCAGGTGAGTGTAATAGAGAATAGAGTAGAGCAAGAAGCAGCTCAAAATACCTATGCTGCACAAACTCGTGTATTTGAGGCAACCCGGATTGCACAAACTCAAGCTGAGGAAGCACGAGAGCAGCTACGCAAGCAGGAGCTCGCCGAAGCATCTAAGCCTACTCCAACACCTACTCCCAGCCCTACACCTACTCCAACTCCAACTCCTACAGCAACACCCACTCCCAAACCTAGTCCTAGGGCAACGCCTACCCCAACTCCAAGCGCCAACCCAAATAGTGGCGGCACTAGCGCATCAACTACCTGGAGCAAGTACTACACCAATATTTTTACTACCGATCGTGGTACGTTCTCTGGCTCAGTGATGCAGTTTGAACTTGGGCCGGGCAAGGTAAAAGTAATTACTGATACTGCTGCTGACACAGAGTGCCTAGATAACTGCCCAGTTAAACCAGTTGCCGACTACGTTACGAGATTCAACGGGATTGCCGGAGTAAACGGCACCTATTTCTGCCCTTCTGACTACAGTAGTTGCAATGGCCAATTGAACAGCTTTATCTATAAAATTTTTAATCCCCGCCTTGGCCGCGCCATCAACAGAGAGAACGGCAGCTGGGAACAGATGCCCTTGATTGCTTTTGATGCAGTTGGTAATTGGCGCTACTTTGATCATTGGTACGACATAGCTGGCAGCAGCTTCCCTTTCTACTCTGGCATTAACCACTCCCCCCGCCTGATTGTGTCAGGCGCAATCTCAATTACCGAAGGTGAACTCGATAGCAAGCAAAAGACCAAGGCAACCCGAGCGGCGTTTGGGCTAAAAGGCATGACACTATATGTGGTACATATTTCTAATGCCACTATCCTAGATTTAGCCTCTGTAATGAAAGCACTCAACACAGACTACGCGCTTAACCTAGACGCTGGTGGATCTTCTGCTTTTTACTACAACGGTAAGTACCGCTTGGGACCAGGCCGACAGGTACCTAATGCCATGATATTTGTTGAGCAATAGTAGATAGTTTGGTGTTGTATACTTACTGTATGCACTACGTTGATTGTTTTATTGTTGGTTCAGGTGTGGCAGGGCTGAGTGCCGGTATTTACACTGGACGCTTTGGGCTCACCAGTGTTGTTATGGGTAAGGAGCTGGGTGGAGCTGCGTTAACTTCGTGGATAATCGAAAATTACCCCGGCTTTACTTCTATAGAGGGATACGAATTTATCGACAAGTTAGTCACACATTGTAAGGTTGCGGGAACCCCAGTACACAATGGTGTGGTAGAAAAGATTGTTCGCCACGGAAACTGCTTTGTGGTCTACACCAGCGAAGGAACCTATACGACAGCCAGTATTATTTTTGCAAACGGCGCTGAACGACGCGTGCTCGGCTTGCCCATGGAGAAAGAGCTAACTGGCAAGGGAGTGCACTACTGTGTTACTTGTGACGGCCCATTCTTTAGGGGAAAGCATGCGGCAGTAGTTGGCGGCGGTGACGCCTCGTTAAAGTCTGCCTTACTTTTGTCGCAGTTTGCTAAACACGTTGACGTACTTGTCCGTGAACCAGTTGCAAGTGGCGACACCCATAACCTTAAAGCCCTCGAGAAGCTTGATACTGTTACCCTCCACTATTCGGTTGAAGTTACTGAGTTACTCGGCAGCCCCTACTTAACAGGCGTACGGCTATCGCGTGAACTGAACGGGTCAAAACAGTTAGAGATTGCAGGGCTATTCGTTGAGATTGGCTCCATCCCTGACCCACACATTGGTGTGAGTATTGGATGTGCGCTTGACGCCCATGGCTATCTTGCAGTAGATACAACCATGGCAACCTCGGTACCTGGTGTATTTGCTGCCGGTGACGCCTGCAACTTGTTTGGTTCTTTTAAGCAAGATGTAACAGCAGCAGCCCAGGGTGCGGTAGCTGCTCACTCAGCCTTCACGCTACTTGTGAAGGAGCAAAACAGCTGTCACTATCACCACAAACACGTAACACATCACCACCATGCAAAATAGTACCCCTTGGCAGGTTCTGGTTTTCACCGGTATTGTCTTCATTGTTATTCGTCTGATTTTTGATCTACTCCTCCCCTTGGGTCTTGCTTTGCTTGTAGTGGGATTAATCGCCTACTTTGTGCAGACACCAAAAAATCCTCGCATAAAACGCTAGAGCGTTGTACTTACCGCATCCAGCCGGGTCGTGCTACCAGGTTATGGTGAATTTTAAGCCTGGGTGGGTATTAGTCGCGGCAATACTCCAGCCATGAGCCTCGATAATTTCTCGCACTATTGCCAAGCCAAGTCCTAACCCAGCCTCTGAGCGGTTGCGTGATCGCTCCACGCGATAAAATCTCTCAAATATATGTGGAAGGGCATCAACTGGCACGCCCTTACCGTTATCACCTAACTCTAGACCTGCTGTCGTCGCTTTTATTGTTAGCTTTTTTGCGCCAGAGTAACGGATCGTGTTGAGAATTAAATTAGAAATCACCTGCTCCATTAGGTTTTTGTCACCCTTGATCGTCAGTTTTTCGGCCGCACTCACCACAACCTGAATGCCGGAGGCTGCAAGCTGACTGGCCAGGTCAGCAATCACCTCTTCAACTAACTCCTTAACTGGCAGGACAACCAGCTTAAGTGATGCCGTTCGATTCCTCAGCCGGGTATACTCTTGTAGTCGATCAATTAAATCAGTCAGTCGATCAACTTGCTTTAGTAAAAGATCAACCCTTTCTACCTCTAGTGGAATAAGGCCATCGCGCATACCTTCAAGCTGTACCTGCAGAGAGGTAACAGGAGTTTTTAGTTCATGCGAGGTGTCAGAAATTAAATTTTGCCGTAGCTCTTCTGCTCGAGTAAGCTCGCGAGCTAGCTCGTTAAAATCTCCTACTACTTCGTCAAACTCAGCTAAGCCCGTTGGATCAACATCCTTTACAAAGTTACGATTTTTAAGTTGGGCGATTGCTTTTTGTAGGCGTTTAAGTGGCTTACTGATCATTTCACGCGCAATTACTGCACCAAGTAGTAGGGACAGTAGGATGCCAACCAGGGTAATCCAAATTAATGCCCCATTAAACCTGTCATTAAAGAAATCTTGAGGCGAGCCAAACTTAGAGGCGCTCAGTGAAATGGGTGGACCAATTACCACACCCCCCGTGGCTGCATCGAGCCTAAACTCCTGAATAGTATGTTGGAAGCTATCTCTACCTTGACGCGTCACCACCGCGCTCAGAGCTAATAAGAGTGCCGTCATGGTGAAAGCAAATATAAAGGCAACGCGCAGCCAAGTACTAATTGGTTTTGGATTCATACACTAAACTTATAGCCGCTACCGATTACAGTTTGTATATGAGTTGCTGCGTCTCCTAATATCTGTCGAATGGCCTTGATGTGCGCATCAATCACGCGATCAAAGACGTTTACTGCATCCTCGCCGTAAACACGATCGAGAATTTCATCGCGGGAGAAAACCTTTTCTGGATTACTTGCAAGTAGATGCAATATTTTGAAAGGTAGCGTAGTCAGTTGCTGCTTTTTACCCTGTACCGTTACCGTATAGGATTCTGGATCGATAGTAAGCTCACCAAAACGTAGCTCGGTAGAAGGCGAAACCCGTCGGAGTAATGTCTGGACCCTGGCAACCAAAATTGAGGGAGAGAAAGGCTTTTTTAAGTAGTCGTCTGCACCTATTTGCAAACCTGCTACTTCATCTACCTCCTCTACTTTTGCGGTAACCATAATTATTGGTACAGTCGTATCTTCTTTCCGAATCGTTTTACATACTTCCCTACCATCGAATAGTGGAAGATTTAAGTCTAGCGAAATAATGTCTGGCTTGTGCTCACGCCATAACTGAAGCGCTTGGGCACCATCAGTTGCTTCAAGCACACTAAAACCAGCCTTCTGTAGATATAAACATTCCACCTCTCGAATAGCGTCTTCGTCTTCGACAATCAGAATACTTGGCATTGCTCGTAGGTTAGCAGATTTTATGGGTGATTACTTCACGCTACAAACCACCACCTGCAGCATGAGCAGAGCCAACCATGAGCACAATGTAGACCAGGGGCAACACAACAAACATAAGGCGCTTAAGGAATGCTCGTGACATAATCCTCCTTGGTAGGTTAGTTCGGGCGCAGCGGGAGCGCCCGATGTGCGTAGTGTGCAGTGTAGAGATGAAACTAGTATGAAACAAAAAACTAGACATACGGCACGAAAAAAAGACTGGCATGTGTGCCAGTCTTAATTGTTTAACCTCCCAAATTTGTTGGGAATGAAATCAGTCAAACCGCTTCCTAATGATACCATTCCTAGAAAAGAAAGTATCTCTAGAGCGTAAGTTTCACCGTCTCGTTGCTCCAGGTCTTGAAGCAGCGCACAGAACTCGAGCGAATGCAAATACGGGACAGCGTAGTAGGTAGAAATATACTCAATAGGCATATACTTCAAAACCGCAGCGCTTAGCATATTCGCTATGTAGGGAGCATTTTGTAGATCTGCGGCAACCCTCAAGACTTTACGAAATTCATTGATGTGCCCGGGGTGGTCACGGATAAAACCAAGAATAAGATCCAACAAGTTGTTCAGGTCGCTCAAACTACGAGGAGGCTTGCAGAGTAACAACATACAAGCCTTGGAAAAGTTTTGTACATCGTCTTTCATGACATTCCTGGCTCCACTCTAGCACTGCCATCTGGCTTGTGCTAGGATTTTGACCAGGAGGAAATGATTGAGATGCGCATCCACACTGGCTGGGCACGCACGCAGTTGCCTAGCTTTTTCGTCACTTTACTACTGCTCTTTTGTGCAAGCACCGCGAGCCTAGCACAGAGCCCTACCCCAACTACGTCGGTGGACTTGATCAAGACTACCTTTGAGCGTCTCTGCAAGGAGCGCCAAAATACTTTCAGTCCCCTCTTGACCAGCAAGGACCTCCGGCACTTGCCTGCAAGCAGAGCCTTTACCGACTTCTTGAGTGAACTCTTGAATGGAAACGAGGCACTGAAACGACAAGGCATGATGGAGCAGCTCTTGGCTCTGGTTGTCTGCAGTAAGACCAACCTGGAAGCAGTTCGAAAGGACTTGCTGAATCCACGAGCAGAAATGATGCCCAGCCATGTTAGCAACTTGGCAGGTGGGATCGAGGCCTACCGCTTTCTGTTTGAAGAAGAGAAAAAGAGTAGAGATAAGGACTGGGAAATCGTCAGTCTTACGGCACCAAATGGCAATGGGACAAACGTAACCTTCTACTTTTTTCTGAAGGCCGAAAAGCCAGACAGGAAGTCTGGCGAGCCAGCAACCCCACCGACACACGAGTACAAAATTTACTATGCCTTTGGCCTGGCCTACCGGAGCTAGCGCGAGCTAGTAATGTACACCTACCGTGACACAGCTCAAGGCCCACCGCAGTTACCTGCAGTGGGCTCTTGTTTTTGCTACACTTCAACCAGTGAACAATTTCCTCAAGACGCTTGTTCGACTCATCCTACCACTCACTCTGCTCTGCCTAGTTTGGGGTGGAGCAATTTTCTTATCTATGCGAGCTTCGGTAGGTGGTTATATTTTCCCACAGGAGCGCGTGCCTCAGAAGCGTGTAGCCCTTGTCTTTGGTGCCTCGGTAAGGCCTGACGGCTCCCTCTCCCCATTTCTGCAAGACCGAGTAAATGCCGCAATTACTCTATATAAGCGCGGTACTGTAGCTAAAATTTTGATGACAGGTGATAACGGCTCACCTGATTACAATGAAGTTGCCGCTATGGAAAAAGCAGCCCTTGAAGCAGGTGTGCCGCAGGCTGATATTCGCTTAGATCATGCCGGATTCAGCACCTACGAAAGCTGCTACCGAGCCCGTCAGATTTTCGGCGTAGATAACGCTGTACTCGTAACTCAGCAGTACCACCTGTACCGCGCGCTCTACACATGCCGAAAAGCGGGCATAGACGCAGTGGGAGTAGCTATTGAAGATTTTTCTAAGTATCCAGACACACGTTTGCCATATACAATCCGAGAGTTTTTGGCCACCTTTAAGGCCTGGTGGGAGGTAGAAGTACAGCAGCCCGAACCAACTTTTCTTGGGAAATACGAAGGACCACTATGAGCGATTTTAGTACACGATTGCGTGCAGTTGCCCACCAGGCAGTCGTAGATAAAGTAGCTCCTGGAGTAGTGATTGGTGTAATCTTGCCGAATGGTGAGCGTAGCATTGTGGTAGTCGGCTCAGAAACTTACAGTGTAGATGCGCCGGCCATAAGAGAAGAGGCGGTATTTGACCTAGCCTCGGTTACCAAAGTATTCCCAACTGGCCTGCTGGGCGCTATGTTGCTTGACGAAGACAAGCTGAGCTTAGATACACCTGTCATTTCACTTGTTCCAGAGCTTAGTATGTCCGATGCTAACAAAATTTTGGCACGACATCTCTTTACCTACACCGTATGCAGCCCAGCCTTCGGTGATAACAAGCATGCAGGCTACGAACAGCTCCATCAGGCAATTTTTAGTACCTCCTTGGGAGCGCCAGTGGGCGAAAGATTTCTGTACACCAACCTACCGAGCTACCTGCTTGGCCTCTGCATAGAGCGTCTGTATGGTAAGCGACTTGATCAAGTTTTCCAAGAAAAAATTGCCGATCCGCTGGCCCTGCAAAGCACCACCTTTGCGCCACTTGAGCTACCAGCTGGGACCCAAGTTGTTCCGTCAGAATTAAATCATCAAACTGGTGTTGTGCATGACGAAAGCGCAGCCTGCCTGCAAGCCTGTGGCGAGATTCCGGGTCATGCAGGACTGTTCAGTACTGCCGGCGATCTCCTTACCATTATGGAAATGCTCCTGGGCGATGGCTGCCTCCTTGGGCAGCGCCTGCTCAGCACCAAGGGTGTTGATACTATCTTCAGCAACCATACACCGCATCTAGAGCAAGCGGTTGGCTTATCTTGGGTACTGAATGCTCCATCACTGCTGGGTGAAGCGTGCACACTGCAAACCGCAGGAAAAACCGGTTTTACTGGCACGCTAGTTGCAATTGATCGCAGCCTAGATGTAGCTTGGGTAATTTTAAGTAATCGAACCTATCCCGTGCGAGGTGGTGCGGATGGCATTACCAGTCTACGTCAAGCTATTGGAACCATGGTTCTGCAAGAAGCACGGCGTATACGAGCATAGTTAGCTAAATGCAGATATAGAGCACGGACCCCCAACACTGTTGAGAGTCCGTATGAAGCAAGATCGAGTCTTGCGAAGGCGTAAAAACGCCTTTTTTTGCTATGGCTTTACGTATTCAGGCTAGTTTCGTGAGCCGCAGGCAGTCTTTGGGTCTCCCCGTCGATTGTGCCGCTTTCTGGGATGCTTGGTGCCTCCCCCTTTTCTGTACCTTCTAGCTTTTGCCATATTCCCTCACACCGCCTAAGCGGACCACCCAGGGTGGTTCTACTATTCTTACACTACGCTACACAGACATCAAGCCCTGGTGTAGCTATCGATCCAATCTAGGGTTGGGGAGAAAGAAAGTTTGCAACTGTACTAGACATTGCTGTTGCTGCAACTTCATCAGCTACCGCGGCAACTCCATCGCCTTCTTGCGCACCGTAGTCACCAAACTGAGCGTGATTCATACCTGGCACAGCCACTGTGTAGGCATTTTCTGGAAGATTTGAGCGTGATTCGTCGAGTTTAGCTTGGGTAACTAAGCCATCATTCGCCCCCGAAATACTAAGAACCTTTAGACTGGTACGCGAGATATCTACGGCGCAGTAGCTGGCAAAGAGCATGACACCGGCAAGTTCAGACTGATGCTTTTCGGCGTACTGGCAAGCCATTGCGCCACCTAAGGAGTGTCCACCAATGTACCAAGTTGTAACCGATGGCAGCGCTGACTTGAGATCATTTGCTTGGTTAATCGAGAAAATCGCAAGATTAAACATAGGCCTGCCAATAACGATGGCAATATTTGCCCGACGCGCAACAGCGCTGAGTTTGGCCACGTAGGCCTCAGGCGCAACCTTTGCCCCAGGGTAAAAGATGAGACCAGTGGTTGGCGATTGGTTTTTGGGCTGTATCGTAATCGAGCGTTTACCCATAACAATTTCTACCGATGGCTCGTCTTGCGCTTGTTTGAGCATCTGTTGCTCAGCTGGGGCAGCATGAGTGGCCCACGCCACAAAAATAACTCCTAAAACTAGGAGTACCAACAGTACTAGACCGGTAATTTTTGCTTTGCGCGGCACAACAAATGGGAGCTTCATTGCTTTAGTGTAACACGATGGCTCCCTCCGGGTGGAGAGAGCCATGCATCATAGGGTGCGGGTTACGCAACCGTGGGGATGTTACAGGTTTCTTGGTGCCAGCGACCAGTTCTGGTTCTGCCGTGACAAAGGTCAACGCGGATATCACCATTGCTCAGGTACCGCACACCTCGCATAGTGCCAGCATCAGTGATGGCAGCCATAATGAAGCCAACATTTCCTGACGCAAGCTCATCGGCTGCATAGACCTTGCTAGGATCAAATCCAGCCTGCAGAAAACCCTGCAGTACTCCTGCCTGAATCTCGGGCGTTAGGTGATCGACAGCAACTCTTGCCTCAAAGCACCCACGCATTGCACGAGCTATGGCTGCGCCAATGACCCCCTCTGGGGCAGCGCCGATACCGAAAAGAAAATCAAGTTCGTGATCTTGTGGGTCACTGCAGACCTTGAAGACGCTCAGGATATCTCCATCTTGGATATGTGAAACTTGAGCGCCTGCTCGTAAACAATCTTCGATGTATTGACCGTTGCGTTCTCGATCAAGGATTTCCACCCGAATCATTTCTGCTGGCCTAGCTAGTGCCGCCGCAGCAAACTTGATCACCTCCGCTTTTGGCTGGATAAGCCAAGGTACGTCCGGGTCAAGGTTACCGCTATAACCTTGCGGGCGTATGCGATCAACTCTGAACCTCCTTAAAGCATGGTCTATTTCACGCGATGTAGCGAACTTGTCTAGATAGCTATCAGGACAACCTCGCAGCTCTCCTTCGCCATCGATTGCATAAGCTAAAACACACACCGCACCAGGCAAACCTAGCTTGCACGCGTTTGTGTTCTCTACAGCATCGACCGCTAGTCTACAGTCAACCTGATCCTTATCAGCACCAATGCGTTCACCGATGTGCAACATAGGAGCTTCATCGCGCACGCCCTCACTTGTGACCACATCCAGTCGCATGCCAAAGGCGTTAGCGTGCTTTCCAGCGGTTTCGCGAAGACAGGTTGTAGCTGCTCCGTCTGCACCTTTACCATCTCGCTTACCCCTAAAGGCACTGGCAGCCAGAGCTGCATCAGATACGGCCAACATCAGAATCGATGAGCGAATCAGGACTTCCTTACTGTCACCAAAGTTTTCAATTATTCGAATCATTTCTTATCACCAGCAAAAGAAATTGTAGCAAAAATGGCTCTAGGAGCAAAATTGCTCCCGTTTCTGGGAGCAATTTTTGCTTGAACTAGTTCGGATACCTACCTATTCTGCTCTTCGTCTCTGCGTCGTTTGGCTATAAAGAACCAAAGGAAGAAGAAGGCGAGTAAGCCAAGCAGCAGCCAGTGCCAACGATCGGTCCAACTTCCTGTAGTCGAAGTGCCTTGCACTTCACCAGATTCAGGAGCGATGCTTGGGGTAGGTGTTGGAGGAGTAACTTCTGACTGATTCGCTCGTACATCTGGAGTTGGACTAGGTGTGCTGGCTCCTCCAGAACCTTGCTGCCCACCCGTACCCGGAGTAGCCGTTGGGGTTGGGGCTGGAGTAGTCGTAGGTGTTGGCGTAGACGCAACCGCAACTGGTGAGGGACTTGGTGTTGGGGTTGGCGAAGGCGTTGGAGCAATCACGGCAAACTCTTTTGCAGCGATATCACTCTCGTTGCCAGCCAAATCTAGAGCACGGCCTTGCACGGTGTAAAGTCCTGGATCGAGTGGGCCAAGGATAATAGAGGCCTGACCCGAGCTGTTAGTAGTTACAGAAGTCCAAGAGCCAAAGGCTGAGCCAGCAACCGATACTCGGTACTGCGCTGCGCTTAGGCCGGTGCCACTATCGAGAGCAGTTAGTGTAACACTAGTAAGACCACCACTACCCACAGCTGGAGTAGAGAGTGTGACAACGGGCCGATCAGCATCAACAGTGAGCTCAAAAGAGGTACTCCAACCGCTCCAATTACCGGCAGCATCCTTTACCCGCGCACGCCACCAGAAGTGTCCGCTGCTTGGATTGCTCATAACATGCGCACCAGTTTCTTCCTGCGCTGTAGCAATTACGTTTTCGCAGGCAGCTCCTTCATCCCCTGGATCAACAGCACAGAACTCAAACTCAAAGCGCGTAACCGCTGCTGAACTAAGCGCGCCAAACGTAATGCTAGAGCCATCGTGTAAACTACCATCCACTGGCGCGATCAAGTTTGGAGGCAGTGGAGCCGTGTCATCTACGGTCACAGTCCAGGCACTTGTCCACTGTGTAGAGTTGCCCGCCTCATCTACTGCACGTACATGCCAAAAGTAGGTTCCCTCTGGCGTGCCAGGTGTTGGAATCTGCGAGGTTGTGAGTGCCCCTGAAACGTAGATTGGGGTAGTGAACGAGCCATCTTCTTGCGTATTTGGAGAGAGTGATGACTCATAGAAATAGTGCACAGTGCTAGCAAGTGCATCTGCCCAAGGAACTGGCAGTGTGTCCTCAGAGTCTGTCCAATCAATGTGGGTAAGCGCCGCGCTTTGCATTACCGCCCCACTTGCAGGCCACAAGTGTACAGGAAGCGAAGGCGGAGTAGCGTCTACGTACAGCACCCACGGAGTGGTCCAATCTGACATTTTGCCACCTTCGGCCAGCGTAGCAACCTGCCAGCAGTACATCCCTTCTTCAGTACTCATACTAAAGTCGGATGTTGCAGTCTTTTGGTACACCACTGGGTCTACCAACATTCCGTCTACCGTATGACAGCCGGAGTCATTATAGGTAGCGCGGAACACGTAGATGTTTTTTGTTCCCTCACCCTCGTCACTTGGCACGTCGCTCCAATCAAAATGCTGAGTAGCGGATGGTTGCGCAAAGCTTAGTGAAGCAGGCGTAAGGTGCACTGGCTTGTCTGGCGATACGTTATCAATAATGATGTTACGGTATACCTGGGTTTCGTTACCCGCCTTATCCCTGCCCTGCATGACCAATTTGTACGGTCCATCTGGGTATTTAGTAGTATCTACTTCACAGCCCTTTTTCATATCTAGCCCGTCTGGCCAATCGGTATGGCAGACCCACTCAATGGTGTGCACACCAATATCTGTATTCATCAGGCCATTAGCATCAGAAAAGTGCCCTTGCACCTTAATCGCACCTGATACGCGCGCTCCTTCAGCTGGTGTTGCGCCAATAAACTCAACAGATGGGGCAGTATTGTCTATGGTAACGGTCAGCGACTCTTCAGCATAGTTCTGTACCCAAGTAGTACCGTTCCAGGTGCCATGATCACGCGCCTGGAACTTAAACTGGTAGTTGCCATCGGTGACAGCGCGCCAATCAACCCCCGCCTTGGTGTCCCAGGTGATATCGTAGTGGCCCTGTGGCACTGGATTCCAAGTAGCATTATTGGTTGGGAGAGGAGAAAATTCACTATCACCAAAAAAGCCACGACCTGGTAGGTAGGCTATGACATTGGTGAGCGTTTCATTATCAGTATATGAGGCGCCCATTTGTACGGTACCGCCTACCACAGTATGGCCTGTAGCTTCGGAGATATGCTTAGGTTGCGCTAAAATTTGATAACTACTTCCCCACTTTGCTGCATTAGTAATGCTGAAATTAGAGATAGTTGGCGCTACGGTATCGATCAGCGGAATATCCGGATACTCAACAATGGGGTCGCCCAACGAGATTGGATCGCCTAGAGTAGCTGTTATACCAAAAGCAGACGCAGCATGGGCCGCTCCGGTACTTCCAAAGAGCAGACCGAGTGCGACAAGAGCGT
>JAYRWT010000063.1:0-13183 GCA_041917855.1 Patescibacteria group bacterium | reverse complement strand
GGGAAGTAAACTGACGCTTACTTAATAGATCAAGGCGTTTCCAGGCCATTAGCGTTCTCCTCGGAATTCTGCCGCAATTGCATTACTGGTCTGGGCATCGGGTGCAGAAAAAAGCTTTTGTCCAGGCTGTAGCGGCTCGTTAAAGTAGGCGCGTAGTATTTCTTCGGCGACTGGAACAGAGGAGTAAAAGCTTTCACCGCCACCCTCAATTAGTACGGAAAAGGCAATTTCAGGGTTATCGTAGGGTGCAAATCCGGTGAACCAAGCGTGGGTAAGTCCCTTGTCGCCAAACTGGGCCGTACCCGTTTTGCCGGCTGCACGCACCTTTAGGTTGTTAAGTAGGCGGGCAGATCCACTTTCTACTGCCTGACGCATGCCTTCACGTACGGTTTTAAGGTTCCCCGCGCTAATAAAATTGGAGCGGATTGCCACCGGTTTAATCTCGGACCTTGCTTTAGTTGCAGGGTCAACAAAGGCCTCAGCCAAGTGAGGTTTCCAGAGTGTTCCTCCGTTGGCAATGGCCGCTGTGGCATTAGCCATTTGAAGGGGGGTAGTGAGTAGATAGCCCTGACCAATGGCCATTTGGTAGGTGTTGCCAATATACCAAGGCTCGCCCACCACTTTTTCTTTCCACTCCGGACTTGGTAGTAAGCCAGCATCTTCACCAGGTAGGTCAAGACCAGTAGTTTCGCCTAAGCCAAAACTGGCCAAGTACTCACGCAACCTAGTAATACCGAGACCTTTAAACTTACGTTCCTCCCAGCCGCCTCCTAGGGCATAGAAGAAAATATTATTTGATTCAGCTAATGCTTTGCGAGTGTTGGTTTGACCGTGGAACTTCCAGTCGGGAAAGCGAAAGTCTCCAATTACTATGGCTTCAGGGGTATCCATTTGGGTGTTGGCCGTAATCAGACCGTCTTGCAAGCCACCGGCTGCTACCAACGGTTTCAGGGTAGAGCCAGGGGTAAAAATACCCTGAATTGCTCGATTAAGCAGGGGCTTGCCGGGGTCGTTGAGCAGCTTGCCGTACTCACTACTCGAGATACCTTGAGCAAAGGAGTTGGCGGAGTAATCAGGTAGAGAAACCATGGCACGCACTGCTCCGGTTCGTGGGTCTATAATCACGGCACTCGCACCGAGAGTTGGTTGTTTGCCATAACGTTGCAAGCGATTGACTAATTCACGTTGCAGCGCTTCAGCGACTTTCTTCTGAAGGTCGGCGTCGATCGCAAGTTGCAGGGTGCTACCGGTTGCTGGTGTGCTGCCCTTGCCGTCACTAAGCTGTCTGACTAATTCTCCCTGAGCATTTACTTCTGCTCTTAGTTTGCCAGGGGTACCGGTGAGTTGTGCGTTATATTCTCGTTCCAGGCCAGTTTTACCAACCTGCTGGTTGAGGGCGGCACCACTAGCCACATCGGACTCAGATACACCACCAACATATCCGGCCAAGTGAGCGAAGGAGGGAATCTCCTGGTAGCTGCGGATAGGGATCTCAGTCAGCTGTACACCTGGAACAGCAAAGAACCACTCGCGGTAAAGTAGAGCCTCTTCTTTAGTTAAGCGCGTTTTAACGGCAAAGGGCTCCGGATCTTTGAGGCGGTTGTCTTCTATGAAACTAATGGTTTCTTTATCTAACTTGGCCAATGTACGGAGTTTGTCGTAAACTGCCTCACGATCTGCTTTTTTCGCAGGCAGGGTTTGTGGGTTAATGGCTAGAGCCACCTGGCGGCTATTCTGCGCAAGTACTGCTCCGTTGCGGTCAGTAATTAAGCCGCGCTCTGGCTGAGTAGTGATTACTCGCACACTGTTACCTTCAGCCAGGCTCTTGTTCTCCGTGGCTTTTGTAACCTGCAATTCAAAGCACTGGAACAGGAGCACGGCACCAACGACTACAAGCAAAGCAGTAAAGAAAGGGTATTGGCGGGTGGTTCTGTCTTCAACAAGTTCCGCTTGCTCTAGTTCCTGGGGAGGGAGGTGGTAGGTTCCATCACCATCGAGCTCATACGAGCTGATGGTTTCGCTGTCAGTTGGGTTCCCAAAAATATCGAAGTGATTCATGTCAGGGAGATCTGCTTACTGGCGCGGGTTGTGTAGGCACTATACGCCCAGACGAGACAAATCGCAATCATAACAAGGAGCAAACTCAGCGTATGGAGCAAGCTGTTAGGAGGCAAAATAAGAGATACAAAGACAGTCATGTGCACTATGTTGAGGATTGCGTACTGCGTGAATGGATCGGTAAAGCGTAGGGTGTGTGGGGCGAGCTCACGGGTAATATGCATGATTAGCACAATCAGCAAAAAGATACCGGGGCGATGCGTGCCGAGTAGTTCAAAACACAGAGCTGCGCCAACCAAAGTGCTGCCGACCAACTGGCTACGGGTAATAAATAGGTGGTAGGTTGCCACCCCTACACCAACACTCATCACAGGTATGGCAATACTTCCGAAGATGGTTTGTGTAGCAAGAGCCAAGAGAAAGCCGCCAATGAAAGCCAAAATTCTCATTGCTGGTTTGTAAGTAAAATAATCAGCGACTCCAGACTGTTTGGGTCGTAGGGAAGGCTGACCCTAAAGCTCTGGCTCAGGCTATTTGCGGTACTATTGGTCTGTTCAATGCTGCCAATTGGAATGCCCTGCGGTAGTGAGCCGCCAAGACCACTAGTTTCTACGAGCGTACCAATGTCTACCTGTACCCCCTGATTCACCTCCTTAAGCGTGACAGTATTACCATCGCCCTGCAGAATGCCATTTTCTTTCTTGGTTGGTACCCAAGCCTGAACGATAGACTTAGGTGAGGTAATTAAGCGTACTACCGAGGTTGACTCACGAACTGTTTCAATCCTACCTACGAGGCTGCCCTGATAGATGGCTGGTTGTCCCTGGCGCACACCCTGGGCACGCCCAACATCAATCGTTACCGTACGATCTAAAGGGTCCAAGCCTTGAATGATAATCTTACTAAAAACCTTAGAGGTTTCTCGGGCAACACCAGCAATGCCTAGCTCTTTGCGTAGCGACTCATTCTCGCGGCGCAAGTCTTCTTGGTCGCTCAGTGATTTCTGTAAAGTGACAACCTGAGATTGTAGTTTGGCGCGATCCTCCTGAATAGCGCCGATGCTCGCAAGATTGTGAAAATAGTTCTGAATAGAGGTACCACCACTGGTGAGAAAACCAGTAAGAGGAGCAAAGAACCTGCTTACACCATCGCGTAGCCAGCCGACTTGACTGATCGGAATAATTAGGATGAGCAGAACGACTACAGCATAGGTAATCAGTCGGCGAGACATGGGCTAGCGGTAAACGGTTGGAAGCAAAACTTCTTGCAGGTGGTCTAGGTTTTCTAAAACTTGCCCTGTACCACGCGCAACGCAGCTGAGTGGATCTTCGGCTATAAAAACAGGAATGTGAGCTGCTTCTTTTAGGAGTTGATCTAGGCCACGTAGTAATGCGCCGCCGCCTGCTAGAACGATACCGCGATCCATTATGTCGGCGATCAGTTCAGGAGGAGTTTCTTCTACGGTGAGCTTCACAGCCTCCACAATGGTGTTAACAGACTTACTCAGCGCCTTACGAATTTCTTCGTCGGTAACCTGAATCTCTTTTGGTAAGCCAGTAATTAAGTCGCGACCACGCATTGGATAGGTAAGACGCTCATTAGTTGGGTACGCTGAGCCAATCATGATTTTGATTTCTTCGGCACTGCGCTCACCTAGGAGTAAGTTATGCTCATCGCGGGCAAAGGCAATAATATCTTCGTTCAGCTCGTCTCCGGCTACGCGAAGGGAGCGAGAGGTAACTATGCCACCAAGCGAGATTACCGCAACCTCGGTGGTGCCACCTCCAATATCTACCACCATGCAACCAGCTGCATCTTGTACGGGTAGATTGGCACCAATTGCGGCGGCCATTGGTTCTTCAATTAAGAATACCTGACGGGCGCCTGCGTTCAGGGCAGCTTCTTCTACTGCGCGCCGTTCTACCTCAGTTACGCCGTAGGGGATGCCAACTACTACGCGTGGCCTCGGTACAAGAGAGAAGCGGGCTTTGTGAACCTTATCGATGAAGTACTTGAGCATTGCCTCGGTCACCTCAAAGTCAGATACAACACCATCTACCAGGGGGCGAACAGCTACGATATGTGACGGAGTGCGTCCGACCATGCGCTTGGCTTCTTCGCCTATAGCTAAGATTTGCTTGTTTTTCTTATTGATAGCGACAACGCTTGGCTCATTAATCACTACACCTCGACCCTTAACGTATACGAGCGAGAACGCAGTACCGAGGTCGATACCAATATCGTGCGAAATCCGGCTTGCGAGCCGGTCAAAAAAAGGAATGCGCATGTCGTCAGCGTAGCATTTCAGATTAAAAACAGCAATTAGAACTGACTGAGCTTTTGCTCGTGTTCTGTGAGTGTCTTGGAAAGATAGAGCTGTCCATTGCGGTGGAAGAAGTAAAAGTAGTCGTGCTCTTGCGGTGCATACACCGCCTTCATACTGGCGAGTCCAGGATTGGCAATTGGGCCAGGGGGTAGTCCGGCCATTGTATACGTGTTGTATGGTGACACTACCGCCGTGTAGTCATTACGGGTAATTGTGCCCCAAAAAGCAACCTGCTGCCGAGCGGTGCTTTTTTGGTAGGCGATGGTATCCTTGGCGTACTGGGTGGTTGGGTCGGCATCTAGCTTCATGCCGATTTGCAGGCGATTAAGGTAGACCTCCGCAATGGAGGCGCGCTCGGTGTCAGTTTTAGCTTCTCGCTCTACGATTGAGGCTACAATAATAGCTTCGTCCACACTGCGTAAGCCCTTGGGGAGGGGTTGTGAGCTCAGGCTAGCTATTCGCTTGTTGAAGGTGTTGGTGAGTACGGTGACTACATCCTGAGCCGGTGTGTTGGGGAAGAAGCGATAGGTATCTGGGAAAAGCCTCCCTTCACTCCCGGCGGAGGCTGTAATAAAGTCGTCGTAGCTGCAGACACCGGCACTGGCTAACTGCGCAGCAATTTCTTCGCGGCGCTTACCTTCTACAATGGTAATCTTTATGTCTTCGCGTTTTTGCTCATTAATTAGGCGGTTTCGCTCATCGCGTTGAACAAGCGCGTAGCGCACGAGGAAAGTGGCGGAAATAAGCAAGGCTAGCCCAACAACACTAAAGCCAATCCAAAAACTTTTATGCATCACGGTTGTCTAGGTAGTCCTGCAGGAGTACTGCGGCAGCCCCAGCGTCCTTATCTGCATTTGGAAACAGAGAGGCAGCATCTTGCGTGCTCTGGTACTCATTTACCCTGACTACGGGAATATCTAAATCATGGGCAGTAAGAGACTTTTGTAGCAGCTCGATTAAGTGAACAGTCTTCAATGCTTGTGGAGTGGGGGTGTCATCCTCGTTTGTGGGGACGCCGGCAATGACGGTGCAAATCTCGTGTCGTTGGATAATACGAACGATCTCCTCCATGAGAGGGGCTGGGTGTGGTGGGTCCCAGCTAATGGTAGTGAGTGGCTCAACCAAAATTCCGCTAATAGAAAGCGCTACCCCCGTTCGCTTTGTGCCAAAGTCAAGCGCTAAAAAGGGGCTATTCATACTGCACGGTAATGGTGATGGCGCTGCTGCTGAGTGGGAAACGAGAGAGTGGCCACCAAGCAGGATTACGGGTTACTGTTACATTTGTACTTGGAGTTTTATCGCGCACAAGTTGGAGCGCCTCAGATTCTGATTTGCCGGCAATTGCCTCAGGGATAGCCGCAGTAGAGAAGATAGGAGTGTTCTTACCTGAGGTACGGGTAGTAAAAGATAGCGTACCTGCTTTGCGGTCGGTAGTAATACTTAGTACGTCTACACGCTGATCAATAACCTGTTTTTGGTTGACGGGAGTAAGATCTTTGAGGCGGTTTTGGATTGCAGGTTTTATTACAGCCATATCAGCTACCAAGCGGCTCAGCGTAGCCTTACTGCTAACCTCTGCAGTTTTGGCTTCTGCGCCTACAGCAACGCTGGAGGTAAAAGAGCTGAGGGTAAACACATCGGCATCATCTTGGCCAAGCACCTCTCGGCCAGCAAGCTTATCTTGAATCTTGCTCTGAATTTCTGTGCGCAGCTTCTTTGATAGCTCGTCGCGAGCCTTGGCTACATCGCTATCACTCACCACAACTACCTCGCGACTAGTTCCGCCAGAGGTCTTGCCTATATTAATAGAAAGATTGTTGTTAACCGGAGATACCAGGGTTGCGCCAACGTTTTCTAGGTTGTTTTCTTCACCAACTGCAACTGCAGTAATATTTACCGTAGCCTCACCGGTAATGGGCACACCATTCTTTTTTTGGAAGCCAGGTACGGTGACGTCTTGATCAGTAGTAAAAGTCAGACCGTTTGCGGTGATTCGAGCACCAGCTGGAACCTTCTGTGGTGTTGTGTCCTGGCTGTTGTACAGCGTAGCCGTGCCACTAGCCTTGGTTCCTATGCGGGCTTTACCAGTAGCAGTAAAACTGACTTTTCCTTCGGTTTCGGCGGTGAGCTCCTCTGCAGGCAGGGTTAGACTATCGGGGCTTGTTTGTGACTGGCTAGTCTTAGCTGTAAAGCTTAACTCTTTTTGCCAGGGCTCGCCCCGCACTGTAATGGAGACGCTGCTCTTAGGGAAGTAGGCCATAGCTAGTGCAGCTCCACTAAAGATGACAACCACAGGAATTGCCACGATCAAAATACGCCTGAATAGTGGTTTGCGAAGCCTGAGAGCGGTTTGCTCAACCGGAATGCCGGTGATGGGTTGTGGTGTTGGGCCAACTGGTGTGTTTTGGGCTACCTCATTTGTAGTAGCTTGAGTATCGGAATTGGTAGTAGCGGCGGTATCCTTTGCCGTCGTAGAGGGCTGAGGAGCATCGATGCTGCGGCGCGCAATTGTAGTAGCGCCAACGGTGGTTTCAGTTACGGGAGCGGCCGTTGGGCTTACAGTTGGCGATGCTGTGGAGGTTGTTGCTTGAGCTGGAGTTGTTGTAGCTGCGGTAGTGGTAGGTGGGGTGGGGGTCGGGCTAGGTTCCGTAGTCATTATGCTACGTGGAATAATCGGTGCAGCATCTAAGCTGGGGCCAGTTGTAGCTGCTGTGGTTGTCGCGGCCCCACCGGCAGCAGTAACTTCTTCCTCTGGACTATCTGCGTAGTAGCGGTGAATGCGCACTCCGTTCACTACATTAGATTCTTCTCCCTCGGGTGCCTCACCACTAGCTGCCTGTGGAATTTCTTTTTCTGTGTTCGCAACAGGTATGCCAAGTTGAACGGCTAGGTTACGACCAATTTTATCGGTGGTGACTAAAATCAAGTCTTTTTGGGCATCTTGAGCTGCCTTGCGGGCAAGCTTGAGGTTTACAATGCTCTGCAAAATAACTGAACCCTTTGGTACCACGAGAGCCACAATAGGTTGTTTGGCAGCCTTAAGCTGTTCAATCACCGTAGTGATCTCTTCTGAGGCGTCGATGTAGAGAGTTTGTACGTTCATGAGCGCAGACCTCGTAGGAGTTTGTGCATGGTTTTAGAGGTGGCCGGCTCGCTGCCAATGAGGTCGAGGGCAATGTTGGCCAGGGCCATTGGGGTTACATCCTGCACGCCAGTGAGCATCTCAGTCTTATCGATTATATTACTCACTTGCTCAGGTTTAATGTACTGCACCTCGGGCTCTTTCGCAAACGGCAACTTACTGCGCCAGGACTTCTTTTCCAGTGCCTCTTTTAGATCGGGTAGCAGGCTTCCACCTCCACAGAGGTACATGCGATTTGGTAGTAGTGGGTTATCTTGAAAGCGATCAGAAGAGGTAAATTCCTCTAGAGCGAGCTCAACACCGCTCAGCCAAACCGCCACATCGCTTTCGATAGCTTCACGGATTTGCTTAGTTTCTTTTTCAGTCAGGGTTTCATTAGAGTAGGCTAGCTTACGGGCCTCGGCATCACGGAAAGAGAGCTTAAAGTTGGTGGCAATACGCTTGGTAAAAACGCGTCCACCCAAGGCAAACATTTTTGTGCCCTCTAGCCCACCAGAGCGCACCACGGCAATATCGGTGGTGCCACCGCCAACATCAATGAAAATGCTGGAGATATCACCAGATTCCTCGGTGCCAAAGCAGCGAGCCACAGCATAGGGCTCGGTGGCTATAGAGATGAGATCGAGGTCTAGGCCGTCGACTATAGTTTGCAGAGCACCAACGTGCACAGAAGGGGCGTACGATGTGTAAATGCTAACCTCAACCTCTTTACCCTGAAAACCAATTGGGTTAGTTACGGTATAGCCATCGATTTTTACCCCAACTACCGCTGAATGTACTAGCTGCACCTCAATCTCGGCGTAGCCCGTTTCCCAGGCTAAATCCTTTCGACTTTTCACTAAAGTCTTCTTTTGGGCTTCGCCAATAATTTCGCGCAGCTCAGATGCGGTAATCTTGTGGGTGTGAGCCTTGCGGGTGATGGTGGTGGTTGTAGTGGTACCCTTAACCAGCTCGCCCGCAATACCTACGATTACCTGACTAGCCTCACGACCAGCTTGCTCAAAGGCACGATCAACCGCCTTAGCGGCGGTAGCAATTACACCACTAATGTCAGTTACTGCTCCGCCATGAATATCAGATAGGCGCTGTCGCTCTCGACCGCTGCCGATCACAATGCCGTGTTCTTCTACCACCTCAAAGACAATGGCCTTAACAAACTCTGTGCCGATATCAAGCGAGAGAGCAACGGGAGAGTGGTGGCGCTGACGAAAAAGTCGCATGTGCAGATTATACCAGAGTTCCGCCAGGTAGCGTGATATACTTTGGCTATGCAGACACTGGAGGGGCTACTCTCGGGCGTTGGAGGGCAGGCAATTCTTGTTGCCGCTGGTTTTTTGCTGGGCGTGCTCTTTTTTGTGCTGATCGTTAATCGAGGGCTACACAAGCGAAATCAAAAAATTCTCAATGATAGTAAGGGGCAGTTTGTGGGCCTGGCCTCACACTACCTTTTAACGCCTATAACCATAATTCAAACCGCCGTATCTCGGTTGCAAGAAGCAGATGCCAACCTCCCACATGAGGAGCGGGTAAAGCTCTACGAAGCCATACAGCTTGGTGAGCAGCGTCTCTGGATAGTAGCTGAGCAGTTGGTGCTTGCCAGTGAGCTCGATAGTAATACTTTAAAGCTAAAGACTACTGTTACCGAGATAAACGATTTGGTAACAGGTGCTATTGCCGCCATGGATGTGTTCGCCCGAAAGAAGGGTATTGCCATACGTTTTCAGACGAGCGCTGTAGACGAGCTGCAAACACGGATTGATGCTCGGCGCATGAAGCAAGCAATTATTGCTGTGCTGGATAACGCAATTAAGTTTAGTAACGAAAACGGTCAAATACAGGTTGATTTGCGCTACGAACAGGGGCTATACAGCGTTCAGGTTACAGACCAAGGTATTGGAATGAGTGGAGAAGTTATTGCGGCATTGGGCGAAAAGTTTTACCGGGGTAGCGGTCTCTACAACTTTGACTACGAAGGCATAGGGCTAGGGCTCTACAGCGCGAACGCTATCGTGCATATGCATAGCGGCTCGATTACATTCAGCTCAGAGGCGGGTCGCGGCACGGTGGCAACGATTCAGTTCCCCAATCTGTAGGCTTCTGCTAAGATCGGGGTATGTACTTAACCGGAGCACAAATTCGCCGCAGGTTTCTGGATTTCTTTAAGGCAAAGGGGCATGCTGTGCTACCTTCGGCTTCCCTAGTCCCTGATAATGACCCAACCGTACTCTTTACTACAGCTGGCATGCACCCGCTGGTTCCATACCTATTGGGTCAAGCCCATCCACAGGGGCCGCGCTTAGCAAGTTCGCAAAAATGTGTCAGAACCGGCGATATCGAAGAGGTGGGAGATAACCGTCACCTTACCTACTTTGAGATGCTGGGGAACTGGTCACTGGGAGATTACTTTAAGAAAGAGTCAATCAACTGGAGCTTTCACTTTCTTACATCGAAGGACAAGGGTTTGGGTTTTGAACCTGATCGTCTCTACATTACAGTTTTTGCTGGGGATACAGACGCGCCGCAAGACAAGGAATCAATCGGCATTTGGAAAGAAGTATTTAAGTCAGTTGGCATAGATGCCAAGGTTGACCAGCCCATTGCTGAGGGGGGTCGTATTTTTACCATGCCAAAGGCCAGTAATTGGTGGGGTCCCGCAGGACAAACTGGTCCCTGCGGTCCAGACACCGAAATTCACTACGATATTCAGAATGAGGCTGCACTGACTGATGGCAAGGGGATGCCAGATTTTGATTCCGGCCGCTTGGTAGAAATCTGGAATAACGTTTTCATGCAGTACAACAAAACTGCTGATGGAACCTTTCACCACCTTCACCAGCACGCTGTAGATACCGGAATGGGCCTGGAGCGCATCACTATGATTCTGCAAGGTGTGCAGACCCCGTTTGAGACAGATCTGTTCATGCCGCTGATTGAGGTAATCCGCCAGCATCTACCGCTGCGCGACCATAACCCAAGTTCGGAGCGTATCATCGCTGACCATATCAGAGCGGCGGTGGTACTAGTTAGCGATGGGGTGCTGCCCAGTAATAAGGATAGAGGCTACGTACTGCGCCGCTTAATTCGTCGCGCGGTGATGCACGCAGCATCGGGTGCTGGAACCGATTGGGTACACCATGCAGTACAGGCTGTTGCCGGCATGTACAACGAGGCGCTGCCAGAAATTGCCCGCCTGCAAACGCAGATTATTCAGTCACTTACAGAAGAGGTTACTAAGTTTCAACGCACCATAGACAAGGGGTTAGTAGAAATCCAAAAACGCCAGCGACTTACTGGCAAGGAGGCCTTTGATTTGTACCAGAGCTACGGTTTTCCACTGGAGCTAACCAAGGAGTACGCCCAAAGCAAGGGTATTGTTATAAGCGAGAAAGAATTCGAACAAGAGTTCAAAAAGCACCAAGATCTTTCCAGAACAGCCTCTGCTGGACAGTTTTCTAGCGGGTTAGCAGACCACTCTGATGCCACGGTGCGCTACCATACCGCAACCCACCTACTGCATCAGGCACTACGCAACGTACTTGGCCCTGAGGTACAGCAGCGCGGTAGCAACCTGACCGCTGAACGCCTCCGCTTTGATTTTTCCTGGCCAGAAAAACTAACCCCTGATCAGATTAAGGCCATAGAAACCGAGGTTAACGCCCAAATCAAAGCCGGCCTAGACATTACCAGTAAGGTAACTAGCCCAGATACAGCTCGTGCCGAAGGCGCTATTGGTCTGTTTGGCCACAAATACGGTAGTTCAGTGAGTGTGTACACAATTGGCCGCCCAGACGGCACGTTTTACAGCAAAGAAATCTGCACCGGGCCACATGTAGCCAACACCAAGGAGCTAGGAATATTTAGTATCGTCAAAGAAGAGGCAGTCAGTGCTGGGGTGCGACGGATCAAGGCAGTTTTGAGCTAAGCACTTGCGCTGTCCACGCTGCGCTGCTATCAATAGAGTCAACGGAAAAACTCCCGCCACAGGCGCGTAGTTTAACCGTTACAACGTTCCCGTTAGCGGGGACATAAGGAGAACAGTAGGGTTCTGCCCGTGAGAGCTCTTTGGTGAACAACATGAAGATGAACTTCATTCAAAATCCGTCGCCGCATGATATGCGTATGACAATCAATTCGATCACTTCGTTGACCAACTGTCGCCAGGCCTGCGCGAACACGGTTACCACGATCACCTAAGCCGACGACGAGGCCGAAAGGATCGATAACTGGGCGAAAGCCCACAACAGCGGCATCTCCCACTTGTGGAGGTGCCGCTACTTTTTATGGCAGGCTGTTCTGCGTACCTGACTCTTTGTTTGCGTATGAAAAGAATCCGACTAAGTGTGTTCTAACCTGTTTAGGTAGTACAATCATTGCGCACATCGAGCCTCAATGTGATTGACAAAATGCCATTCCGCGCTATACTCATGTCATTCAGATAGCAGCGTGCAGCTGACTTTTTTCATAAGAAAGTACTAAAGAAGGGGAAGCTACCTGACTGACACCGTCATGTTCCTGTGATACAGTAGTGCGGTGATAAATTACATTGTTATTGTTAAGTCCAACGTATGAAAGACATCTTACTCACCAAAGAGGGCATTGCTAAGCTCAAGTCTGAGTTGAAGCAGCTTATTGATGTTGAGCGTAAAGATATCATCAAAAAGATCAAGGAAACCCGTGAATACGGTGATCTTTCTGAAAACGCTGAGTACGATGCAGCTCGCAACCAGCAGTCCATTATTGAGGGTCGCATTGAAGAACTCGAAGCACTTCTAAAGAAAGCAAAAGTTATCGATGAGGCTAAGGCTAAGTCTGAGCACGGCACTGTAGTGATTGGCTCTAAGGTAGAAGTTAGCCTTGATGGCGACAAGATGAACTTTATCTTGGTTAGTTCTGCCGAATCTGACCCATCCAGTGGTCACATTTCGGTAGAGTCTCCACTTGGTAAGGCTCTGGTGGGTTCAAAGGCTGGCCAGAAGGTAGACGTGACTATCCCAGACGGCGGTAAGGTTACCTACACCATCATCAAGATCAACTAAGCAGCCGGGCGGAACATCAGTTCCGCCCTTTTGCTAGATACGCTAAGATAAAGGCATGTTTAATTTTGCCGATCTTGATCCGTTTGCGGCTCGTCGCGCTAAACTTGCCGCCTGGCGTGAGCTGGGTGTTGATCCGTATCCTGCACGAACGCCCGAGCATGAGCGGATTGCAGCGGTGCGTGAGAAAGGTAAAAACCTGCTCGAGGCATTTACTACTCCTGGAGGTGATCCGGATGCAATACTTACCCTGGCGCCTGAAGCCAAAGCAGTAGCCACTACGGGTCGCATAACAGCGCTGCGTGGCCAAGGGGCTCTCATATTTGCTGACCTACAAGATGCCACCGGTAAAATTCAGGTTATCTTTAAGCAAGATATTCTATCCGCTGAACTGTTTGAGCGTGTTCAGCTGCTCGATCTAGCTGATTTCATGTGGGTGCAGGGCCCGCTATTCGTCAGTAGGCGAGGTGAGCTCACCGTAGAGGTGCACGACTGGCAGATCATGAGGATCATCCTGATCCCGCTGCTGATCGCCGTGTACTACCTGCCGGAGCCGTGGCTGCGTGTTGGCGAGCGCGACCTGGCGGCGACGCTGATCTTCGTCGTCGCTGCCGCCACCGACTG
>JAYRWT010000062.1:0-1452 GCA_041917855.1 Patescibacteria group bacterium | reverse complement strand
TCCTCAACCTCACTACTGCAGCTTCCTCTAACGGTACCGGCTACCTCTTAAACATTGCCACCGGTGCAAGCTCTACCGTCAAGCCACTCCGTGTTAACGCAGCAGGTACTGACATCCTGACTGTTTCTAATACGGGGGCGACTACCTTAGCAGGCGCAACCACCCTTACTGGTAGTGGGACAGCGTTAACGGTAAATAATGATGCCGCCATAAGTGGCAACCTTGGCCTGGGGACTGCTGCTAGTAGTAATGCCTTTCAGGCACTTACTATCTTTAAGACGGGCGTGCTCTCCAGTGGTACAACCAACCTTACAAATCTTACGGTTTGGGGTAGCGGTGATGCTGGGGGAACCAGTGATTTGCGCGCGCTTTTGTTTTCTGTAGTTGCCACAGGCTCAAACAATCTTTCGGCACTTACTGCGATACAAGGGGATGCTGCTGTACAAACAACCACAGGTACTACGGGTGTGGTAGCAGCCGCATCTGCAAATATTCGGGTTCAGGGGGCTGGCAATGTGAGTAGCGGCTATGGGTATCGCGCTATCCCAATCTTTTCGAGTTCAGGAAATATTACAGATTGGCGCGCTTTTGAGGCTCGAACACCATCTATTTCTTCTACCGGTAAAGTTACAACCCGTGCGCACGGCCTTTACGTAGAAAACCTAGGTGTGTCTGGTTTAACCAACGCGTACGGCGTCTACGTGGCAGCACAATCTGGAGCTACCAATAACTATGCAATATACCTTGCGGGTACGTCTGGCACGGCTGCGGACGGCATAACTATTGGCGGAGACACTAATATTTACCGAGGGGCTGCAGATCAGCTAAAAACTGATGATACATTGGTTGTGGCTCGTACAGGCGCCAATGCACTTGCTTTAACAGGCGCACCTGCAACATCTAGTATTAGCAGCTTGCTGCAGCTGGGCTCAGCACTTGCTGGCGGTAATCTTGGAGGTACGTATATAGGCATAAATGCAGGAAGTGGATTTAACGGCGATGTTCTAAACTTTCAGAAAAACGGTGCAAGTTTGTTTAGTATTTCTTCCTTTACTGACCCAGTAGTTACCCTGAATGCTGCCTCCGGTAGCTACCAGAGTTACTTCTATCCTAGTACTATGGTTATCGCCAGTTCGTTGGGGGATGCCTATACTGCCTCTCCTGGAAATCTAACCTTGACTAACGGGAGTATTAATAATGTTAACTTCACTGCTAGCTCAACCGGGCTAGACGTTACTCTAGCTGATGATGATATAGGTTCATCCCGCACACTCACGTTTAGTAATACTTACGGCTCAGGTTTATCCGCGGATATTAAAGGAACCCTTACCGTTGGTGATCCTACTAATGGTTTTAGTGGCACTCTTGGTCTCAGTGGCTCCACCTCCGGTACCATCACCATCCAACCACAAGCCGCCGCCGGCACCTATAACTTCAACCTCCCAACTACCG
>JAYRWT010000061.1:0-4074 GCA_041917855.1 Patescibacteria group bacterium | reverse complement strand
CATTACCGCCATCAAGGCGAGTATTCTTAAACTAAAGTTCAACATTGTTTTTCCAGGCCCTTGCCTGTTGGGTTTATAGCAAATAGCTGTAGGTAAATAAAGAAGAGGGTCCCCGTTCCTGGTAGAACGAGAACCCCCTTGGAGCTATGTGAGACAGTAATGAGCTGCCCCACTTAGGTCATGGTCGTAGCCTCAACAGTGGATACTGAAGCATCTTGTACCCCAGAAGAGCTACCGCCAGTTGCCTGGAAGTGCTGTAGGAGTTCATCATGGACAACCTGGCAGAGCTGGCTTTCACAAGCTCTTGCTGCCATGTAGATTGCCTGAACAATACCAAGTGCCCCCACACCACCATGGCAGACGATGACCGGCTTAGTGATCCCCAGCAAAGGGGCTCCCCCGACTCGATCACGATCCATCCGCCGACCCGTCTGCTGCAAGGCCATAAACAGGCGCGGAGCAGCCAGTGCCGCCAGACCAAGCAGGAGCTTGGGTGTTTTGCGCCGAGCTTCCCGAATGGGGTCGAAGGCCTCACCCAGGATTGTCTCCATACCCTTGAGGTAAAGGTTACCTGTGTGCCCGTCCGTGACGGCAACGGTGATCTCACCGCTTCGCATCTGGTACGGCTCAGCTGATCCAACAAAGCCCGGAACATCCACCAGACGCGCTTTAGCCTTGTTTATCAGGCTGCTGCCTTTGTCGCCCTCCTCACCAACGGTCAGGATTCCCATGCGCAGCTGCGCAGTTCCATTTTCCAGTCGGTAGTAGGCACCAAGCATCACAGCAGTGTGTAGCAGTGTTTCAAGGTCAGTTTCTGGGTTCGCACCCACATCCCCGATTAGCACATCACCCTTGAGCATTGGCAGCCAAACCGGCAGTACCGGCCTGATCTTAGCCGCTTTTAGCTCGGGGTCATGATGACTCAGCTTGAGCACACTCATGGCAACGGTGCCACCAGTATTACCCGGCGAGACAACCGCATGCACCTCATCTGCTTGTAGCGCGCTAATCGCGCAATAGATTGAGCTCTGTTTGTAGCGCCTAACCGATGCTCCCTTTGCATGGTGTGGAAAGGGTGTGCCGGTGGCTACCGGCTGCAGAATTAGCTTGTCGTTGCCGTATACCAACGTTTCAGTCCAGCCTTCTTCACGTGGGTGAGTTCGGTCGGTAACGTACTCAGGTGGCTGCATTGAGTACGAGGACTGATCATCCCCATTTGGCACGAGACCAAAAGGCAAAGGTGGTCGGATCTGTTTCAGTTTTTCTGGTCTGCCAAACACCAGAACATGCACGGGTGGGCAATCGCCCAGAGATGACAGGTTGTTAATCAAGCTGCGCAGCGCCTCTGCAACCTCAAGCGGTCGCTCGGCACCATCAGCATCAAATGCGATCTTAAGTTTCATGTGCCTCACACCTCGTAGCTACAACTACAAGTATCGGAGACTATAGCAGATACTGCGTAAAAAATATACTAATTGCCATCTAAGCAGCGTGCGCTGGCAGCCTTGCCTACTTCTTATCCGTGGTACTCGGCTTCGTGCTGGCTACGACAGGTTCATCTGAGATATTTGATGCCTCTGGCTCAACAAGACCTGATTCATCTTCCGGCTCATCCATGTAATCAGTTTCACCCACGGTGGCTCGCTGAATCTCTTGTTGGATCTGGTATGGATCAGGCATATCTTTAATCTTAATTGGCTCTGCTGAGCCACCGCTACTCATAATCAGGTTGCCGTACCCAAAAAGCGTGTGCATAATGCCGTCTACATGGTGCTGAACCTGTTGAATATTTCCCATGTTGCACTCAATCATTTCACGCTGAAATAGCCCACGCTGCTCTAAAAAAACCACCCGCTCATTAGTAATCAGCAAAAGGGTGCGGTTCCAGCCATACCAACCCACGTACAGGTAAAACAGCGCTATGGGTAAGCAGATGATCAGAGTGTACAGCAGCAATGGCCCTACTAAGGCAATCCGCCAGGCCAGTACAGGTATCAGCAACAGCAGTGCGCCTACTATAATGTGGTGCAGCAGAACAAAGGGATGCTTGTGGGTAACGAGGAGAACCTCTTCGTTACTCCGTTGGCCCTGGAACAGAAAGGACATACTGCTTGATCTTGTCAATGACTACTCCCGGCAGTACCTCGCCCTTCGTGATATACTCAGCCGCTCCTAGTTGTAGACCCTTAGCCTGGTCATCTACGTCAGCCAGAGCTGAAACAATGATAACTGGAATGTCACGCTTGTCGGCATTCTTTTTAATCTGAGCAAGCACGTCGTAACCTGAAAGCTTTGGCAGCATTAGGTCGAGCAGTACGAGCTGAACATCTGGATTAGCATCTAAGCGATCAAGTGCTTGCAAGCCATCAAAGGCCTGAATCACTCGTAAGCCCGCTGCGGTAAAGCGGTCAAAGTAGAGCTCCTGCAGTACCTTGTCATCTTCAACAATCAAAATAGTGTGAGCTTGGCCATCTTCTGGCATGCTTGGACCGGTTGAGGGGGCTGCCGGTGCTACCGGATTAGATGTCTGTGGTTGGTCTGTGTCTGGCATGGCAACGGCTTAGGTATGTACAGGATCAGTTTACACGTCTGGCAGCGCGACGTTCAAGTAGATAGGTGGCTAGGATAACCAAGAACATTGCTCCAACGAGAATTAGTGTCAGTACGCCCTTTCCTTGGGCGTTCTGGGTGCGCAAGGCAAGGTAACCAAACACCCCAGCAATTGAGGTGATAGTAACTACCACCCAAGGCACCGGCATACCCAGCTTTAGCAGGCGGTGGTGCAGGTGGCGCTGATCAGCGGTAAATGGACTCACCCCGGCTAGTAGGCGACGGCCAACTACCACAACGGCATCAAGTACAGGTATACCAAGAACTAGTACTGCAGTTGCCACCTTTGAACCAGATACAATCGCCGTAACCGCCAGAACAAAGCCCAGCATCTGCGACCCAACTGTCCCCATAAATAAGCGGGATGGGTGCCAGTTCCAAGGTAAAAACCCGAGAGTTACACCGGCTAGTAGCAGCGCGAGCATAGCCGGAGCCGGCAGCCCCAGTACCACACATACCGCAAACATGACGGTTGCAGCCATGGCAGCCACACTACCGGCTAGACCATCGAGCCCATCAAAGAAGTTCATCACGTTAATGATCACCATCACCCACACATAGGTCAGAAAAGCGCCTAGTGGGTAGACCACACCTCCGCCAAGCCAGCTTGGTAGATCAAAGGCGCCCGCAGTAAAGCTAAGTACCCCGCCGAGTGGTAGCCTGATTAGCTCCATCTGCACCCCTCCCCAGATCACAGCTGTAGCGGCTAAAAACTGCGCACCCAGCTGCTGGAGCGGGCTCAATCCCTTAATGTCATCTATGAGGCCTGTAACCAGGACAACCCCCATACCCAGGCCAATACCAAGTAGCACACGATCAATTCCCCAGATAGTCCCTTGGCCAAAGCCAAGATCTGAACGGCCAAGAAACAGGAGTACTCCAAGAATACTAAAGCTCAGCCACATGGCCACGCCACCCAACCGAGATTTACGCTCAGTATGCACATCTCGATCGCGTATTTCTGGTGAAAATTTGGCCAGACTCTTTATGCGCAGTACTGCGCCAGTTGCAACAAAAGAAATTACTGCGCCAGCCAGCAAGATGGCTAACCAATCTGGATAGCTTGCAGCCAGGTTAGAAACAAGCTCATCCATATGTGTGCCAGGAGCTAGTTAACGCTTGTCGCCGAACATTATCACGTGATCAGCACGGTCGTAGTCGTGTAGTTCTTCAGAGGTAAACCAGTGTGAAATTTCTTTGTTAGCATCTTCACGGCTTTCGGAAGCATGCACCACATTAAAGATACTGCGGTTCTCAATATTTGCCGAAGCTGGTGTGTCGTGCGAGTAATCACCGCGGATTGTACCTGGCTCAGCAAGATGTGGGAAGGTGTGACCAACCAGTTTGCGACCAAGGGTGGCGGCATGCAGCCCCTCAAATACCATTGGCACTACCGGCCCCATACACATAAAGTCAATTAAGCCCTGGCGTACCATCTTGCCGATTTCCATGGCGTTATCGGTG
>JAYRWT010000060.1:0-17281 GCA_041917855.1 Patescibacteria group bacterium | reverse complement strand
TCCTACCCCTACTGCTGAAGTTAGTCCGAGCTACAGTCCGACACCGCAAGAGACAGTCTCACCAGATTCTTTTCCTCCTGTTACAGGAAATTCAGGAGATAGTAGGGGGTCTGTGGCACAGGTTGGGTTCAGTCTACTTGCCGTCACGTGCGCCGCAGGTGCCGCCTTTACGAGCAAAGTATTCTTTAGTACCAGGCACCTCCTAGGACTCGGCTAACGCTTCACGTAGTACTGTAAGGTCTGTCATTGAACTAAAAGGAAAAAACCGCCACCCCTGACGGGATAACGGTCTTTTCCTGGTAGCGCCAGCGGGATTCGAACCCGCGATTTTCTGGATGAGAACCAGATGTCCTAGGCCTCTAGACGATAGCGCCATGTTCTAATTACTTTCCTAAGGTACATGGCCTGCCCCGCTTAGCGGAGGTAGGGGCAAGCATGGCCACACAAAATTACCAGGTTTGGACTATTTTGTCCAGACCAAAGAGTGTCTAACCTATGCTCCTGCCGTACCACTAATGCAACCTGTGGCAGCTTACATCTCACCAATTAAGTCAAACTATAGCTTAGCTGACTATTCTTCCTCTTCCTCTTCGTCGCCCCACTCCTTATCTTCTTCTAGCTGCTTTTCGTGTAGATCGAGAGCTAAGCGCGCAGCACCAAATACACCAGCCATCTTACCTAGTGCCGCTGGAATTACCGGTCGAGGGGGCTCGCCTTGTAGGTACAGGTCAAGCTCTTCGCTGCCATGCCCACCCACAATGATCATCTTTGGATTGTACACATCTACAATTGCCCGTAAACACTGCATAAAGTAATTGGAGATCACTTCAAATAGTTGCACGTCCTCAGGATTCTTAGCCTTGGCGCCAATCGCTACGTCTTTCATAGAAATGCCAAAGCGCATTTCTAAGTTTTTGCCGCCAATTAAGGCTTCGATAGTGCCACGTTCACCCTGTACCGGTAGCAAGTCGGTTGGATCAGCTACTATGCGACCTATTTCTTTAGAGACATCAGTAGGATGGGGGAGAACGCTTCCCTTTTGCTTAACAGCCCCACCAATGCCGGTGCCAACAGTGATCAGAACGGCACTACTTGTCTCTATAGCCGAGCCAAGCCAAGATTCACCAACTAGTGCGCAGCGCGCGTCATTGTCGAGAGCAACCGGTAGGCCAAATGACGAGCGGAGCTCCTTAACAATCTGAAAGTGACTGAGCTCAGGAATGTTTGGGAACACCACAATGTCCTCATGGTTGACAGTGGTTACTCCAGCAATGCCTACACCCAGGGCCTTAACCTTGCCAGCTTGCTCAACTACAGTAGCCACCTTCTCTAGGAGATCTTCTTTGCTGTGTGGGGTTGGGAATTCACCCTGCTTTAGGAGCTCGCCATCTTCTTGTACCAAGCCCCAAGCTAGTTTAGTGGCCCCAATATCGAATCCAAGAACGGTAGGAATTTTTGCCATATCAGAAAGTTATTCGTCAGCGTGAACCTGTGCGTCAAAGTTGGAGATAAGATCACTGAGCTCCTGATGACGAAGCTTGAGTTCCTCCTGACTCTTAGCTTCTATATTCAGGCGCATAATTGGTTCGTTACTTGAGCTGCGTAAGTTGAATCGCCAGGTGCTGTAATCAACGGTCAAGCCATCTTCATGGTTCTGGTCTGTATCTGCGTACTTACTGGCGGCGGCGTCAATAATGTCTTGCGCCTGTGATGTGGTGTAGTTGATCTCACCAGTGGTTGGGAACTGTGCCATGTAGGTATCCAGTAGTTGACCAACGGTACGCCCAGCAGTGATCTCGCGGGCAAACACACCAATTACCTTTAGGAAAGTGACCATACCGCTATCGCAGAAATAAAAGTCGCGGAAGTAGTAATGACCGCTAGATTCGCCACCAAAGACGGCATTGTGGTCACGCATGGCCTTTTTAATGTAACCATGGCCGGTACGACTAAAAATGTAAGTACCATTTGCTGCCGCTGCCTGGTTTGCCCATATTAAGCGACGTTCACCTATGTAGGACTGACCGGGGTCTTGCGCAAACTCACTAATTAGCAGGGCATTAATGTAGTAGGGGCTAAAGAAGCGTCCTTGCTCATCAAAGAAGAAACAGCGATCAGCATCAGCATCCCAGGCTACGCCAAATTGGGCGTGATTGGCCACAACGGCCTCTGAAAGTTCCTGACGATTGCTCGCCAGCATAGGGTTAGGGGTACCTTTGGGGAATGTGCCGTTCTCTTCCCAGTTAAGGCGCACAATCTCTAGGGGAAGATTTTTAGTGGCGGCGTCTACTACTTTGCCGTTGGCGCCAAAGTTTACGTTGGCAACCAGCTTCATGTGTGGGAGTAGGTCTGGGGTAAAGCGCTCTAGGTAGTGAGTGTAGCTCGGCAAGAGATCCATTTGGTGCACACTACCCTTGGTGAACTCAAGAAGCTTATGACCCTCTTGCATAAACTTGTAGATTTCACCCAGTTTGCCGTCACCTGTAAGGGGTTCTGCGCCCTTCCCGATAAACTTTAGGCCATTCCACTGACTTGGGTTATGGGAGGCAGTAACAGTGATACCACCATCGCAGTCAAGAGTAGCGGCAGCAAAGTAGAGCATTTCGGTGGAGATTACTCCCACGTCAATCACGCTTGCGCCGGCGTCAATAATCCCCGTAATCAATGATTGCATCATGCTCACGCCTGTAGTGCGCACATCACGACCAACAGCAACTGTCTTTGCCCCCATAATGTGCACAAAGGCTTGGCCAGCAGCATAGGCTACCTGCTCATTCATTTGTGAAGGGTAGATTCCGCGCATGTCATAGGCGCGGAAAATCGAGGGTTCGAACATCATAGGAGGTCGGGGTTAGCGGTTGAAATAGTGTCGTTCAGGAACTGCTTAAGCTCACTGGGTGGGGTGCGGCGATTCATCACTAGAATAGCATCATCTGTCTCTACTACGACTACATCGCTGACCCCAATCATCGCAACAGGTTTGGTCGTGGCGTACACGAGGCTGTCGTGGCTATCTGCAATCCAAACGTCACCGCTGGTTACTACGGAATGTGGATAATTTTCACGGCGCACACGGTAGACCTCAGCCCAGTTGCCAATATCGCTCCATCCCATGTCTGCCGGGACTACGGCCATGTGGGGAAATTGTTGCACTACCAAAAAGTCCACAGAAGTCTTAGGAAGGGCTTCAAAAGTGGTCACGATTGTATTGGAATCACCGCCAGTTACAGCCTGCTGTAACGATTCTAACGTTTCAGCAAGATCAGATCGCACCTTTTTTAGTTCTTGCAGGAAGGTGCTCGCGCGCATTGTGTTGTAGCCCACATTCCACAGGTACTTGCCCGATTCCATAAAGCCTTCTGCCTTAGCTTGGCCAGGTTTCTCTACAAACTCGCTCACAGCAAATACTCCCGGACGCAGCTCCTCTGCACAGCCAATATGGCCATAGCCGGTTTCTACACGCACTGGTTTTGCACCTACTGTTACTAGGTGATTTGGTAAGGCAGTGGCTGCTTCAATACAGGTAGTCAGCACCTTGGCAAATACTTCCGGCTTGGTCACCACGTGATCTGACCAGACGGTAGTCACGATTGCATCAGGATCACGCTTTACAATTTCCATGAGTCCGTATATAACCGCTGGACCAGTGTCACGTCGACTTGGTTCAATCAGAATATTTGCCGTAGGTATCTGCGGAGCTTGCTCACGAATAAAATCTTTAAACGCAGGTGTAATCTGCACAAAGACTTTTTCGATTGGGATTACCTGAGTTAGCAGTCTCACCATGTGCTGAAACGGCGTTTCTTCTCCCAATAGGGGTTGGAACTGCTTGGGGAACGCATTGCGACTCATTGGCCAGAGGCGCGTGCCACTGCCGCCTGCCATGATTAGCGCGTACGAAGGGGTGCTAGTAGGCATATGTACTCACTTTACCGCCTTTAACCAGATTGGGAAATACGGTTTCTTGGAGTGAGGCAATACCAGGAGGGATTGCCGCAAATAGTTCAGGCTGCGCAAAACTAAAGCCACTACTAGTAAAGGTACTGCCGTCACTACTATGTAGGAGGTGTGTGAGAACTTGGTTACGTTGGCGATGAAAACTATAGGCAGTTTGCAGGGCTGGCGGTACTGTCATAACCTGGCCTAGGTCTACAATCAGCATGCTCCCAGTAACTTCCGGCTGTTTGAGTAGGAGTGCGCCGGCGGTACCAAAGTCACCAGGCAGTGCGGTAAGAAAGATGTCACCCTGCGTTTGTCGTAGTGTTGCGGCTAAAACTTCGGCGTCAGCCAGCTTTCCAGGCTCAGCAATGATGAAGCAGTGTGAAATTCCGAGGCTTCTGAGACTAGCAAATAGTGTGGCCACCAGAGCACCATCGGGAAATGTATTACCTAGTATGAAAAATGCATGACGAATTTCATGCAGGGTTAACCCCGAACGAATCGCGTGCTCAATGGCATGCGATCGGTTTCTAATCTTAGAGTGATCGATTAACTCATCTACAGCCCCGAGCAGATCCGTTTCGATCGTGATCGTAATACGTTCACGCTGCATATGACACTATCATATAAAAAACCACCACCCTGGCAAGAGAGTGGTGGTAGTTGCTTCAAGGGAAGCTACTTTTTCTTTGTGGTCTTTTTCTTTGGTGCTGCTTTTTTGGCGCTAGACTTTTTCTTGGTAGTAGCGTTACCGTTAGTGCCAGTTGCTACCTTTTTTGCCAGGCGTGACATCAGGCGGGCTGCCTTATTTTTGTGAATGGTCTTGCTCTTAGCCGCACGGTTAAGGGTGCTCTGAGCGGAGGACACAAGTTCCTGCACGTCTTCAGTACCCTGCTCAACAGCTTTACGTACGAGCTTTACGGCATTCTTATACAGACCCTTGATTGCAAGGTTTTCTTCTTTACGGCGAGCAGAAACTCGCAGTGCTTTTTTGGCAGACTTAGTTACAGGCATGTACCACAATTAGATAATGAACAGATGCATAGTAGCAGCTCTAGCGCCTGAATGCAATCTGTCGTACCATAAGTCTACATGTATACATTTCGCTTTAATGCGGCCTGCAACCAGTGGATTCTTTTGGGCGAGCCGTTGCCGTCGCTGCTCACTATTCAAAAGGCAAACTTGATTAATGCTGCGGCAGCCGCAAGAGCGACAGATTTTGTTGCGGCAACCTACCCACGCCAGCCATTTGTGCTCGATGCCCTGCAAAAACCAGGTTCACGATCGCATGAGGAGCTGGTCTATGCCGAGCAGCCGCCCTTTGGTGAATACGAGTTACTGCTCTACACCCGCACTGAGAGTTTTTTTGCTTGGTCATCAGAAACATGGGATGGATGGTTTGTGTTACTGGCTGAGCGATTACGTCAGATTAGGCACAACCACCACGTGCATTATGTCTCCATGGTGCTACATACCTCAGGGTTGCACACTGCTGGTCCCGAGTATCAGCGCGTGGGTGACCTGATTGCTGCTAGCCACCCGCTCATTGGTATGGGAGACGTGCTACCCAGTCACGTTATAGAAAAAATACGCGAAAAGGAGCGACTCTTTGTGATTCACGAGGACAAGGTGGGCGATGTGTATGTGCCATCAGCACCACGTTGCAGTAAGGAGCTCTGGTTCTTGCCTGCCGCACCAGACGTGAGTGTGGGTTCGCTGAATGCGCCACAGCGCAAGGGGATTGGCCAGGTTCTTACCATGCTCTTTACGGTGCTGCATGCGGAATTTCCTGGATCACACTTTGTCCTACGTATTCATACAGATTTTGAACGCGACAAGCACGGTCACAGCTGGTGGCTGCAGATTCATGAGCAAGAGAATGCCTCTACCGGCACATTACCTGTAGTGCAAGCGCCTGAGCGCTTTGTACTGCTGATGCGCCAGCTACTGGCTCATCACGTTACAAAGACAGCTAAAAGGGGGTAGGTTACTGGGTCTGCCCACAAAGTTTCTAGAGATTTAGTGGGGTAAGTTCGGCCCAGTTACTGCCAGACTTTACCTGCACCTCGACGGGTACCGAAAGTTCCATGGCCTCAACCATGGTTTTTTTAAGCACTTTGGCAACTTTCTCCTCGTCTGCTTCGTTAGCTTCAACCACAAGTTCGTCATGTACGGTTAGGATCATTTGCGCGCCGGGGATCTTTTCCAACAGCGGCTCTAAGTTAACCATGGCCTGCTTCAGGAATTCCGCCTGACTACCTTGAATAGGTAGGTTAACCGCCTCGCGTTCAGCGGCAGACCGGCGTTGGAAGTTGCTCGAAGTAATATCAGGTAAGTAGCGACGACGGTTGAGCATGGTGGTCACATACCCATTTGTCCGAGCTTCCTCCAGAACCTTGTCTACGTACTGTTTGAGCTTGGCAAAGGTAGTGAAGTACTGCTCAATGTATTTTTTGGCTTCTTCTACCGTAATTCCTAGATCACCAGCAAAGGTGAAGGCAGTTTTACCGTACAAAATAGAGAAGTTGATGATCTTAGCCGTGCGACGGTCAACCCCCATGCGGGTAGCGGTTTGCTCATGGAAATCCTGGCCTGTCTTGAATGCCTCAATCATTACGGGATCCTGCGATAGGTGAGCGGCTATGCGCAGCTCCATCTGTGAGTAATCAGCTACAATCAGCTTTTTACCCTTTGGTGCAATAAATGCGCGACGAATACGTTTGCCTTGCTCTTTGCGAATTGGGATATTCTGCAAGTTTGGGTTGCGCGATGAAATGCGCCCTGTGGCGGTGTCAGGTGCGTAGGAAGTATGCAGCCGGTCCTGCTCGTCAGCAATCTCTTGGAGCGGTTTGATGTAGGTGGACTGTAACTTGGTAATTTCACGGTAATTTAAGAGTACCTCAGCTATAGGTAGTGTGGGAGCCAGCGCGCTAAGGGTGGCAGCGTCTGTGGTGTATCCCGTTTTGCCTTTACGCACAAACTGGGTAGGGGCGTGCATTACGTCGTACAGAATGTAGCTCACCTGTTGGGGGGAGTCAGGATTGAAGGGTTGGCCAGCCAAGCTATTTAGCCTGTCCTTAAGCTTTTCGATTTCTTCAGTGTACTCAACCTGTAAGTCTGCTAGGTACGGCTTATCAATCATGGCACCACGCTCTTCCATGGACCTAAGAATCGGAGCAAGTTTTACATCGAGTTCCTCAGATTCGTTCTGCGGTTCTACTGGTGTCGCTTCATAACTGGCAGTGGCTGCTCCAGCAAACACATCGGCGGCTTCACTTACCAACTTGTGAGATTTTGGGAGCTCCTGAATAAGGCTCTTAAAGCCATACTCCTGAAAAAGAGCAATCAGATTTTCAGGGTGAGCAATTTCCAGCTTACAGCCATCAAGTTCTAGGTTCACAGGTGCGTCAGTCTTGATGGTCGCCAAGGTGTGACTAAGGCGACCACTGGCTTCACCCGCCTGTAGTTTTGCAAGTACCCCAGCTTTAACCGAGGTCGCTTTGCCAGCTTGTATCGCTGTATAGATACCTTCTAAGGAGTGAAACTCGGCAAGCAGCTGCTTGGCGGTAACCTCACCAATGCCGGGTACGCCGGGGATGTTGTCAGACGCATCGCCACGCAGCGACTTGTACTCAATCATTTGGATAGGAGAAAACCCATACTTATCCTGCACTGCCTTAGGGTCATAAAGGGCCGCTTTGGCAAAGCCTATGTGTGGGGCATACACGTGCACCCGGTCTGTAACCAACTGCAAAAGGTCTTGGTCACCAGATAGTACGAGCACATCTAGGTCGTCATACTGCTTAACAGCCTGTTGGGCAAGGGTACCAATTAAGTCGTCAGCTTCGTAGCGTGGCGCCGAAAACAGTGGTACTTCCAGTCGCTTAACCAGTTCCCAGATCATGGGAACTTGCGCCTTTAGGTCGTCTGGCATGGCACTGCGCGTTGCTTTGTAGCTCTCGTATAAGTCATCACGGAAGGTTGGACCTTCTACGTCAAAACAGACTGCAACGTGGCTGGGTTTGTGGGTACGAATAGCCGCTAAAAGAATGCGGGTGAACCCGAAAGCCGCACCGCTTGGGCGGCCATCTGGCGTAGTGAACTCTTTAGGGAAAGCGTGGTAGGCTCGGTAAAAGAGTGCGTTCCCGTCAACCAGTAATAGCAACTTACTCATCCTTTTTTCGGCTAGGAGTCAGTAGGTACAAACAAGTCGCACAAAGCATAGGAAAGAGGGCAATTGCATAAGCGCTCAGCAGCCAATCTAAGGCTCGATTTCCCTGTGGGTTAGTGGTGCTTTCAATTGCAAAACCAAAGAGCCAAATGGTTAGAAAAACATGGAGGAGAAGCCAAGCCAGACTGATTTGAGCCAGGCGAGCAGTTTTTGTTTTGCCCTTACGCTGTTTCCAGGTAAGAGCTGCTCCAAAGCCGGTAACTAATGGTGTACCAATAATCAAGGCCCACAAAAAGAAGCTAATCAATTTTGCCAGTGATTCTGACGCATGCGCCGTTACGCCGGTGAAGGTCAGAATCATAAATAGAGACCCAATAAAGAGAACACTGTGCAGAGTAGTTAGCGTGGTGCGGACAGATTTAGGGAGCATAGTTTAGGCAATAAGTTTTTCTGCTTTCAGAATCTCCATTACGATAGCACGATCGCTCCACGGCACCTTCTGATCGCCGACTATCTTAAACTCTTGTGCCCCCATTCCAGTTATTAGTACCACATCGTCTAACTTACATTGTTTAATAGCGCGCTCAATTGCTTCACGACGATCAGTAACCTTCCACCACCACACGCCTTCACCGTCGGCTGCTTCCTCTTTCTTAAAGATTGGTCGCTCCTGACGTTTAAGGATTTGATCGCGACTCGGCTTAAAGAGTGATCGACCGCGCGGTACTCCTTTAGCGATCTCTTCAATGATAGCGCGTGGGTCTTCGGTATAGGGCTCTTCGTCGGTAATGTACACAAGATCACAGAAGCGTGCTGCAAGTGCGCCCATAATCGGCCGCTTGGTTTTATCGCGGTCGCCGGTGCATCCTAATACGCCTATCATTTTGCCGCGCACATCAGGTCGTAGGGTGGCGTAGAGTTTTTCGAGTGAATCCGGAGTATGGGCGTAATCAATAATAATCGTCGAGCCCTTCTTTGTCTCAATAGTCTCCAACCTGCCAGCCACGCGCTCTAGGCGCTGCAAACCAGCGGCAATGGTACTTAACTTTAGATTAAGATTGAGCGCGAGTGATGCAGCAACCAGGGCATTCTCAACATTAAATCTGCCGGGAAGCTGGAGCTGTACGCGTTCTGCTTCATTTTCGGTGACCAAGGTAAAGGTAGCGCTAGTGGAGTTAGCTGAGACCTTGTCTGCATACACCATCTCGGTACTGCCTGGCACGGGTTCCAGCCCCTCAGTGCTATACCCCACCTTACGAGGAGCAGGTGACTGCTCAATAAACATACGCCCAACTGGGTCATCAGCATTTACCGCAATGGCGCGCAGTTGGCGACCCATGAACAAGCGTTTCTTTACATCACGGTACACCTCCATGCTGCCGTGGTAGTCAAGGTGATCGTGACCGAGGTTGGTAAAGCCTGCATAACGGATTGGTATCCCCCAGATACGATTTTGGTCTATGGCGTGAGAGGTAACCTCTAGAACGAGTACATTGCAACGCGCCTCTTTCATTTCCTTGAGTAAGGGCTGCAAATACTTAGGGTGTAACACGCTCTTATTTGCTTGGTTGCTCCTAATTTCATCAGCAATCTGAAAATCAACCGTGGTGGCCATGCCAACGGTGTAACCAGCTTCTTCTAAGATAGAAGCTAAAAAGTGTGAGGCGGTAGTTTTTCCCTTGGTTCCGGTAATGGCGAATACCACCATAGAGCGGCCAGGGAACCCATTGCGCGCCGCGTAGTACATAGCCTCCAGCTTATGGAGGAAGTTAATCTGGCGCTGAGAAAGCCGACGGCGGAAAAACTGCTTGATTCGCGAGAGCATCTACTGGTCGTTAAATGAGGGGGGAGTACGGCGGAATGTTTGCCCCAATCGGTACAGACTATACCAGAAAGGACGCAAGATAATATCGTAGGTACGCGGATAGCGCACTAATGTACCGCCAAACCCAATCTTAAACCGAGTTGTACCGTAAGATGGGTGGTTCTCCATTGGCTTTCCATCACGTGTATTCACTCCCCACAGATCGTAGGTAGCTATGCCGCGCCGCTGTGCCCACCTCATAATTTCCCAGTGGAGCAAGAAGGGTGCTTTTAGTACCTGCAACTCATAATCTGAGCCGCCGTGTAGGTAGGTGAGCACGCCGTCACACTCAACCAGTAGAGCTCCGGCAGCAGGAGCACCGCCTGCGGTGTATGCAAACGCCAAGTGCACCATGTGATCGGATTGCAGCGACTGCACAATAGACTCATAGTGTGGCCGGTCATGATTGCGTATCCCATGTCGCTCAGAGGTTTTTTCTATAAGTTCCCACATCTTTTTAAACTCAGTCACAAAGTGTGATGAGACTACCTCTACGGTCACCCCGGACTTAGTCGCTAGGCGAATATTGTAGCGGTGCTTTTGGTGCATTTCGTGCAAAATTTCTTTCTCTGGCCTCTGCAAATTGATCGCAATAGTTTGAGGAGGCTGAATTGCACGTCGTACAGTACGTAGCTTGCCTGCGCAGGTTTTGCGTAAGGCTTGCTCTGCCGCTAAGGTATCTGGCTGAATACGTACAAACCAAGGGTTGCCGGGTAGATCTGGCAACTTCCAGTCTTCGGGTACTGGCACACGGCTACCGCGCCAAAAACTTCCTTTTAACGGTAGAAGGATTTGCGTAAAGAGAGCGTCGGTTTGCGTGTCACGATGTACCAGGGGGTAGTCGTGCACAAGGTGTGCCTCCCAGGCAGCGGAGTGCAGAAAACGTGACAGTGGCTCAACATGTGGGTGGTCCATTGCTCCAGCCTAGCATATTCCAGGGGTAATTTGACGTAGAACCGCGAGCGCCATACCATGGAGACATGGGATTACCAGAAGTTTTTTGGAAGTCACACACAGATCTGGAGCGTAAAACTCCTGACCAAGAGGCGCCAAAGCCTGAACGTCGTACGCTTACGGCGGCTTTTGAAGGTCTGCGTGGGCTAGGTGGAAGGCTAAAGCAGATTTTTGCCGATACCAGCGCCGCTGAAGCCATTGCCGTTGAGGGAGGTGAGGCCTTCCGCCAGGAAATCGCAGACAAAGCACGTTCGATGGTAGAAGAAATGCTGCAATCGGGAGGCGAATTTTTAGAAGGCCGTGCAGTAGCTGCCCGCAATGCGCTGGCTAAGCCAGCAGCCTTAATTGCGGGTTGGCGGGAGCGTTCAGCGCAGCGTGCAGAGTTTGCTGAGCTGCGTCGGATTGTTGCTGATCAAGAAGAGCGACTCTTTCGTACCACACAAGAAATCGATCTCTTTGAGCATCGGCGTCACGATCGTCACATTCGTGAGAATGTAGATGGTGCCTACTATGCTCGTGCCCTGGCCAAGGGCAACCTAGAAGCTACGGCAAAAGTTGCTGAGCAGAGCGAACTCTACTTTGACCCCAACCAACATAACGCAACGTACATGGAAGCCTACCACCGAGGCGACATTAAAACCATGCTACTCATTGACTCACAGACTATGGGTACGATTATTTTAGAGCCGCGCACCCTACTACAGCAGATGGCACTACAAAAAAGTATACTACTCAGCACTAAGGCTGCGACTGAGCAGCGGTTGCAAGCACTACGCTCGCGCTTGGCCGGCTATGAGCAAGAGAGGGCAGCATGAACGACCAGCAAGCCCTACAGCAAGAAATTGCCGAACTAGAAGAAATTCAGGAATTTCTGAATCAACTATTGCCTGAGCTTGAGCAGACCATGGAATCGTATGATCTGAGTATGGCAGAAACGATTAATACCTATACCAATAAAATTGATCGCATAGAAAAGAAAGCTCAAGATCTAAAAGAGAATACCAAGCAGCAGGTGACTGCTCGCCGCCAAGTTGCCGCTGCCTAATCTGGCACGCAGCAGCTTTTTCCGCTAGAGTGCTGAGGTATGAGCGAGCTTCCTAAGGCCTACATTGCATCGGAACATGAGGACCGCATCTATCAGATGTGGGAGTCTTCTGGCGCCTTTAAGCCAAAAGCAGAGGGTAGAGCCTGGTCACTGGTAATGCCCCCGTTTAATGCTAATGGCAACCTGCACATGGGACACGCCCTGGTCTGTACCCTAGAAGATATTATGGCGCGCTACCACCGTATGCTCGGTGATCGCACCCTCATGGTTATGGGTACGGATCACGCCGGCTTTGAGACCCAGATTGTATTCGAGAAAAAGCTAGAGAAAGAAGGGCGGTCGCGTTTCCAGATGACCCAAGAGCAGTTCCGCAAGGAAACGATGGAGTTTACCCTGGCCAATAAAGAAAACATCGAGCGCCAAGTACGCATGATGGGAACAAGTGCAGACTGGGACACCAATCGCTTTACCTTAGATGAAAAGGTGGTTGAACGCGTCTATGCCACCTTCCGTAAAATGTACGACGAAGGTCTCATTTACCGCGGTAACCGGATTGTAAACTGGACTGTTAAGTACCGAACGGCGTACTCAGACATCGAGGTCTTACACGAAGAGCGCACCGATCCGCTCTACTACATAAAGTACGGCCCAATTACCATCGCCACCGTTCGTCCTGAAACTAAGTTTGGTGACAAGACAATTGTGGTGCATCCAGAGGACTCTCGGTACAAAGAGTTCGTTGGCAAATCCTACGATGTTCAGATTGCCACCGGCGAGTTTGTGAAAATGAATGTGATCGCCGATGAAGCGATCAAGCCAGAGTTTGGTACGGGCGCTATGACAATTACGCCTGCCCACGATCCTATCGACTTTGAGATTGCTCAGCGTCACAACCTACCGATTACCCAGGTAATCGGGCTTGATGGCAAGCTGCTGCCGATCGCGGGAGAATTTGCCGGCATGAAAGCAGGTGAGGCGCGCAAAGCTATTGCCGAAAAGCTGCAATCTCTTGGCCTTATTGAGAAGATTGACGAAAACTACCGACATTCAGTCGCGCTCTGCTACAAATCACTCCAGCCAATTGAACCCATGCTCATGCCGCAGTGGTATATAAAGGTTCGTCCACTGGCTGAACGGGCGATAGAGGCAATCGAAAAAGGCGAGGTGAAGTACTACCCAGAGGGCTACAAAAAGATTCAGCTAGATTGGCTGCGTGGCCTGCGTGATTGGAACATTTCCCGCCAGATTTGGTGGGGGATTCCGATTGCCGGTGCTATGCCAGAGAATCCTGACGTTGCTAACGACCCTGACACCTTTGATACCTGGTTCTCTTCTGCCCAGTGGCCAGTTGCCGTTATGGAAGCCATGGGCGAGGACTACCTGCGTGACTTTTACCCAACCACGGTTATGGAAACCGGTCGCGATCTGATCTTTTCTTGGGTTACTCGCATGCTGATGATGGGGCTCTACCTAACCGACAAGGTGCCGTTCAAAAACGTCTACTTCCACGGCATGGTCAACGATGCCCAGGGCAAGAAGATGAGCAAATCTAAGGGAAACGTAGTATCGCCGGTAGAGCTTGCTGCCAAGTACGGCGTAGATGCTCTGCGTTTTGGGTTGGTAGTAGGAAGTGCGGCCGCAGGCGATATCCCTCTGCCAGAGGAAAAAATGATCGGCGGACGTAACTTTGCCAACAAGCTCTGGAACATGAGTCGCTTTGTAATGATGCAGCTTGACGGGCGATCACCGGCTGAGTTGCCAATTAAAGAAGTGCTGCATTCACTTAAGCAATTATCACAAGATGATGGTAACGCAATACAAGTAGCGCTAGAAGGAAGTACTGAGGCTGATCGAGATATCTTGATGGGCTTTGCATTGGTACAACGTGAAATTACATCTCACCTAGAAAACTATCGGTTTGCTCAGGCTATTCAGGCGCTTCACGAGTTTGCTTGGCACGAGTTTGCCGATGTATACGTAGAAGCTGCCAAAAATCAAAAAGAAGGGGATCGAGTTACCCATAAGACTGCAGCCGTACTCTGGTACACACTCAACAACATTCTCAAGCTTGCGCACCCATTCATGCCCTTTGTAACCGAAGCAATCTGGCAGAACCTGCACGAAGGTACGACGCAACTGATCACTGAGCCCTGGCCAACGGTTGCTCCTGCAAAAAACTAAATGGTCACTGAGCTTACGGCAAAAAAGTTCTCGAAACGGCGGGCGACTCTGATTATTTTGGTTGGCCTCGCCTTGCCGGTGCTTATTGCCTACCAGCTTGGCCTGCCAATTCGTAGCTGGGCGAGCGACCGTTTTGTACAGCGTGGCAATGCTTACTTGGCTGCTCGGCAGTACGATCAGGCGCAGAGCGAGTATCGCAGAGCAATTCGCGTGTATGAGCCGAACACCGTCGCCAAAACTAATCTAGATGTAGCCATGCAGGCAGTGACCGATCCAAGAGCTGCGCGGCAGTTTTTTGCTGAGCATGGCAATACGGCGCTAGTGCGCATGATCGATGAAGCAACGGCGCAGTTTCCTACGCCAAAATCTGCGCTTACTAAAGCAGTTGAGCTGGCAGGAGTAGGCGAGTACGCTCTGGCGCGCTATCCGGTTGAGGAGGCCATTCGCATGGACTCACGCTACCCAGAGGCTTGGAATCAGGCCTCGATTATTTATGACAAGCTGGCTGAGGTTGAGGCCTCCTATCGAACTAAGGCTTCCACAGCCCGTTCTGCTCGAGATGCACTTTCGCCCGCCTGGTTGACCACTGCTCAGTAGTTTCAGAGTACCTCCAGGAGGGTATATACTGTATGTATGCGGTCAACGGGAAGTACTCGTTATTCCTTTATTACCCGGTTTATGGCGGGGGCTTTGGTGTTCGCGCAGGTTGCAGTAACTATTCTGAATACTACTCCTGTAGCACAGGCCGCAGCATCTTCAGTTCCTGTGGCAGTTGCTGAAGAGCGGCCACTAGTAACTCCTATTCCAAGCTCGGAACCAACTCCAGCAGTCAATCTGGTTGATTTTGGCTGTGTTATTCCCGGGGCAAACCCTGCTGCAACCGAGCCGATCATTGCCGCCCGGTCAGTATTTGGAGGGATGGCAATTATCTACTCCTTCAAACACCAGCCACTCAAGACCAACCAAGACCAGGCAGCCCGAGCTGAAATCTTTAGGGCAGAGGTGGTCAGTACTAATCCTCAGAGTTATTCAGCCGAAGCGCTCAAGCGTGCCAACTGGCAGAGCCTTGGCCTTGCCCAGAGCGGTTACCAAGGATTGATTACCACAGGCGAGGAGAGTAACGGTGTCTTCCACGATACCACGGCGCAGAGTACTAAGGAGTACCTGTATTTGTTACGCGCAGATACTACTCAGCAGGCAACCCAGGCCGGCTGTGTACTGAGTAAAACAGTGCAATTTAAATCTGATTCTACCGAAACAATCGCCAGTATTACGGACAAGGTTGCAACGGGTGGTCGTGCTGCAGTAGAAGCGCAGCGGAGCTTAGGAGTAGCGTTACTAAACGGGCCATGCGGCAACCCAGCAGCCGTACTCACTGACCCACTTAGTATTGTCATTGCACTAGGTTGTGGGCTTGCTCTGCTTGTGCGCGCCTTTGTAGTCGCCCTTCTGTATCAAGCGATGAGTTTTCTAGCAACTTCTTCTGGTATAACCTTTACCTCTGATGTAAATGTCTCAGACTTTATACTTTCTGGCTTGATACCCCAAGAGTTCATGGGTATAGACCTGGAAAACAAGCTTATAGGGACCAACAGTGCTGGTGACCCCAATGCGCAAGGTTCTGCACTTGGCCAGGTTGTAGTTAGGGGTCATGGCTTTCTATTAGGTCTTGTTAATACGCTACTTGTCATTGGCTTCATACTTGTTGCTTTGGCTAATGTGCTGCAAATCCAGACTAAAACCTATGAGTTAAAGAAGATGCTTCCTACGCTCGTGGTAGGTTTTATTGTGGCAAATTTTAGCCTCTTTATAGTTCGTGCCGGTTTAGAACTAGTAAGTATAGCTGGCCGGGGGTTGTTTGAGGTGGGGAACCAAAACACATCAATTATTACCAAGAGTGAAGATAGCCTCCGTGATGCCACTGCAAGCCCAACTCCCAACAGTCGCAACCAAATTGTGTACGTACCAAGCAATATAAAAACTGATTCCACTAAAGTAGGATTAGATTTTGCAAAAGACGGTTGTACGAGTGCGTCAGATTTGAATCTACGTTGCTTTGTAATTGCGGCTACAGCGATTGGCGGCGATCCGAGCGCGCGACTCACTACGCCAAACAACGCATCCCCCTGGTGGGATCTTTTGCGAGGCATCCCACTAGGTAGCGTGATCGCAGAAAATCGACAGGGTGAGAAGCCTGACTTTATGGCAGTTGCTTTTCAATCGGTCCTGAACATACTTATGTTCTTTAACGCAATTATCTTTTTCTGCCTTGGTGCTGTATTTGTGATTAGAACAATCGTGATTTACTTTTTAGCGCCACTGTCACCAATCGGCTTCATGGGCATGATTGTGCCACAACTTAAGGCGATTGGCGATCCGTTTCGGAAGAACTTAGTAAACTGGTTGACGATGCCATTAGTGAGTTTCTTTTGGATTTGGCTAGCCTTTATGTGGTTGCGTACAGTATGGGGCATCACTGACGCTTCGGGGAACACAATTTATACTCCTAGGTACCTAGAAACCACGGATGGGGCAGTTCGCTACTTTAGTCTACCAACCCTACCGGCAATCGTGGTCTACATCTTCATGATGATCTGTATGACTCGTGCCCTAAAGAGTCCTGAAAGTATGGCGGGTGAGCTAAAAGGCCTGGTTGGCAAGATTACTTCTAAGCCCGGGAAGCTATACGAAAATACATTTGGTAAACAGTTTGATCGCGCGAAAAAGTTTACCACTGGCGCGGGTAAGTTGGTTTTTGGTACAGGCATAGACAGACTTGAAGGAGTTGCCAAAATGGTCGGCGCTAATAAATCAGTAAAGAAAAAACAGGGTATTTTTACGCAGCAGGCAAAAGCTGATCTACAGGGAGCAGAGGTAAAGAACAGACTAGACGTAGCAACTAGAGCCAAGGAGCTAAAGGCAAAAAATCCAGGCATGACCAGTCAGCAGGCGCTTGCACAAGCACGACAGCAGATACCAGCAATCGACCGCGTCAAGTTTATGCAAGACAGAGTGAAGGGTTACTCTGACAAAGAGCGCGAGCAGTACTTGGCAAGTGATAAACAGAATGTTGTCGGCTGGGTTCGTGGTCTTGGTAAACGTACTGATGTACTGATTAAGGATATGG
>JAYRWT010000059.1:0-4263 GCA_041917855.1 Patescibacteria group bacterium | reverse complement strand
GTACCATTATGGTTGGCACGGGGCGCGCAACCTCTGAACACGACGGGATTGTTAGTGTTAAGACGCTTACTGATCTGCTAGAGGTAATCAAGGCCAGTCACACCATTCTGCTAAAAGCACGACGGACTCTGTTCTGGAAACGGTTCTAAGCGTACACTGAGAGTATGCTTCATTACTCTCACACAAACCTTACCGATTTGGGGTCACACGGCCTCTCGCTTGATCACTTATCTGCTGAAGAAAGCTGGCTTCAGGAAGCAAAAGCAACAATTGCAGCGCAAAAGTCGGCTGGTAGCCTAGGCTTTACCAAGCTTCCTTACAGTGATGTAGCCGAAATCAAACAGCTCGCAGATGAAGTAGCTGCTGAGTGCAAAAACTTAATAGTAGTCGGTATTGGAGGCTCAGATTTGGGTACACGGGCAATTCATCGTGCGCTCAATCATCAGTACTACAACTCTGTTGAGAGTGCTCGTAAGGGCAGGCCTCGTCTCTTTTTTGTGGGTGATACCACTGATCCGGAACCACTCTATGAGCTAGACGATGTGGTTGACTGGCATGATTCGATTTTGGTGATGGTTTCAAAATCTGGAAACACTATTGAACAGATGTCTACTTTTTTGGTGCTACGCGAAAAGCTCCAGAAGGTAGTTGGTGATAAGGCGTTGTCACGTAAAATTATTGCTATTACTGACCCAGAGCAGGGTACGCTGCATGACATGGCAGTGCAAGAGGGCTACAGAATGCTGGCTGTACCCCAAGATGTCGGCGGTCGTTTTTCGGTGTTTACACCCGTTGGTCTTTTCCCGTTAGCAGTGGCAGGCGTCGATATTACGGCTCTGCTAGCTGGAGCACAACAAGTTGACCAAGAGCAGTCTGATCAAGCAGCCACCTTTGCCTACCACCAGTTTTTGGCGGCAACCAAGCTTGGCCGCAGCATTAGCGTTATGATGCCGTACACGTACTCACTGCGTGAGTTAGGTTTCTGGTTTAGACAATTGTGGGCAGAGAGCCTGGGTAAACGTTTGAATAAACAAGGAGAGGTAGTATGTACTGGCCCTCAGCCAATTGCTGCGATTGGACCAACCGATCAACACTCTCAGGTGCAGCTCTACATGGAAGGCCCTAATGACAAGCTGCTCAATTTTGTAACAGTACGACAGTCTGCGCGTAGTGCTACTATTCCAGCGGCATTCCCTAATTTGGAGGGAGCAAGCTACTTAGCTGGCATTCAGTTGGAACAAATCTTACTTGAAGAACAAAAGGCAACGGCACAGGCCTTGGCTGAAGCGGGTAGGCCGAGTATTCACCTTGAGCTTGATGTGCTCGACGCTCACCACATTGGTGCACTCATGTATTTCTTGGAACTAGCTACTGCATACGCCGGCGAGCTCTGGAATGTGAACGCGTATGATCAGCCTGGCGTAGAGTTGGGCAAGAATCTACTCTATAAGGCGTTGGGCCGCTCCGGCTACTAAGTCCTCAGAATGCTTGCCACGATCTTTATCCTCTCCTTGGTCACTGACCTGGTGACAGGATTAGGAGCCTTACCGTTTTTCTTTGTTAAAAATATCTCTCAGCGCTGGATTGCCTACGGTAATGCCATTGCTGCAGGCTTTATGTTAGGGGCAAGTGCGCTACTTGGGTATGAGGGTTTTGGGCGGGGCATGGCTGGGTTTGCCTACGGCTTTTTTGCCGGAATGATCTTCATAGCTCTGGTTCAGGAGTACATTACGCATCGACACAACCTGAGCTTTGAGCACATACATGGTGCTAGTGGCCAAAAAATGCTCTTAATTGTCGGCGCCATGACCCTGCACTCAATCGCTGAGGGAGTGGGTATTGGTGTTTCTTTTGCTGGTGGTGAACAGTTTGGGTTATTTATCGCCCTAGCTATGGCAATACAGAATATTCCCGAAGGGCTGGCTATAGCCCTTGTGCTTGTACCAAAGGGGATCTCTCCAAGAGCTGCCTTTGGCTGGGCAGTCTTTTCTAGTTTGCCGCAAGCAATTATGGCTGTGCCGGCTTTTCTCTTTGTGGATTACTTTAAAGTGCTCGTTTCACCTGGCCTGGGCTTTGCAGCTGGTGTAATGGTGTGGATGTGCTGCGCTGAGCTCTTGCCAGATGCCAGACAGCATCTGGGTTGGGGGAGAATACTGCCAATTGTACTTGCTTCAATTTTGGCAATGTTGGCCACAAAGATAACCTTCTAGGGGCTGGTAATATTTTGGGGGCAGTCGTATACTCATGGTGTTTTGAGGTGAACTACATGTGAACGTACTTGATATATCTGTTGAACGTCTCAGGTTGCTCTACCCAGACGTCTCAACTAATGCAGTAGCCAGTGTCCACTGGTGGCTGCATATGCACGCGCTGGCCGACGATCCGGCTCTCCTATTAAGGCTTTACTCACTGTTTCATCTTGCACATGCAGCAGGAAATCGCCTGACTGAGACGGTTACCTACCTGACCAGTCAAACGGGGGTGCTCCAACGGATCATTGCCAAATCAGACGCGCCGACTGACTGTGTCTGCGCGCTTACTAACCTCTTAACCGAGGTGGAGGAAAAATTAGTGCAAAACCAGCCTCTGTAGTCCCCCTGACGTATATTCGTTAGGGGGTTACAACTACCCTGGTGTATACTGAAACCGTACAAAATAATTACGCTCATATGGTTAATGCACGCATCCGTTCCGTCCATGGCCGCGAAATCCTTGATTCTCGTGGAAATCCAACTGTAGAAGTCGACGTATGGCTCGAGTCAGGGGCAATGGGTCGCGCCTCCGTGCCATCGGGTGCTTCTACAGGCGCGCACGAGGCAGTGGAGCTGCGTGATGGAGATGAGCGTTACAGCGGCACGGGTGTACGTAAGGCAGTAGCTAATGTGAATGACGGAATGGCAGAACAACTCGCCGGGCGTGAGTTTGATCAGTCTTCACTCGACGCCTATCTCTGTGAACTAGATGGCACTCCAAACAAAGGCAATTTGGGAGCAAATGCTATCCTTGGTGTTTCCATGGCTTTTTCTAAAGCCGTTGCCGCGCAAGAACAATGGCCTGCGTACCGCTACTTTGGTTCTCTGGTTGGTCGAGATATGCCGAACACCCTGCCTGTGCCAATGATGAATATTCTGAATGGCGGCAAGCACGCGGATAAATCTAGCGATCTGCAAGAGTTTATGATTGTACCCCATGGCTTTGCCAAGTTTAGCGAAGCTCTACGCGCCGGTACTGAGGTTTTTCATGCTCTAAAAAAGATTCTAAAGGAAAAAGGCTTCCCTACCCAGGTTGGCGATGAGGGAGGCTTTGCCCCAAGTCTGGGCTCAAACGAAGAGCCACTCAAGTTGATTATTCAAGCCATAGAGAAGGCTGGGTATAAGCCGGGTGAGCAGATTTCGATCGCCATGGATGCCGCTTCGAGTGAGTTTTACGCTGATGGTAAATATGAACTAAAGGCCGAGGACCGTAGTGTTTCTGCTACTGAACTGATTGATATGTACGTAGACTGGGTTGAGCGCTACCCGATTGTTTCTATTGAAGACGGTGTGGCTGAAGACGACTGGGAGGGCTGGGCGGAGCTTACTGAAAAACTCGGTGCTAAGGTGCAGTTGGTTGGTGATGACTTATTTGTAACCAATGTTGAGCGCCTGCAAAAGGGTATTGATGAAGGTATCGCCAACTCAATCCTGATTAAGCTCAACCAAATTGGTACCGTCTCAGAAACCGTTGCTGCCATTGAGCTTGCACGTGCCCATAACTACACCTCTATAGTGTCTCACCGCTCTGGTGAAACTGAGGACGCAACCATTGCCGATTTGGTAGTTGGCCTAGAGAGTGGCCAAATAAAAACCGGCTCACTGAGCCGCACCGATCGGGTAGCCAAATACAACCAGCTGCTACGTATTGAAGAAGAGCTTGGAGATCGTGCCTATTACCCAGGCACTACGGTGTTTGAACGATAGGTATGGGTAAGGGGCTGCGCAACCTCCTACTAGGTAACGTAGCAATAATCCTATTTTTCTGCTTGGTTTCGTATCGGATCTCACTCGTATCATATAGGTACCATGTGCAGAATGACCCCTGGTACTCTATAACCAGCGTCACTCCACTATGGGCGATTATGCCATATGGGCCTTGTCCCTGGCCTCAGCAAGAATGTCTCTACATTCGTTGGTCAGCAGTATTTGCAAACTCGCTAATCTTTAGCGCACCAATTTGTTTGGTTCTCGATGCCGGTTACCTAGCCGCACGAGCGTTAAGCAAGCG
>JAYRWT010000058.1:0-3848 GCA_041917855.1 Patescibacteria group bacterium | reverse complement strand
TCAGCCTTCTCCAAGGATTCTTACTACATGAACCCAATTATTCGGGGACTTACTAAGGAGCAGGTTGAGCAGTACGAGGCAAAACTTAACGCCGTGGCAAATGCTGCCGTACCTGGGACAACTCCGGCACAGATTAACTTTGATTCCTCCCAGGGAGATATTCTCTACTTTATTAACGGCTTTTTCTTTATTAGAGAATTCTATCGAGTCTACCCAGAGGGGCCGCTGATGGGTCAGGTTATGGGGTTTGTGAATAGTAAAGGGGAGGGCAGGTACGGCTTTGAGGAAAAGTTTGACACTGAGCTGCGTGGCTACTCTGGTAGGTTACGCCTAGAACGTGACAGCGAGGGGCGCTTACTTAGTCAGCAAGAATCTATTCAAGGACGAGATGGCACTAACTTTGAATTATCGCTTGATCGCAACGTTCAGCAATTTGCTGAATCAGCCTTGGCCGCGCAGGTGAAAGATGCCGAAGCTGCGGGTGGAACGGTTATTGTGATGAATCCAAAGAATGGTGAAATTATCGCCATGGCTAGTACCCCAGGCTACGACCCTAATAATTACCCAGCAGTAGCCGAGCAGGATATCGGTCTCTTTGATAATCCAGCTATTAGTAAGCAGTGGGAGCCAGGTAGTATCTTTAAGCCACTAGTTATGGCTGCGGCAATTGATCAAGGACTGGTAACTAAGGATACACGTAACAAGTTTGGCGCAAGTGTAACCATTGATACCCACGTAATTAATACCGCCTTAAATAAAGCCTACGGTGACGAGAGTATGACTGATGTGCTGGTTAACTCTGACAACGTGGCTATGGTTTGGGTAGCCGAAAAATTGGGTAACCAGCGCATGTCTGACTACCTGAATAAGTTTGGGTTTGGTCAGCTAACTGGTGTAGATTTGCGCAATGAAATAACCGGCAGCGTGCTATCGGTTAATCAGTGGCGCAACATTAATCGTGCCACCATTTCATTTGGTCAAGGTATTGCCGTAACCCCACTGCAGGTAATTACTGCCTACACGGCAATTGCAAATAACGGCATGATGATTCGCCCCCATCTGGTGAGGGCAATTATACGCGGTGATGGCTCCAAGCAAGAAATTGAGCCCATGCCAGGGACACAGGTAATTAAGCCCGAGACAGCCGAACAGCTGCGCGTCATGCTAGCTAGCGTTGTGGTAAAGGCGCATAAGCGAGCTGGTGTAGATGGGTATAGTATTGGTGGTAAAACTGGTACAGCACAGATTCCTAACCCAGATGGTGGCGGATACATTGAAGATGCCTATAACCACTCATTTGTAGGCATTGGCCCAACCCAAGACCCTAGGTTTATTATTCTAACTAAAATAGATAAGCCAAACCTTAAAAAGGTAGGGCGGTTTGCGGAGGGGACGGCCGTTCCTCTCTTTGGTAAGGTGGCAAACTTCCTGGTACATTACTATCAAATACCTCCGACTAACCGCTAATCATGGCTGCAGGAGCCTCATCGATCAGAAACGAATTGAAAAAAGTGCTGCTTGCCATCTTATGGTCAGGTGTGCGTCGACGCAAGCACAAAGAGAATCCAACTATTTTTGCTGTGGTTGGTAGTGTTGGTAAAACTTCAACCAAGGAAGCACTGGCTACCGTTTTGCAACAGGGAAAACGACCAGTGGAAAAGAGCTTTGGTAACATGGCTACCGACACGGGGCTTGCCCTCAGTTTAACGGGTAGCTACGCGCCTCCACACGGCCTAAGCGGCTGGATTGTTTGTTTGGCTAAGGCTCTGATGGTACGACCCAAGTTCGCACGGCCGTATTGGGCGCTTGAGTACTCATCGGATATTGCCGGCGACACCAAGCAGCTCACTGACTTTTTGCGACCAGATGTTGCAATTGTAACCACAATCACCCCGGTGCACATGGAGCTTTATAAAACTGAAGAGGTGATGATTGAGGAGACGCTCTCAATTATTCCTGTGCTTCCTAAAGATGGCGTGGTTATTGCAAATGCAGATGACGCACAGCAGGTCGAGCATGTTAGCAAGTTAGCAGGTGAACGCCGGGTAATTTGGTACGGCATACACGAGTCCAAGAAAGAGCCGGGTGTCTGGGCGCACTCTCTGCGGCTAACAGACACCGGTATGAGTTGTAAAATTAATCTAATTGGTCAAAGCAAACACGGCACGGCAACTGCGGTTAAGCAAATCGGGGTGCAGGTGAATGTGCTGGCACGCTACCAGCTCTACCCCCTACTTGCAGCCGCCGCCGCCGCCCTACTCGAAGAGTTTAGCCTAGACGAGATTAAATCTGGGATACAAGCCTACCAACTTCCGGCCGGACGAGGGAGAATTATCCCAGGCAGAAATGGCGTAACCATCATTGATGATTCTGGCAACGCTTCACCGGATGCAGTTATTGCTGGCCTTGAGGTACTTGCCCAGGCTTTTCCTGGCCGCCGGCGTGTTGCAGTTATTGGGAACATGAATGAACTGGGGGAAATTTCAGCCGCTGAACACGGGCGCGTGGGAGCAAAAGCGGGAGAGTCGGCAGATTTGCTAATGGCAGTTGGGCCAAATGCTGGGAATATGGCCAGGGGGGCAGAGGCACAGGGAATGCCCAGAGATCATATTTTGATCTTCAAGACCGCAGAGGAGCTCCTGGATGACCTGGATAAGTACATACAGGGTGCTGATGTAGTGTTTGTTAAAGCCTCACAGAACGGCATGTATTTAGAGCGAGTTGTTGAGCAGCTTATGCTCGAACCGGCTCGAGCTTCAGAGTTACTGTTTAGACAAGAAGCCTACTGGAAGGCGAAACGTAAGTAGCCTGCTACACTGATAGGGTAAGTAACTTTTTCTCATGACTACATCCATTGTCATCGCCGGGAGTGATATCAAGAATGTTGCCTTCTTCGTAACTACTTCGTTTTTAATTTCCTTTATTCTTGCGCCTGTACTTACGAATTTCCTGTATAAAAATCGAATTGGCAAGCGTTTACGTCAGCAAGGAGTTGATGGCAAGGCGGCGCCGATTTTTGCCAAGTTGCACGCTAACAAAGCAGGAACACCGGTTATGGGTGGGCTACTGTTTTGGGTAACAACTGCCATTCTTACCCTTATCTTCAATCTTGATCGTGCACAAACCTGGCTGCCGTTATTTGCTCTTGTTGCCGCCGGCATCATCGGCGGTATTGATGACATTATGAATGTACTTGGTAAAGGAGCAAATGGCGGTGGTTTGCGTATGAAGCACAAGTTCTGGGTCTACCTTGCAGTGGCGGGTGTGGGTGCTTGGTGGTTTTACGAAAAGCTAGGCTTTAACGCCATTAATATTCCAGGGGCAGGTTTGATTGAAGTTGGCTGGTGGTACGTACCAATTTTTGTAGCAACACTGATTTTTGTTTCCTTTAGTATGAATCAGACAGATGGTCTGGATGGCCTGGCAGGAGGCGTTTCTCTTATGGCCTTCTTTGTATTTACCTTTATTGCGCTTGCTCGCGGTCAGCATCAGCTAGCTATTTTTTGTGGCACGCTGTCGGGAGCTCTGCTTGCTTTCCTGTGGTTTAATATTCATCCAGCCCGATTCTTTATGGGGGATACGGGGAGTATGGCCCTAGGAATGACACTGCCCATTCTCGCCTTTCTCACTAATTCAGCGATTGTGCTGCCCTTTGTGCTCATTATTCCATTCATCGAGGGCATTTCCACGGTTATCCAGATTACGAGCAAAAAGTTCTTTAAGCGCAAGGTATTTAAGGTTGCGCCAATTCACCATCATTTTGAGGCCATAGGCTGGCCGGAAAGTAAGGTAACCATGCGTTTTTGGGTAATTTCAGCAGTGGGGTGCTCAATAGGTTTGATGTTGGC
>JAYRWT010000057.1:0-20950 GCA_041917855.1 Patescibacteria group bacterium | reverse complement strand
TCAGGGACAGCTAACCCTAATCAGGCTCGAACGCGAGAGTAAGTCCTGTCACCTGCCCATTGTTTTTTAGCAGCTGGGCACAGGCAGTAAGTGTAGCGCCAGAGGTAAGCACATCGTCTACAAGTACCACAGCGCTTCCGTCGGTTACGAATTTACCGCGTAAATAGTACTGTACCATAGCAGTTTTTCTTCGCTCTTCACGAGAGAGACCCACAAGTGCCCTGCCATTTTTTCGGGCAAGTATGTGTGGATTACAGCGTGCGGCAGTCATGCGCTGGATTGCCATGGCTATACCCAGGGCTTGATTGTATCCCCTGACACGCAAATGACTACGCGATGCTGGAACGGGAATAATTAGAGCGTGGTGACACAGCGCTAGTACCTCTGGAATTGTATTTTGCAGCAACAACGGTATCAGTCTGTACTGACCATGGTACTTAATGGCATTGAGCACAGTCTTCACTACTGGATTCTGGTAAGAATAGAGTGAATATACATTCCCCCAGCTTAGCTCAGTGCAGTGCCACAGCGGCTGTGCTTGTGAAGTACAGTCAGCGCAGAGAAGTAAACCTGGCATCGCGCAGGAGACGCAGCGATCTGGAAATAGTGCCTGAAGTACGTCCACAAGCTGGTTATACCAGCCCACCTATTACACCGCCATTACATTATTGACGACTAGCCGAAAGCCAATTTTCTACCCAAGTGTGCTCAGTGACCTGCTGCTGTGAAAGGGTAATCCAGCCGACACTCCAGGGTAAAAAGTAGATGCAGATCAAAAAACCTATCCCCATACACAGCAGCGCCCAACGCGGCCTCGCCTCCCAAACCCTACGCAGCCAATACACTAGGATGAAGAGCGCAAAACCATAGGCCGCTAAGTAGTGATACAGGAAGACTACGCGTCCAATAAATACCCAGGGTAGCCAGGCAGAAAAGTACCCGATTAGGTACGGAGTAAGCTCGTGGTTCCAAACTGCTGCTAGGTACTGTGTAAGTGGTCGCAACTTGCCATTATGCAGCATGTTGACCCAAAAAACCCAGAGTGTGCTTCCAAAGGTAAGGAGGCTACTTGCCCACCACCAAACTGGGTTGCCGAGCGTAGTCATAATCTGTAACCCCTGGCCTTTGATTGAGTCATAAATGAAGAGTACCGGACGCTCCATAAATGGCCAGCTGTACCATGGTGAGCTCCAGGGATGTGTTGCCGTTAGATGAGCATGGTATGAAGCAGTTTGCTTATGCCATTCAATAATTGCCTCCCAGATATTGGTGGCTCCATCACGCCATTCGCCCAAACCCACAATAGCTAGGTACACCACAAGAGCGACCCCCAGTGCACCAAGGAGCCGTAGGTACTGTTTATCACGCACGGTGAACCATAGCACTGCTGGCAGAATGGCCGCAGCTGGCCATTTAATAGAAACTGCCAAGCCTAGCGAGAGACCAAAGAGCAGCATGCTTTTATGATCTTTTACCCTGCTGCCTAAGTAAAATGCCCAGAACGTGACCATAAAGAGCACGCCATCCATCAGACCAACTCTGCTATAGACAATCAGAATTCCCTCTAGTGCAATGACGGCGGCCATTAGCCATGCGCCGATACGATCTTTAAAGAGTTTCCAGTACAGCCAGCCCATGAAGAAAATTAGTAAGCAACCAAATATGAGCGGCATAACCCTCCAACCTAAATAGGTGTCTCCGAACATCCAGATGCCTGCAGCAATAATGAATTTTCCTAGTGGCGGGTGCACGTCAAAGACATCAGTACCCGTTAGGTACTGTTTAGCCATAACTGGAAAGTACACTTCGTCAAAAACCTGTTTAGCAGGGAATGTAATATTCCAAATACGCACTGCCAGGCCAAAGGCCACAGCAACAACTGTAAACCAGAAGAGAATTTTTGTAATTTTGTCGAGTGATGTGTACCAACGCATACTGGTATCTTGTCATGCCAGCCGCAGGCTCGCAACCTCAGAACAAACCTGGCTTGCACCAAGGAGAGCTATCCCCCATACTAGTGGGGAAACTATCTTACCTGCTAATCCCAAGGAGGCACATGAGCAGCTTGCCGATCATGGGTAGCCAGCCGATTGTTGACCCTACAGAGTGGATGGACGAATTTGAGGGTCAGCTTGCTATCGACGTCTACCAAACAGATGAAGAAATTGTCATTAAAGCGCCAATTGCTGGCGTTCGCCAAGAAGACCTAGAAGTAAATATTACCGACGAGCAAATTACCATTAAAGGTGAGCGCCATGACACCTCTGGCGCAGACCTAGAAGGTTATTTAGTACAGGAGTGCTACTGGGGTAGCTTTACGCGAAGCTTTGTCTTCCCTGTTGGCGTCGATTCTGACAAGGCTAGCGCCAAACTCGTTGACGGCATTCTAACCATCAGTATTCCGAAGACTGCAAAGGCTCGCACTCGCACTCTGACTGTTTCGACCCACTAAGCCTACCGTATGACTGCGCACAAGCCTGTGAAGAAAGCTGTCATTCCTGTAGCTGGCTACGGAACCAGGTTCCTCCCTTACACAAAATCTATCCCCAAAGAGATGCTGGCGATTGTAGATCGCCCGGTTATCCACCACATTGTTGAAGAAATTGCCACAGCCGGCATTACCGAGATTATCCTGATTACCGGCATGAATAAGCGCGCAATCGAAGACTACTTTGATTACAACACCGAACTCGAGATGCTCCTCGAGAAGAACGGTAAGATCAGCCACAAGCAGCTCAGCCGCGAAGCCTCAGACCTAGCCAACTACGTCTACATTCGGCAAAAAGAGATGCTCGGTAATGGTCATGCCGTTTACCAAGCAAAAGACCTTATCGCAGAAGATGAACCGTTCTTAGTAGTATTTGGTGATGAAATGTTCATGGGAGCGCCAAGTAAGGTGCAGCAAGTTATTAATGCCTACAATACCCATCAGGCTCCTGTTATGACTACGCTCTACCGCGATGCTGACACTGACTATGCAAAGTACGGCTACGCAGCAGTCGGCGATGACTTTGGTGATGGCGTACGACGCATTGCTGGGTTCTCGGAAAAGCCAGGCTCACGCGAGAAATCTCCTTCGGCTTTTGCTTCGGCAGGCTGTATGGTGCTCCATGGCGATATCTTTCCCTACATTGAGCGTCAGGCTCCTAACAAAAATAATGAGGTTGTACTCGGTGAAGCATTGAATACCTACGTTTCTGACGGTCACACACTGAATGCCTGTGAACTAAAAAATCTCAAATATTTCGATTGTGGTGATAAACTAGGGTATATGCAGGCAACCATTGAGTTTGCCTTACAGCGTGAAGATATTGGACCTGATTTTGCCAATTACATCCGTGAACTTGCAGCTAAGTTGTAACGTATGAAGCGTACCCAACACCTCTCAAAACCACTCGGCCAGCGCCTACGCCTGGCTGGTCAGTTTGCCCTGCTCATTGGTGTTGGCTTGCTTGCAACCGGCTGTAGCAGTTCTGGTAGTAGCTCAGTTAACTCTAATGCGAGTACTGTCGAGGTACGTGTTTGGCGTATAGGTCAGGCTCCACAGGACAACAACCTTTTGACGCGTCAGATTACCGGCTTTGCCAAGCGTTACTCATCGGTAAAACTCAACCTTACATTTAGTCCCGTTGCCGCTGCAAACTACGAGAACGATGCACTTCGCTCCATGGCAGCACGTACCGGCCCGGAGATTTGGAGTCTCCCCAACGACTGGATTGGTGATCATACCCCACGCATTAGCACGCTACCTGATAACTTTTTCTTTGAACGCGACAAGAGTGGCAAGGTAGCCAAAACTGGTCCAACACCCGTAGAGCAGGTTCGTGCACTGTACCCAGAAGGCATAGTGGAGCAGTTGCTAACTACCGACGGTAAGCGTGTCTACGGCATACCAACAGAGGTAGAAAGTCTCAGACTATACTATAACCCCCGCCTGTTTAATGATGCTGCAGACGAGTACACCGAATCACTTGGACGTGGCGCAAGCGTTGATCAAATTAAACCAGTTGAAACGCTCCTCTCTAACCCGCCAGCAACCTGGAGAGATTTAGTTGAGCAGGCAAAATACCTGAATAAGCGTAATGGTAGTAACATACTACGCAGTGCCGTTGCTCTTGGTAGCGCCGACAATGTTGGCCCAGCAAATGATATTCTGCAACTGTTAATGATGCAGAATGGTGCACAGATCATTAGCAGCGACCGCCGCAACGCCCTCTTTAATGCCCCTGTTACCACACCTGCTGGGGTTAAGCTCGTACCTGGCGAGGAGGCGCTTAAGTTTTACGCTTCATTCTCTAATCCTGACTCGTCTGCTTATTCTTGGAACGGGAGCATGCCACAGGCAGTTGAGGCCTTTGGCCAGGGTAAGGTTGCAATGATCTTTGGCTACGGCGACGTTGATCAACAACTTGGCATTAAATTCCCAAACTTTAGGTACTCCATTGCTGCCGTGCCACAGAATTCACTAACCGAGCCAGCAGTAAACATTATTCGTTTCTCACTCGATGCCGTCTCACGCGCGGCCAAGAACGACACAGACAAGGCCGCCTCTTTTGCCTTCCTCAATTACTACACTGGAGTCGATTCAGTTAGCGGTATCGCGGCCGCCAGCGGCAAGCTTTCGCCCTATAAGTCTGCCCTGGAAAAAAGTTCGCGTAGTGATGTATTTGCGCAGCAAGCCCTGAGCGGCAAGGCAGTTTACAAGCGTTCTCGCACTCAGTTTGACAGCTACTTCCGGCAGATGATCACCGATGTCACCGCAAACCGTGTACTCCCAATTACGGCACTAAACGTCTGTGTAGAAAAGATTAGTACGCTACTTCAGTCACCTGATGCCCTATGATCACGCCCAAGCTACTCTTGGCGCAGATTATCTCGAACGCTACGGCACTAGATCCGGCAGGCAATGCTAACGCCAATGCTGCTGCGATTCTAAACCGTATACTTGATATCCTGATTGCCATAGCCTGGCCTCTTGGACTTATAGGCCTCATATTTATCGCTTTTCAGATGGTTCTCGCCAATGGCAAGCCAGATGCCATGGTTAAATTAAAAAAATACATGGTGTATTTGGTAGTTGGCATTGCTCTTATTGTCGGCTCATTTGTACTCCTGCGTACCGTAATTAGCCTGGCCATAGGAACTTAGAAATGCACAAGCACTCAAAGCACTTTCTAGGTAAGAAAATCCCTGGGCAAAGCGAGCCTCGATCTGCTTTGCGTAAACCACGTAGTATTGCTGGGAGCTGGTCACTATTCTTTTTACTCCCGGTAGTACTTGGAGCGCTGTTTATCACTCAGCCACAACTAACCGATCGAAGTAGTACTAGCTCTCGCTCAGCCGAACTACGCGATAGCGCAACAGCATTCAGCCGCACCTTAGGCGCACAAGAGTCGCAGGTAGTTGCATGTGGCCGCGGCGATGCCTTCATCAAACAAGTTAGACAAGAACCACTATTCCCGTTTATTCCTGACAGCATTAACTCAAAGGCAGACGGTGGCTGCAAACCAGCCGTGTGGTCTCGCGATGTAATTGTTGCATTGCTACTGCGAGCCCTTGCCTTACTTAACTGGCTAGCAGTTGGCTTAGCCATAATCATGACCGTGGTTGGTGGTATTTACTACATAGCGGGCTTTGCTAATGAGAATATGGTTAAGACTGGCAAAAAATACCTTGTTGCCGTCTACCTTGGGGTTGCCATCATATCGCTTGCCCAGATAATGGTTACAGCAACCTTTAATGTGTTTAACCCGACTGATCCTCGCGACGGTATTGATGGAATCAATACCTCCAACTGAGTAGTCAAAAGTACAGAACATGCGTCAGCTTTTCAATATCTCCAATGCCCTCTATGCCATCTTGCTGAGTATGTACACTACCGCACTTCCGGTACAGGCTGGGGTAATACCCACACCAAAGGATGGTTATTACGTGGACAGCAGCGAGGGATGGAGGCTTATTTCACCCGCAGGCGGATTAGGTGCTTTGGATACAATCTGGGGGCGCATTCTTAGTTTCTCCCTACTGCTGTTTGGAGCGTTAGCATTGGTTTACCTGATCCTTAATGCCATTCGCTACATGTCGAGTAACGGTGATCCTAAAAAAACGCAGGAGGCACGTAATGCTATCGTTTACTCAGTAATCGCAATTATAATTGTCGTAGCTTCATTCTTTATTCTCAACGCAATCCTAGGTTTAGCTACGGATATTATAGATAAGTAACACCATGAAAAAACTCCTACACTCGCTGCTTTTTGGCCTTGCCACTACATTCGTACTTTTTCTGGCTAGCCCAGCATTTGCCGGTACTATCCCCGAAATTAGCCCGGTAAATAGCGGAAAGGTTGACGCTCCCAAAACCGTTCAAAATATCGCTGTCTCAGCAATCAACATCCTTCTCTTTGTTACAGGAGCAATCGCAATCATTTACGTCATTCTGGGAGGCTACCGCTATATAACTGCAGGCGGCGATCCAAAAAAAGCGGAGGCTGCACGTTCTACCATTATTAACGCGGTAATCGGAGTGATTATTGTTACCGCATCGTACTTTATTATCAACGTTGCAATTTCCGCAGGCACAACACTAAGTAGTACATCAGGCAACCCGATTAAGTTCTAGGTTCTTACCAACAGGATAAAAGTTTGACACCTAGACCTGCGCAAATCTAGAATATACGTATACCACTTTTAAACATCACAATTAAGGAGGATACATGCGCTCCGCATTCAATACTTGGTCAACTCGCCTGCTTGCCAGCAGCATGGTGCTTGCGGCTTCTGCTAGCACGGCTCTAGCTGGAACAGCCGGCAATACCACTGGCAAGAACAGTTTTGATCTACTCAACCCAGATCCAGACGCAGGCTCAACTATTGGTAATTTTCAAGGCTTTGCAGGTAGCGCCTTTCAGTCTGTCATTAACATTATTTTGTTCGTAGCTGGTGCCGTTGCCGTTATCTACCTCATTTGGGCAGGTTTCCGCTACATTACCGCCGGAGGTGACACCAAGAAGGCAGATGAAGCTCGCAAGGGAATCATCAATGCAATCATTGGTATTATTGTCATTATTGCTGCTTACTTCATCGTTCGTGTAGCAGTGAGCGCTGGTGGCACTGTAACCGAGGTTGATTCCAACTCTGAGATATTCTAGTTATCTGCTACATACAGAAAAGCTCCGGGAATCCGGAGCTTTTTACGTTATATACGCTCTTGCAGTAGGCACCCCCTACGTCAGAAAAGTTCCTCAACCCAGAGTTTCCAGTTAGGTTTTACTACGGCACCTGATTTACCCTGTTCTGTGCCTGCGGCACGAGCGTCAATGTCGAGTTCCGCAACTTTGCTGGACTCAGGCAGTGCGTACACAGCTTCACCAGGACGTACCAGTAGCAGTGCGCGGCGTAGCTCTTTTTCTTTGTACGCATCGGTTCGGTAGTACACCACTAGGGATTCTAGACGGGTGCGCTCTTGTTTTGCCACTTCTAGCTGTTGCTGCAGCTTACCAATTTCTTGCTGCGAGCTGTAGTTACGTACTGCCGCCTGACTGGCTGAATAACCTAAGTACACTGCAAAAAATGTAAAAACTGCGTACGAACCGTACGCTCTAACGAGAGCGGTTAGCTTGGTATACATTGCCTGCATTATACCAGAGCAGTTAGCAGCCCGCTCAGTAAGCGCGGGCTGTAATACCGCTTACCGAGAACCAAACATCTGGACCGTCACCAGTTGAACTTGTCCTGCAGTATCGGTGGTTTCAACGGTTGCAAACCCAACGTCAGAATAGCGATCGGAAAGTAGGTTAGCCCGGTGTGATGGACTGTTGTACCAGGCAGCGGTGATACCATGAGCGCTCTTAAAGCCGCGTGCTAGGTTCTCGCCGGCAACACTATAGAAATATCCAGATTCTCGTATAAAATCCCATGGGGCCTTATTGTCCCCGGGACGAAAGTGATCCCAGTACCCGCGAGTAAGCATATCCGCAGCCTTACTTTCCGCAGCACGCATTAATGCCTGGTTTAGTGCGAGTGGAGCGCGTCCAGCAGAAAGGCGAATTTGATTAGTTTCAAATAAGAATGCCTGCGCGGAGAGGTCAGGTTCAGTCTCGGCAGTAGTTTGAAGCTGTACAGTAGCAGGAACCGTAGTGGCATAGGCAGGCGCAGTTGGAATCATGCCAAACGTCAGGATTACCCCCGCCGAGAGGGTAAAGAATTGGCGACTTACAACTGACAAGCTACGTTTCATATTTATTTTTTTATTTCCTTTATTTCTGGAAATTAAATTATTATACGTCAGATTGCCCCACCTGTCAACCTTCTACAGGTTTGCGTGCTATACTACATACATGACTACAGGAGGAGCGAGCGACCTATTTTTGAACGCAGGGATGGTAATAGCCCTTGCAGCTGTTTTTGGCATGCTCGCACGCTTTATTAAGTTCCCCCCCTTGGTTGGCTACGTGGCTGCAGGACTTTTAATTAGTCCACTTGCTGGTAGCCTTGTTCATAATGCCTTGCTGCTTGAAGAGCTCAAGCACGTCAGTTTTGCCCTGCTTGTATTTTTTGTTGGACTAGAGCTCAACCCGTTTAAACTAGGTGAGCAGATAAAGAGCTCGGTGAACTTGGCCTTAGTGCAGACAGCGGGCAGTTTTGTGCTAGGAGTAGGACTTGGTTACTTACTTGGCCTACCTATTCAAGCTGGCTTAGTCATTGGCCTGGCGCTTTCGTTTACCTCCGGCGTATCAGTTGTTAAGCTCCTTTCCGACAGCGGTGAGCTCAACACCATACACGGCAGAGCAGCTACCAACCTGCTGCTCATCCAGGACCTTCTAGCCTGCGTAGCGCTTGTACTGCTATCTGGCCTTGCCACCGGTAGCTCATTAGACATTACACAGCATGGTATTGTGCTGGCAGTTGAGGCGGTCTCATTAATCGTAGTCACCTGGTACTGTGCCCGCTACCTACTACCCTGGCTCTTCTCTTCTATTGCCCGCAGCCCCGAGCTACTCGCCATCTTTAGCATTGGGTGGTTCTTTCTCTTTACCTACGTAACAACGCTTCTGGCCATGCCAGCCGAAGCTGGAGCACTCCTGGCTGGTATTAGTCTGGCGGGCCTACCCTACACCTCTGAAACTATTGCCCGTTTGCGCACGGTCAGGGACTTAGTAATTGTGTTCTCATTTGTTGGGCTAGGTAGCAGCTTAGGCGGCGTTGCGCCAGGCGATGGCTGGGTAGTTGTGCTCCTAACCGCTTGTGTGGTTATTGCCCGTCCACTACTGAGTATGATCACCTTGGCTCTCCATGGCTTTCGCACCCGTAGCGCATTCTTAGCCGGCATTACCCAGGGTCAGCTCAGTGAGTTCTCCCTACTCTTCCTTGCTGTCGCCACTGGTAGCGGGGTAATTGCCCCCTCACTCCAATCACAGATGAGCTGGGTAGTAGTGGTTTCTATTATTATTACCGGCGTCCTTCATGCCTTCCGTAAGCCCCTACTTACTCACCTCACACGATTCTTGCACGTCTTTGAGCGCGGTCACCATCGCCATACTGCCATGGTTAGAGGTAATCATGATCAGCTGAGTAACCATGCTATTCTGGTGGGCTACCACCGTACGGGGTATCACATTCTGAAAGAACTCCGAGAACAAAACACTCCTGTTGTTGTTATTGATATGGATCCTGATATTGTACGTGCGTTACGAGCAGAGGGGGTCCCTTGCGTGTACGGTGATATTGAGGATGAAAACATGATAGTTGAGCATGCCAATCTAAACGCTGCTCAAATTGTGATTTCAACCTTACCACATAAACCAGAAAATCTTTTTCTAATTGAACTTACTCAGAAGCATACATCTGACTGCAAACTTATCGTAACAGCCAAGAGCATTCAGGATGCCTTAGAGTACTACGAGCAAGGTGTGGACTATGTGCTAATACCCTACCTGGTTGGTGGCGAGCAAGTTGGTAAACTAATCCGTGAAGCAGGAAAAAACTCTAATAAGCTAGGCCGCCACAAAGATGAACTACGTAAACTAGAAAGTACTCTGGCAGATCACCTCTACTACGAGTAGGATACACCAAAGTATGTAGGGCAATACTAAACATAATTACGACTGCACCTCTGCCACGTGAGGTGCTTTTTCTTATCGCTTACGTAGCTGTGTAGGAGTTACTCGATGCTACCGATCAGGCTTTGACATGGTAGGTTGAGCATCTGCGATCAGTTTATTTTATATATTTTAGATATTTCATATACTGTCATACTTTTTGTAGTTGACTGTTCGGTTTTGAGAATACACAGTTTTGTCCACATGTGGATTGTCCTGTGGATAGAGAGCCCCCTAGTGCCTGGAGCGGCCCGCTGACCTTTGCGACCATGCCGTGCTGCCGTATACTAAGTGCATGTTTTCCAGATTAAGAGACATACTAAAAACACTCCCAAGGTTTGTGGCGGGCATTGCTGTTGCAACACCGGGTGGTGGGAGCTTACGAGCAAATAACGACCCCAGTACCATACTTGATGGAATTACTGGGAAGGCTATCGATTACCTATCAATTATTGGTGGGGCGATTGCATTAATTTTTGTGATCTGGAATGGCATTCGTTACATACAATCTAACGGCGACACAAAGAAAGCGGAGGAGGCGCGTAAGGGAGTAGTCGCCGCTGTTATTGGTGTTGTACTGCTGGTGCTTGCGCGCTTCTTAATTGCTCTTGCAGTAAACGTGGGCACCGATGTAGCCACCGATGCCACTATTACATTTTAGTTTTTTGGGCTGCTTGCCGGACCTTCTATTACAAGCTGTACAGATCGAATCAGAAATTCATCGATACTATCACCCTCCCGCAGAATAAGTGGGCGAGGCACCACGCGCAGGTTTCCAACTAGTCGCTCCCCCTCACCTGAGGCACAAATTGGCCGGCCCGCGTTATGAAACGCGGTGATTACCTGACTAGCCTGCTCGTTCTTTTGTAGTGCCTGTGCTGCGAGAAGTCCGCTCGGTAGAATGAGTGCATCGAATAGCTCAGGATCAACTGCCTCAATCGGGAAATCGAGAAGGAGCTCACCCCCGGCGCGGTGCCCGTCTACCGTTTCAATGGTCATGTGAACTGTGGGCGCAGTAATAAACACTGTCGCACCTTCTTGTTCAAAGATCTGCCTGGCACGCAACACCTCACCATATTCCGCGCCATCTGCAACTAAAACTAGAATTTTCTTTCCGTGTAGCTTCATGTCTCTCCTTAGAGACCGAGGCGAGCAAGTATCATTCTGCAGTAACCTGGGATAAACCCAAAGTATGGTACTGAGAAAACAACCTGACCCTGGACATGCTCATTTTTTACACACCCAAGATCGCCACTGGTGTTTGCATCGCCTTTTGTCTCTACACATGTTAATGACTTATGGACTATCCGGTGGACAATTATCTCTTCACCATCCTGATAGAGTATGATCTGCCCAACCTGATAGTCTGTTTGTGGGTGAGCAATAACTAACGAGCCTACATGCAGAGCTGGCTCCATGCTCCCCGAAGACACAAATCTAACTATGATGCCTCCAAGCAGGGGCTGTAGGGCTACTACGTAGACCAGTGCGAGACTACAGATGCTGCCTACCCACAAGCTGTAGGTCGAATGAGGTTGCCTCACCCTGCCCTCCAAAAAACCCTGATACACTTTGGCGCAGCCTGTAACGCTGTACAGCCCCCTTAGCAATCGGTGGACTGTTGAGCTGTACTTGATCTCGTGTCAGGCGATCTAGGGCGACCGATGTATTTTCTGCCCCAGGTATTGGTACGCCCTCTGAATCAACGGGCATAAACTCAAAGCTTATCGCCTCAATTAGTGAGCTTGTACCGCTATTCACGGAAACATGTGCATAAATATCAAATACCACATCACTAGGGCTAGCGTTTTTTAGCAAAAAGTACCTATCTACAACCTGACCAGGATTCATTACAAGATCAAAGCCCGGCCGCTGTTTGTCATAGATGGTAGAGCTCCCTGACTGTGAATTACTAATTAATAGATTCGCTGTGCCTGTTGAAATAGTGTTACTTGTTAATGCCACTTGATCGTAAAAGAGTGCGTGCGCTCCGCGTATTATCATGAGAGACCAGACCAAAAGAGCCAGTGAAATGTAGAGTACCCTTTTTCTTTTCTGCATGATGTACCTCCATTAAACTTATGTATCGCGTCGACCTCGCTACATAAAAAATACGCCAGTACGCTGACGCAACAATTACAAAAGTATGACTCTAACGTGCCGACCAGTAGACACAGTCTCCGGTTTGCACCAACCTGCCGTTTTCGGTGCTAATCAACCCAACTGGCGCTACCTCCAAGCTACCGCGCATGCTTTCTGGTAGCAAATCTTCACAAACGTGGAGCATGGCGGTTGGGTAGAGCTCTGTAGCGTAGGTATTCAGCAAAAACGCTGCCGGATCGCTTGAGTATATCTGGGAGATATCGGATACAAGCTCGTAAATGTGGTCTGCCAGTCTCCATACCTCGCCCTTCGATCCCCTACCAAATACAGGTGGGTCTAGAAGGATAGCATCATACCTACTCCCTCTCCTCACCTCACGCTGAACAAACTTTCTGACGTCATCAACAATCCAGCGTATTGGTGCGCTACTAAGATTATTTGCTGCAGCGTGTTCACTGGCCCAGTTTACACTGCCTTTAGCTGCATCAACATGGCAGACAGACGCCCCTGCATGCGCAGCCACAACAGTGGCTGCTCCTGTATAGGCAAAAAGATTAAGGACTGAGGTGCTTTTACCCATTGAGTTGCGAACCCGTATTACCTCGCGCAACCAGTCCCACTGAGCCCCCTGCTCCGGGAAAAAACCGAGGTGCTTAAAGCTTGTCAGACGTGCATGCAAAGTAATATCCCCCCTTGTAACATCTAGCACATCTAAGCCATTCGGGTTGTGCCAGGAACCCTCCAGGTACACAGCATCAGGTTTCTGCCAGGCAGGATGGTCAGTAGACTTTTTCCAAAGAGCAGTTGAATCTGGTCGCACCAAGTACTTGCCTGCGACTTTTTCTAGTCGAAGCTTATCACCAGAATCTAGTAACTCGTAATCTTTCCAGCCCGATGTAAAAAATTTTTGATTCATGCTGCTTTGTATATGGCACGCTCGGCAGGAATCGGACCTGCGACCTTCTGGACCGGAACCAGACGCTCTATCCACTGAGCTACGAGCGCCCACTCGTACTTAGACGCTCTGCAAGATTAGCAATTCGACAATCTAATCACAAGATTACTCGTGTTTTACTTTTGCTTGATTAGCCACAGACTGAATACTCGCCTGAATAGCCTCTTGATCGCCAAGATAGTAGTGGCTGGTTGGCCTAAGCTCATCATCAAGCTCATACACAAGCGGCACTCCTACAGGTATGTTTAGCTCAGCTATCTCCTCTTCAGTCATCTGATCAAGGTGCTTTACCAGTGCTCTTAGACTATTCCCATGGGCAGCGATGAGTATTCTCTTACCAGCGCGAATTTGAGGCGCGATAGTTTCATCCCAAAATGGTAAGAAGCGTTCGACTGTGTCTTTTAACGATTCAACGCTCGGTAAGATGCTTGGATCAACATCGTTGTATCGAGGGTCGTGTGATGGGTGTCTAGTGTCAGATTCTTCCATGGCAGGAGGCGGCGTAGCATAGCTTCTTCTCCATACATGCACCTGCTCTTCGCCATATTTTTCTGCGGTTTCTGATTTATTTAGACCCTGCAGTGCCCCATAGTGACGCTCATTTAAACGCCATGTTTTTTGGATGGGTAACCAGAGAATATCCATAGCGTCGAGTATATTCCACAAGGTTCGAATTGCTCTCTTGAGCATCGAGGTATAGGCTATATCAAACATATACCCCTCTTGTAAGAGTAGTTTACCTGCAGCAGTGGCGTCTTGCCTTCCCTTGTCAGTAAGATCGATATCTGTCCAACCGGTAAATCTGTTTTCCACATTCCACTGACTTTCACCGTGACGTATGAGTACTAGCTTGTGCATTGTATTGATTAAGAGATTAGCATACTAATAGTAGCAAATATGTCGCAGTACATTTAATGCACATGTAATACCTTTCTCGCTATTATCCCACTATGAAGCTTCTAATTGTGGATGATGATACGCAATTTGCCCTGTCCGTATTTAACTACCTAAAGAAACGGTATACCCTTGAACTTGCTCACTCAATCGCGGAGGCTAGCCTCAAACTTGATGACGCTACTTTTGACCTGATTATTCTTGACTATGAACTACCGGACGGTACTGGAGCAACATACGCTGCTACCCTGCGCGCGCAGGGTAAGGACTTGCCTATTTTAATGTTGACGGGCTACACAGAAGTCCCCACACTAGTTGATTCACTGTATTCTGGCGCAGACGACTACCTGACAAAACCCTTCCAACCAACAGAGCTTATTGCACGTATCGACTCACTTTTACGTAGACGCTCTGTGCCACTACTTATGCAGAGTAGGAAAGTTGGAGACCTTACTCTGGATGCGAATAATCGGAGGATACTACTTGATTCGGCAATCCTCGTGAGCCGACCAAAAGAGTATTCAATTTTCGAGCTACTCTGCCAACATATTGGGGAAACAGTATCAAAAAAGCGACTTTGGGAGAACCTATGGGAAGATGACAGTGATACTCTGTCCAATGCCTTGGAAGTACATGTTTGTCGCCTAAGAAAGGCTCTCAGAAAAAGCAAGCGAGTTGTAATTGCTACTAACCCAGCAGTTGGCTACATATTAAAAGTAAGTTAAAACCATGCGCACTCTAATCTTGGAACTACTCATCAACCCAGAAGTAAGAAACAATGAGCAAATTAAACACCTCCGAGCTTGCACGGCTTATGAGGACTTTTATCCTTGGTTTGACTAAGTGGAAAGCACGCTCAGATCTCCCACCTAATCAGCGCCTGCCTCTGTTTATTGGGCGTGTTACTTTCTTAAGCTTTACACTGAGCATACTTTACGCGCTCATGTACCTGTTACAGGTACATTTTAGCGGACATCACATTACTGACCACCTCGCGCAATCATTTCTTCCGATTTTATTCGTCTGTGGCAATCTACTAGCGATAGTCACATATCGAAGAGGTGATTACAGAAAATCAGCCCAGATATTGATCGTGCTCTACCTTGTACTATGCCTGCACACCCAGCTCGACTACGGCATCGGCACACCGAGCGGATTGTTGGGCATCGTAATACTCATAACTCTTTCAGGTGCAGTTGCGAGTCGACACACCTTCTACATGGTAAGCATGGTGGCATCTCTCGGTGTGCTCATGGTATATCTTGCACATCGGCTACAGATCATTCCTCTTGTAAAAACCTGGACCAACCAGGATTACCTATTCGTTGACGTTATAATGTTCTCTGCCTCCTTCATGACTCTATCGTTCATTATCAAAAAGTTCATGGAGATAGCTGAGTATGCATTGAATGAAGCGCTGAACGCAAACCGTCTGCTACAAGAAGAGCGGGATAATCTTGACCTGCAGGTTCAAATCAAAACTGAAGAGATCCGCCGGCTACAGTACGAACGCGTACTTGAACTTCATCAGTTAGCTGACATTGGGAGACACAGTATTGGGATATTGCATGATTTATCAAGTCCGCTCAACACAATACTTTTGGATCTGACGGACCCTTCAGCTCATGATACCCATAAGAACCTTACTCGGGCCGTCTCCGCAGCAGAGAAGATGATGCAATGTATAAATTCTGGTAAAAAGCAGGTATCAACCGATTCACATTTAGAGACTTTCGATATACGTAAAGAGGTTGAAGAGGCAGTTGCAGCAACCGAATACAGGCAGAGACATCGCAACATAGCAGTAAGTATTGATATAGCAAACTCCACACTACTACACACCGATCGCATTGGATTCTATCGCACAATTCTAAACCTCATCTCAAATGCTGCCGACGCCTTTTCGGTGAGCTCAGCCAACAACTTCATTCGGATTTCTGCAGTTAGAAATAATGAAGGGGGCGTTTCTCTATCAGTACATGACAACGGCGGTGGTATCGATCCAAAACGCGTCGGGAGAGTTTTTGAACCCTTCTTTACCACTAAACCAGTTGGTTCAGGCACCGGCATAGGTCTAACAATCTGCAAGGAATTTATGGAAGCTTCTGGTGGAGAGATAGCGCTTAACAGTCTTATTCCCGGCGAAACGACATTTACTCTCCACTTTCCTCCAGCAAAACTAGGCACTAAAAATGGAAAACGCAAACCAAACACTAAAGTCCAAAATTTGTGAATCGTTGCTTGAAATCAAAAAGGAAGTTAACGCTCACGTATCACTCGAAAGTTTATCTAGTAAAACCCATGTTGAAGGGAATATCACCACAAATCAGTATTCTCCCTACTTTGTTTTTCTTAATCAGTGGCTACTAGAAGTGTGTAACCGAAAAATACTCTCTGGTTTAGACAAAAAAATACAAGCAGGCTTTACGGATAGTGGCTGGGGTTACCTGGGGAATACATTTAAGGCAAATATTTGTGATATGGACGATACGGCGTGCGCAATTATTGCACTAGGTGATCGTGTGAGTGCCAATCATCTGGCCACCTTCCTTAAACTGCTGATGCGACATGAGCTATCACCCGGTGGACCATATCTTACCTGGGTGAATGTTGAGGAAGAAAAGAATGATGTCGACTGTATTGTAAACGCGAATATTGCTTTTGCACTAAAAACTAACAATATCCCCATCCCCAGACCTCTGGATAAATATCTAGAGCAATCCCGTACTCGTGCAAAATCACGTTACTATACAGAACTCGCAGTACACTTTTTAATGACCAGGGCTGGCTATCCTCCAGTAAAAAAGTTACCACCAGACTCAACCATTAACTGCCTGCTTAACTTTTACAGCCACAATGACTTAGACGACGTAAAGCGAGCACTTGAAGGACCTGAAAGGCTTATTGTGGAGGCGCCTTTCATCATTGAAGCTGAAGGCGCAAGAAAAAAAGTTGTATTCAGCAATGCTAGTACCTTCCTGATACTTGAGTATCTTTTACATCTTGCCCAATCTCATACTGGGATAGATTCTACGACAGGCTTTAGATTTGACTGTCCTGCATTTGTGCGTCCTGCGAGAAAACTTTTCGAGGAGATGGTGGCAAAGAACGCATTTGTTAGGACACACCTTGACGCTTTTACACTTTTGACCCCTGACCCAAGACTAAATGAAATCAACGCGCTCATTTGGTTCACGAGCTACTTAGCAAATGACATTGTCGGCGCAAAAACTATTAAGCTTGGTCAGCTACTGTGGAGCTACCGACATACTTTTTCTCTTACGCAACACATTGAAAGAAATCTTTCCCGAGAACTCTTTTATGGCGCAGAGGTGTCGCTGAGCGTTAAATCAAAACGCGCACTAAGAACAAATATTCTAACTTTAGTTCCACTTTCGCTGTGCAGTAAGGAAGATCGGGTACATGTACTAAATACTCTACATAGTATTTATTCGTACCATCAGATAAGTGATGATTTACTCGATCGTGACTTAACTCTTAGTAGCACCATTGGTTTTCATAAACTCTCAGCCCAGGTTAGAACTATATCAAAAAATATTAGCGACACTCCGCCAAACATGGTTGCTATGCGTGCTTACTTTCAAGCTTTATTCCGCCAGGTTAAGAAACAGCAAAAACAGATAAAACGAAATGCTCAGCTTTTTAAAGAAATAACTAATATGTATCGACCCTCAATCTAATCAGTTATTACTGACTTTGCTGTATTGAAATGAGAAAAAATGTAATCTGGATACATGCAGCAGAAAAAATATCCACGAATTCTCATCGTAGTGGCAGACAGCACTAAGACAGGTGCTCCTAGACAAATCTGCCTGTACACCCCCTTAGTTGCTGGGTCGTTTGATGTACACCTTGCATGCCCTAGTGGCTGGCTGGTTGAAGAATTACTTGCCAGCGGAGTCACCCTGCACCAGCTTCCATCCGAGAGGCAGGCAGGAGCAAAAAAACTTGCCAAAATTATTGAGGATGTTAAACCTGAGCTTATCCACGCACATGGAGTAAGGGCTGGTTACTGGTGTTGTCTACAACAGAGACTTTCTATTCCTTTTATCTACACAGAGCACCTTTGGACGTTGGACTATCGTTTAAGCAATAAACTACGTGAGTATGCTCAGTACAAACTACTCTCGCTAATTGGAAAAAAATCCGAGCGTGTTGTTGCTGTTTCTGAGACTGTAAAAAAGTTTTTGCTAACAAAAACCTCCGTTCCTACAGCAAAGATATCTGTTGTGTACGGAGCAATCGAACAGACGAACCACCCACATCACGTCCCTACGGTTTTTACTATAGGTACATTGGGTAGTCTAGAGTGGACAAAAGGCGTAGACATTCTCATTCGTGCCTTTGCCCGTGCTGATCTACCAAAGGAAAGCTTATTGAGAATAGGCGGTTGCGGTAAAGAGCTGGCCAATCTCAGTAGGCTCGTTGGTCAGCTTGATGTAACGGACAGGGTTATATTCGAGGGAGGTATAACAGATAGTACAGCTTTCTATCAGGGGCTAAGTCTATACGTGCAGCCATCACGAAGTGAATCATTCGGTATGGCCCCACTTGAAGCTGCTCGACTTGGGCTGCCCGTTATCATAAGTGACGCAGGTGCACTACCCGAGATACTCCCCGAGGATACTGCCTGGTGTACACTCCGGCAGGATACTGAGTCTCTTGCTCAAGCACTTACTAAGCTGTGCGCAGATACGGAGCTCAGGAGTAGATTGGGCAAGCGTGGGATGGATAGAGCAAAAGAGTTCAGCCCAGAAAATCTCGCAAAAAATTACGCCCAAATCTATAAAGAAATTCTCACGTAATTGCTACAGCACGAAAACTGTTAGAGAATGTACCTATGAAAAGGTTTAGTATCCTTGCTTCTTATGTCAGACTGTCGGGTCTTTTTTTCCTATTATCTCCAACCCTTGCTCTGGCCGAAGATCTGGTCTGTGAAAATGGTACGGTAAAACAAGGGGTACTTGTGAGTACCTACTGCTCAAACTGGACCTTTTGGGATTATGTTAACAGGCTCCTTGGACTCCAGGGCATCGGGCTGTACGTTTATTTTGCCGCCGTGGTGATGATTATCTTTTCAGGAATTGAGTACATGATGGGGGCAAGCGGAGATGGCCAGAAGAAGGCTAAGGAACGCATACGGGGCATTCTTGTTGGCATACTCTTTTACTCGATAGCGCTTGTTCTACTGCGACTAATCGCTACAGTATAAACCCTGCACCCTTGGTGCATAATCGTGAGATCTCCTTATCGGATTTCTGACGTTAATACACCAAGCACAACCCCGTCCTATGGAGTTAGGCGCTTTACATCCCTTGGTAAGAAGGTTGCTTCTTTAACTGAATCAAGACCAAGTAGCATCATAATTATCCGACCCGGACCAATCCCTGCACCACCGTGTGGGGGACAACCATACGTAAAGAAAGAAAAGTACTGCTCGAGTGACTCTAGACTCATCCCCTTTTCGAGAGCTTGTTTCTTGAGTATCTCAGGACGGTGTTCGCGCTGCGCACCAGTTGTAATCTCTAATCCGCGGTAAATTAAATCAAAGCTCTTCGTGATCGTTGGTTGATCGTCATAGCGCATGTGGTAAAAAGCACGAGCTGAAGCTGGGTAGTCAGTAACAAAGATAAAGTCATGCTTCATTTCCTCCCGCACTAGAGCAAAAATACCACGCTCTTCTTCTGGTGACAGGTCATCTGCCTTATCTCCCGTTATCCCCTGTGCCTCTAGTCTCTGTTTCACCTCAGCTAATGTCATCCTGGGGAACGGCCGCGTTGGTATTTCAATATCTAGACCAAGATTTTTTTTGATGTACTCAAAGCCCCGTACAATACAGGCTTCTTCGGCGTCCATAACATCTGCGTGATCAGTAATATATGATACTTCAAAATCCCAGCCGGTGAACTCTGTCATGTGACGAGTAGTAAATGAAGGCTCAGCACGAAATACTGGCCCAACCATAAAGACCTTCTCAAAACCGGCAGCCATGGCCATCTGCTTATAGAATTGTGGTGACTGGGCCAGGTAGGCCTTTTTCTCGAAGTAGGAAACCTCAAATACTTCAGCACCTGTCTCACTAGAAGTATTCATGAAGGAAGGAGCATACACTTGAATATACCCCATGTCCTCCCAGGCATCTCTAAAGCCGCGCTCAAGCTCTGTCCAGACCTGAAAAATCTGGAGGTTCTCCTTTCGACGCAAATCTAGCCAACGCCAGTCCAGACGCGCCGGTAAACTAACTTCGTCTCCCCCCTTTTCAGCCACTACTGGAATGGGCAATTCTGGTTCGGCCATCGAGAGTACTTCGAGCAATTCAGCTGCAACCTCTACACCTCCCGGTGCCTGCTTTTCCTCTTTAACTAAGCCTGTGATTCTGACTACAGATTCGATTGAGAGATTAGTCGCTACCGCAAAGGCATCTGCCTGACCCTTAAAAATAACTACTTGAGCTGTACCACTTAGGTCACGTAGAACCAAAAATTTTAGCCCTCCCTGGTGGCGGAGCGCCTGTACAAAACCTTCTAGTACAACGATTTCTCCAACTTGCTTTGATAGGTCGGAAATAAGGGTACGTGGCAACGGAGCAGACATACTTCTTTAGATGAGATATACGTTACACAAATAGTAGCAGAAGCTTCCTGCTACGTGAACCTGGTAATACTTGAAAAAAATTGTATTTTCTGGTTAAATTTCTGCAACGCCAAAACGTACACGCCCATGTGGACGCGCCTGTGGCGGGAGGGAAAAAATTATGGACGCTAAAAACCTGAACCCGCCACTCGCTCCCCTGCGAGTGGCGGTACAATCACTACAATTCCCTAGCAATGCTAAGAAATTAGAGAGGCTAGGGAATACGACCACTTTTGCGGAGTGGCTT
>JAYRWT010000056.1:0-7785 GCA_041917855.1 Patescibacteria group bacterium | reverse complement strand
GCTTGATAAAGCGTGAACCAGAAATCTTACCTGCCGCGTACATCTTCTCCTCAAAGTCGATCAGCAGGGGGAAGAAGTCGATGCCTTCGCGCTCCTGTTTCGCTACGGTGCAGGTAGCCATCAGCATGGTTTCACCCGCCTGAAGGGTGACGGCGGCACCAGCTTGCTCTGCAAAACGACCAAACTCAAAATGGAGCTCTGTGCTACCAAGCTCCGACGTGTATTTCTCTATGGACATATTCTCTGGTTAACAACCCCCAACCATGGTGGGAGCGAAGAATGAATAAAATATAAATGTAATACCCCAGGGAAAATCCCTGGGGTTGGTTTTATTTGCGCAGGCCCAGATCTTTAATCAGTGTCTCGTATACCTCAGGCTGGGTGGAAGCCAGGTAGTTGAGCAGGCGACGACGGCGTCCTACCAACTTGAGCAGGCCAGAGCGAGAATCGAAATCCTTCTTGTGCTGCTTTAGGTGGTCGGTCAGTTCAGTGATGCGGTCGGTAAGGAGTGCAGCCTGAACCTGAGTGGAGCCGGTGTCTCCCTCGTGGGTCTGATACTTTTTAACCAAATCCTTCTTTGCCTTCGTCATACGAGTGGGTAACTAACTAAGTTTCGTTGTTGAATATACCTGAAGATATCTGCAGAATCAAGCCTCTTCACTGCCCTCACGGTCGGTTACCAGGAGCTGTGATAAATCTTCTTCTCGTAGCGAAGCATGTTCACGTACCTCTACAGGGCGTGGAGTTGGTCGAGGTCGTGGTGGCTGTGCTACAAATGGACGCTTACGATCTTGCTCTGAACGTCGCTCTGGCTGGCTCTTTGGCGGAAAGAGAGGCTTACGTGCTGGTGGTGTAGTAGGGTTTGTGGGGGTCGGTTCGGACAAGGTTTCAGGTTCTACGTTTGAGATTGTCTCTAGGACTACCTCAGTGGCTTGTGCATGCTCTGTGGGTGTGTGTGCAATACCCCGCTCTTGGTCAAGAAATGCACGGATTTTGCTAATCACCTCATGCTCGCTATCCTTAATAGTTTTATCGGGGAGGCTAAAGGCTGCGGCCATTGGGTGTCCGCCCCCATTGAACAGGTTGGCAATACGTGACACATCGCGACTTGGGTTGATGGCTCGCAGTGAGGCGCGCAGGCTACCTTCGCGCTCAGACATAAGGATGACAAAGTCCATATTCGAAGCTGTCTTAAGTAGCTCATCAATGACCCCGCTCGCTTCTTCAGGCTGGGCTTGAGCCGCTACAAAATCTGACTTGCTCAGTATAGACCAGGCAAAGTTTCGTTCGGCATCCTCTTTAATGTAAGAAAGAGCGCGGCCCCATAGGCGCAGAGTAGAGAGCTCGCGGGTGCGGAAAATGCGCTGCACAATCTCCTGTTGATTAGCTCCGGCAGCAACCATTTGCGCAGCAATAGTGAGTGATTTTGGTGTGGTGTTCTGGTTTTGGAAGCTGCCTGTGTCGGTGGTAATTCCGGTGAGCAAACAGGTTGCAATGTCGGCATCAATCATACCTTGAATGTCTTTACCAATGGTTTCTAGTACAGAGACCAATATTTCGGCAGTAGAGGAAGCAGTGATGTCAACGATGTTTACTTTGCCGAAGTTGGTGTTATCGGCGTGGTGATCAATATTGACCACCGGTACCTCGTAGAAAAGGCTGCTGTTATCTTCGTAAATATGATCAAGGCGCTCTAGGTTTGAGCAATCTAAACAAATGATTAAATCTACGTTGTATGAGCCGTCTTCAATTCTGACATTACTAGCGGTTAGAGTACCGCCCTTTGGTGTGATGACAACTACGAGCTTGTTTTCTGCTACGCGTTTGAGTGAGATGTTGCCAATACGTGCCTGACTTTCATCGAGCACAACCAGTAAATCTTTCTGAATGGTTAGTTCTTGCGAGAGAGCCTCAAATGAAGGCAAAAAGCCAAACGGGCCAGTAGGCTTGCCAGGGGCTACTACACGTACCTCCTTGCCCATTTTACGCAGCCCCAGGGCCATGCCAAGCACGCTCCCAACCGCGTCACCATCGGGGTGGTTGTGAGTAAGGAGAAGAATAGACTGACTCTTTTTAACGAGCTCTGTTAGCTGCTGTTTGGGGGTGAGTTCTAGTGGAGGCATTGCCGTCACTATAGCCCAAAAAAAATTGACCAGCAATACAAAAAACGGCTCTGTGAGCCGTCTTATAATTACTTACCTACGGGCAAGTATCGCCGCAGTATGGCCCAGGGTAGTAATAGCGTGGCAGAGTACTAGATTTGGGAACCTTTTTTACCGGTCCTAGTTCTACACCCGCGCTGTCCGTTACGTATAATCCTGCCTCTTCAGAGATCGGACGCTCAAGCCAGAACTCAAGGGTATAGGTAGTTTTTAGTAAGTCAGACAAGGTTGAGCCCTTGTCGCTTGGAGTGTTTTGACTGTAGCGGATGCAACTTTCACCACCATCTGGCATGGGGAGTACATCTGCTGGTAACTGGTTATTGGGGAAGTACTTATCGAGATTATTACCCACCACAGTCTTAAGGCAATCATTGGCGCCAGCAGTAAACAGTGCTCCACGATTAGCTGCGCTGTATTGATCAATTGCCCTGCTAACAGACAGGACATTTGCGGTGCGCTGGCTATCTCGACTGGCAATCTGGCCGTTACGGATTCCAATCAGTGCTGCTGAGATTAGAAGCATTAGAATCGCGAGTACGACAATCAGCTCAATCAGCGTGAAACCTGGCGATTTACTTACTGAGCGTGTAGATGTGGTTTGGAAACGCATCGAGGTTTTCCAGGGTTACATTCAGGTAATAACCGGTATCTGTACGGCGGAAGGAGTACGTACGGTTGTTGTTTGTGGGAGTGACACCCTCAAAGTAGGGTTTGCCGTCTGCTGCGTTAAAGGACGCTGAGTCGTTCTCTCCGCTGACACCGTTGTAACGGCGCTCAATTACCGCTGGGTTCATGTACTTACCCATACCTGGAATCCAGTTTGGCTCCGGTGCGTACTGGCTGGGGCGGTGTTTTTTTTCTGCTTCAACTGTTGTGCCTTCAGTTATTTGATTACTGCCACCTGAAGCAGATGCGGTGCCGCACTTACCCTTAGGGCTGTAGTAGTAGGTTTCATTTGCAATGCAAAAGTTTTTCCCGTCTACAACACCAACCTTGGCGGCGATAGTATTTGGATTACTAATACCTGGGTACTGACTGGTTACTAATTTATACTGCTCTAAGCCTGTTGCAAGAGCGTTTAGGTTAGTTTTGCGCGCATTGTCCCGTGCGTTGCGCTGTGCGGTAAGGTAGGAGGTGCTTGCGATAACCACAAGTAAGGTGATGATCGTAATGACCACCAGAAGTTCAATCAACGTGAAGCCCCGTTTGCGCATGGCATCATTCTACCACTGCGCCTAGTGGCGTGTATACTAAATTCATGCGTGGCACAAGCAAAGCTCAGTGGCCAGATGAACGCTCGCTCGGCGCTCTGCTTGTCGTCATCTTTTTCTTTATGATCAACCTGTTTACTTTTTGGACTCCGGCCAAAAAGACAGACGGTAGCGTTACCCCAAGCCCCTCACCAACTATTTCTGCCCAGCCGTCTACGCAGGCTTCAGCATCAGCGACTAGCAGTCCAAGTCCATCTCCTTCGCTACTAACCTGGCAGAACGTGAGCGTCGATGGCTATACGCTTACTCCTGCGTATGCGACTACGTGGGGTAGTCCGACTACTCGAGTAGTCAATTACAAGCTTGGCGATGCTCCAGAAGTCTTCAACCACACTGAACTCATTTTCGCCGGTGGGCCGACTATGCGCATAAGCAAGTTAGCAACATTTGAGCAGCGTGAACGGCGCACGGAAAAGCTGGATGCATCTGTGGCTGCACTCAAACTAGATTACGTACAAAAGAAAGTTGCCGAACCAACTGCAGTATTCTTGCCGCCATACGTTAGCTTGGCAAAAACAAGCGCGCCAACCTACATTGAAAACTCTACGAGTACGCTGCGTGGTGTCTACTACTTTACGCAGACCCAGCAGGATAGCATGGTGCTTCCGCTACTAGTTGCAAACTTGATGACTTCAGACGAAACAGTCTTGCAGATTACCTATGTAGCTGCTGATACCGAAGGAGAAAGTGTTGCGTGTGGTGTAGACAGCACCTGTACAGTGCCTGCTTCATTGCAAAAGTGGCTTACAGAGTCACTCATTCCTGCCATCAGCGCAACTAAATAAAAACATCCATTCGTACTCGATAGTGTCGGGGGAATGGATGTCTTTTTGGTGGGCCCTAGAGGACTCGAACCTCTGACATCTTCGGTGTAAACGAAGCGCTCTACCAACTGAGCTAAGAGCCCGAAATGAGCGAACATGGAAATGCTTGCTTTCCCATGTGAGCGAATGAGGGTTCGTGTTTTGCTAAGCAAAACAGAGCCCGCCTGCTCTAGTGCCACTGTTCGGTCAGATTTTTATGGTGCCGAAGGTCAGAATCGAACTGACGACACGGCGCTCTTCAGGCGCCTGCTCTACCACTGAGCTACTTCGGCAGAGCCGACTCAGCGTACTCTACAGATTTTTCTCAAGAAAGCCAAGTGGTTTGCTCTGATTTTGGTGCCGGGAAGAGGACTCGAACCTCCACACAGTTGCCTGCGCTGCCACCTGAAGGCAGTGCGTCTACCAATTCCGCCATCCCGGCTCGTGCTATGCTTTTGCCAGAATCAGCTGTAGTAGTGCTAGGACTACAAAGCTGACACCGAAAACAATAGTCAGATAGTAAAGCACTCGCTCTGCCCCACGACGGCTTGTAAACACTGAAGAATCTCCGCCAAACGCGTCACCAAGGCCACTACCACGCTGCTGGAGCAAAATGGAAATAGCAAGGAAAACCGCAATAATAATCGTGACAATTTGGAGCGGCAGCATGATCGAGAGTTACAGAATTATCTTGGAGGCGTGGGCGGGAATCGAACCCGCGCATAAGGGTTTTGCAGACCCCTGCCTTACCTCTTGGCTACCACGCCGCAGTACTTAATTGTTCTGACAGAACGTGTGCCGTCCACGCTTTATTTGGAGCGGGTAACGGGAATCGAACCCGTCTCTCCACCATGGCAAGGTGGCGTACTACCAATGTACTATACCCGCAGATACCGCTCTACTCTAGCGAAACTTGCGCAATATAACAAGAGTTGATTAAGTGAGTATACAGATATAACTACACTACCCATGGGCAAAAAAAGTCGTCAAAAACACCAGCGTCGTGTCATCCCACAGCAGAGTAAGTCACAATCGCCTGCAACCTCTTCTACTCTCGGCGAGCGCTTAGCAGAGCAAGCTGTGGCGCCACGGGTTACGGTTAAAGATGGCTTTGCAGACTACAGCCAAATCCGCTCAGATATTCGGCGCATTCTCATGATTCTGCTACTCTCCGCTAGTATTCTTGCTGCAGCAGTTATTGTGAATGCTCGCTCTTCAGTACTGCGTAACGCAGGTAGTTCCATTGCAAAGTTCCTAGAATTCTAGTGAAAATCTGCCTAGTCGCCTAAGCAAAAAAATCGGCTTCTGGAGCAATATAAACCTGTAAACCGGCCTCTATATCCTTGACAGATGGGCCGGTTTTGCGTATACTAGAGTCAATTCGGAAAACAAAAATTAATAAAAAAATAAATTCCGGATAGAAAGGAAAACACATATGAAAAATGCTGTTTCCACTACAACCGAGTCCACTGAGACTCAAGTGCACCCGTTGCACAAGTCACACATGCTCATTTCGAGCAAGCATGTAGACTATGAGAACATCACTGCTTTTGAAGCAGTAGCTATGAGTGCAGTACTTGTACTGTCAGTACTCATCGGTGTTCTTCAGACCAGCGTTCTTGCCTAAGCACAGCTTGTTTTAATCCCTCCCACACAAAAAGCCCCAGATCTCCATGGGGGCTTTTTGGTATGTAGTAGCGCCTGACTAGGCGCCTAGTCAAAGACAAAATATCTACACGTTAAATCTAAAGTGGACCACATCGCCGTCGCGCATTTGGTACTCCTTGCCTTCTGAGCGCAGCTTGCCTGCCTCTTTTGCTGCGAGCTCGCTGCCAGTAGCCACATAGTCTTTGTAGGCAATAATCTCGGCTCGAATAAAGCCCTTTTCAAAATCGGTGTGGATTACACCTGCCGCTTGGGGGGCTGTAGAGTTTTGACGCATTGTCCAGGCGCGTACCTCCTTTGGGCCTGCTGTAAAAAATGTCGCCAGGCCGAGTAGGTGATAGGCGCGCTGTACTAGGCGCGTAAGACCAGATTCCTTTAGTCCGTAGCTCAGTAGAAAGTCGAGCTGCTCCTCTTCTGGTAGGGAGATAAGTTCTGCCTCAAGTTTGGCGCATACCGGTAGCACCCAGTCTGCAGTTGGGATCAAGCTCTCAAGTTCATACTTTTTAAACAATTCCTCACCAGTCACGCCAAGCATATCTTCACTTACATTCGCTACCACGAGCATGGGCTTTGCGGTGAGTAGCTGCATTTCTTGCAGGGCTTTTGCTGCGTGAGGATTAGTTACAGCAATGCTGCTCGCTGGCTTTTGCTGCGTAAGCGCCTGCTCAATTGACTCTGCGTAGTCAAGCATAGCTTGGCCATCTGCATTACCACGTGCTGCTCGCCTGTACCGCTCAATTGCTTTAGCGACAGTTTCAAGGTCTGCCAGTATTAACTCTAGCAGTACTGTTTCTAGGTCGTGCTTAGGGTTAACCTCTCCGTTAACGTGAATGATGTCAGGGTGATCAAAAAACCGTGCCACCAGCACAATGGCTGCTGTTTCCCGAATGTGAGAAAGGAACTTATTGCCGAGGCCTTCTCCCTGTGAGGCGCCCTTAATGATGCCGGCAATATCGTAGAACTCAACGACTGCGGGAATAGTTTGCTCTGGTTTCACCAGCGATGATAAAGCGACTAGGCGAGGATCGGGTACCTCTACTAGCCCAACATTCGGGTCGATAGTGCAGAAAGGGTAGTTACTAGCAGCGGCCTGCCCGTTCTTGACCAATGCATTAAATAACGTGGATTTGCCCACGTTTGGTAGACCAACAATGCCGAGTGATAGACTTGCCATAGTGTGTATTAGGTGTGGCTACTCTAGCAGGTTATGGTATCATTATCCATATGGCTAAGAAACGAAAAAAGTCTTCATCTGGAAGCGTCAAATCGAGCGGCAGGCGGCGAGATAGTCGCATTGGCCACCAGATACGCATTCTGCTGACTGTTCTGCTTTTTCTTTTTGTATTTCTGTCAGTTTTCGACCAAGCGGGTAGCTGGGGCAATGTGCTGTATAAATTCTTCCGCAGCTGTATTGGCGGCGCAACGCCACTCCTTGCCGCCTATTTAGTTTGGTGGGCGCTACGCCGATTGTTTCCAGCAAAAATTGAAATCCGCTTCGTCACCTTTATGGGGACCCTGCTCTTTGTGGCAACGCTTGCAGGTTTTATGCATAGCTTTGAAACGGGGGAACTTATTGCGGCAGCAATGCGGGGCGAGGGTGGTGGTTGGCTTGGTAACTTTGTGTTCAGTGGACTAAACAGCGCACTAGGAAGCATCATTGCCCGTATTTTCCTTACCTTCTTCATGCTCATTTCACTCATGCTTATCTTTGATCGAGCAATCTTACCATTCCTGCATCCGCGCAAGAATCCTGACGAAGAAGAGGAGGAGGATGAGCCAACTCCACTCCCAGCCCTTTCAGATGCTGCCAAGGCTAAGGTGGTTGGTGAGCTTGGAGGTCAGGCTAAGCAGGGTAAGGGTCTCTTCGGTTTTGGTAAGCCAGCG
>JAYRWT010000055.1:0-7859 GCA_041917855.1 Patescibacteria group bacterium | reverse complement strand
TCACGCAGGGATTCGAAACCCAGGGTTCGCTGGCGCTTCAGGCGTAGAAAGCCTGAGGGACGAAGGCGGTTCCGACCTGAAAGCCGTGCAGCGAACGGAGTGAGCGGAACCATCCCTCATCCCCAGTCATATAAAAAGAGACCCTAGGGTCTCTTTTTATATGGTCTGCCGAGCATAGTGGGATGAGAACCTGGGAGGGCACAGCATTGCTGGGAGCAATGCTGTGTACCATGTGCAAGCTTGCCGGCTGCCGGAGGCAGGCTTTTATAATCATCCCTCATCTAGCTGTTAATTTACTACGTCCTTTCATACTACTTCTCATTACTTGACGCTGTGTTGAACCAAGTATACTATCGAGCAATGAACAAGCACGGCAAAGAAAATCCTTACCAACTTAAGACCCCGCCTGGTACTGCAGAGTACCAGATGTACTTCGACCAGAAGGATGGGCAAGAGGTTATTTTTTGTGTTGTCGGTTCGACAACGTTGATCTACGATGCTCGGTGCGTCGAGGATTCCGTAACGATGCTCAAAGCGCATGGAGATTGGATGGATCTAGGAGGTGCTGACGAGCAGAAGGAGGTCAAGGAAGGCACCTTCGAAGCATGGGGCAGGTCAGAATCGAATCCTGTTGGTGGTTGGTACGGGCTAAAGAAGGGTCTTCGTGGTCGATTTGGCGTCTACGTCCCACCGTTGCTTGAGGCTATGGGGCTGGTCGAGATCACCCATGAACCTAAGAACAATCGTATTCGCGCAAAGTAGCCTACCAGTCATTGTTTTCGCCCTCTGATTGAGTCCGGGTGAGTATAGTGCGCGCCAGCCAAAAGAAAAAGCACCCAGTGGGGTGCTTTTTCTTAGCCGTTACTCCTACTTATTCAAGTTGATGAATGGAGTTGCGCCACCAGTTGCTTGTGGCAGTTTACCGTCCCACTTTTCAATGGCGCGCAGTTGCAGCAGGTCAGCTGTCAGATTCTCACGCTGCAGACGCAAGGCTTCGGCTTCGGCACGAGCCTGTGTAATGCGCTGCTCACCTTCAATCTTAATACGTTCAAGGTCCTGCTTAGCTTTTAGGGCGTTTTGCTCGGCAACCTGTTTTGCCTCGATAGCCTTGTCGAACTCATTGCTAAAACGAAAATCGGTAATCGAAATCTGATCTACCATTATGTACTTGTCCTTTAAGCGCTCGGCTAGCAACTTGGTCACGCTATCTTTAAGCTCAGAACGCTTGGTAATCAGCTCTTCTGCGGAAAAGTTGCTAGTTGCACTCTTCACACTTTCTTGAATAGCAGGATCTACAATGCGCGCTTGCCACTCAATACCAATCTCTTGGTAGAGTTTGTTGATACTTTTTGGATCGAGCTGGAAGTTAAGTGCGATGGTGGTGCGTACCTGCTGTAGGTCACGGCTGGCAGCATCGGCTGTAGCCTCTAGTTTGCGCGTACGGGTACTAAACGTATACACACGATCAAGTATCGGAATCACGAAATGCAGCCCTGGGGCCAGTGTCTCTGGTTGTGCCACACCGAGTCGGACCACAACCGCCTGTTCTCCTGCGTCTACAATGCGAATACTGCTCAATACAAAGACTACCGCAACAACCGCCACCGCAGCGGTAAAAATGGAGCGACTTTTTGGTACAGGGAGCTGCATGGTATAAGATTACTAATTTACTACTAGTGTACTGGATTTGTTTGTCGGTTCAACCGTGGGACTCGCGATGTGCAGGATACAATTTAATAAGCCGTTGCCTATGACACATGCAGGTCACGGTTGCTCCGGCCGAGAGCTCGGACTTTTAACACCGCCAAGAGAGCTGTACTGGCGGTGTTGCTATGTCCTAGTAAGCATTTTTACAATGTACAGCACTGGCATGGCGCAGGCTTGACCTTATATCATTCATAATTAATGAAGCTGACGTTCTAGGTAGGCCTGTAAATTCTCTAGCGATTTTGTACAAACTGTGCCGTACTCTAGCTTGAGCAAGTGTTTCTCTTCTAGTTTGCGTAGCTCTCGTGATACCGTTTCACGGCTTAAGCCAGATATATTCGCTAGCTCTTGGTGCGTGGTGCTGATGCGTAGGTGGCCGTTTTCCTGTGTACCAAAACGCTTAAACTGCACAACCAACACTTCTAGTAAGAGGGGTTGTACTTTGCCATGGAGGGCAAGTGCGAGCTTGCGGAGTATGCCATCGCTGCCTCGCGCAAGACGGGTGAGAAGATCGAGCACAATTCCTGGTTCACGGAGCAAAAATTGATACACATCTTCACTTGGAGCGCTACGGTAGGTAGTGGCCTGGTTTGTGGCGTAAAAGTAACTATTTTTTACTGAGCTTAACACCGCTGTAATCGGCACAAAGGCCTTGGGTGCAAAACGATTTACCGTAATTGTGTCGCCCTCGCTTGTAATGTAGTACTGATCGATCCCGCCTTGGTTAATGTAGAGAATATTCGATATTGCATCACCCGGCCGGTAGAGCACGTGACCCTTGTCTACATTGTACTCTGGGAAATTAGCAAAAAACTGTGCTACGAGTGCGGTGGCAGTGCTTTGAGTGGGTGATGGCATATAAATGTGATGCTAATCACAGTCTAGAGGGTAGATCAGGCTGTTAACTAGATATATACACTTGCTAACTACTTTCTATGCCAGGTACGGAGGATTTGCTACAGCGCTATCGGATTACCGAGCAATCGCTCGCTGATCGACATACATTTATTCAATTAACTGCCGCTGACCGCAAGGTGCTCGCCGGACTGTATGGCTGGGCAAAGCGCGCTGCACCAAAGATAGCACGAGAGTTCTACGATCACCAGTTTGCCTTTGGTCCCACCCGTGCCATATTTGATGGCTACGCTGCATCGCACAACGTAGATCTGAGCGTGGTGCGCGAAAAGCTTGAGGGAACACAGGCAGGTTATTTTGTACAAATCTTTGAAGAGGCAGCGAATGGTGGCAATTTTTCTTCTGATTATTTTCACAAGCGCCTAAAGGTAGGTCGCGTGCATAATATTATTAACCTACCGCCAAAGTGGTACCTTGGGTCATACGTGCTCTACCAGGATTTGGCCAACAAACACTTACGTCGCGCTCTGGTTGGACAGGCCTTACGGCTGCGGAGGGCTGAGCGTGCGCTCTACACCGTGTTCAATCTAGATATTCAGGCCATCATGGATGGGTTTACCATGGATCTTATGGAAACCGTCGGTTTACGCCTCGATGCAGCAAGTCCAACCCAGCAGCAGGATTACACTGACCATGTTGGTGTCATTCGCAATTCGTTTACCGAAGAAATCTCGCAGATTGCAGAGTCGCTTGGCCGAGGGGATCTTACCATTGAAGTGCACCCAGTTTCTGACCAAGACAAGATCCGCCTAGCTTTGCACGAAAATATTATGCAACTGCGTGTTGTAATGGGCGCACTCCAGCGGGCGATTAGTGGTATTAACCAGGCCTCGGAAGTTACGCAGCAAATGAGTGCGCTAGTAGGAGAAGGCATGGCTAAGGTGGAAACGGGGAGTAACAACCAGCAAGAAGTTGCAACGAATGCCGTTATCGCCATGCGCGACATTCTTGAGCAGGTACACCAAACTGCAAGCCACGTAGATGCGCTTGGAGCCCAGAGTAAGGACGTAGGTGTAATTACCGAAACTATTACCAGCATTGCTTCTCAAACCAACCTCCTAGCTCTAAACGCGGCGATCGAAGCAGCACAGGCTGGAGAAGCTGGTCGCAGTTTTGCGGTGGTGGCAGACGAAGTACGTCGGTTGGCAGAAAACTCACGCAAATCTACTGATACCATTACCGACATTATTCGAAAGATGCAGGAAGAAATTCAGGCTGTGAGCGGAACCATTGCCTCCGAATCTAAAACACCGCAGGGAGATGAGACGAAAGAAGGATTGCTGGTGGCGGTTACAACGTTGCAAGCTCAGTTAGATACCGTAGGAAGTGTAGCCACCGAAAACCGAAGCGTTGTGGTAAGCACGGCCAGCGCACTCCAGAAGAGTAAGGAGTCGCTTGCGCAGCTACAGACGTCGGTAGAGGAAATATCACAGGTTGCTCGCCAATTTCAGCTCCCATAGTTTTTGCTGGCTATTTTTTCAGGGAGTTGTTAATACGCATATTCAGTACGTACTAGGCCGGGCCTACAGCATAGCGGCCCCATGAAAGACTACCCGCTACTGAGTAGTGTGTTTTAACTCAAGCTTGTGCTTCTTAAGGAGTGGTTCTAACACCTTAAAGGAAGCTGGGCCAAATCCATGGAGCGCTGCGAGTTCTGCTTTTGTAAAACGGGTTAGGTCTTCTAAACTGTATACATTAATAGAAGCAAGTGCTCGTAGGGCTGGGTCTGAGAGTTTAGGTAGTGGCGTCATAGAAAAAGGATGTACATAGAGTATTGCTAGTTTTACCAGTTTAGGCTATAGTTAAATCCTTATTTCGGCCGTTAGTGGCCAATGTTCTGCTCTCTAGACTCATACCTACGTGATGATTCCTTGGGACTGGATCATCTAATTCGTACGTATGGAACCTTCTGCTTCGTCCGCACAGGACTTTGCTGCGCTGGGTCTTAGCCAGCCAATTTTACACGCCCTTGATCGTATTCAGATCAGCGTGCCATCACCAATTCAGGCGCGAGCCATTCCAATTGCCCGTACTGGGCAAGATGTAATGGGTATTGCCGAAACCGGCACCGGTAAAACCTTTGCCTTTTCCCTGCCTATTATCGAGCGCTTACTGGCTAATCAAAAGGCCGGCAAGGCTATTATTGTGGTGCCTACCCGCGAGCTGGCACTTCAGGTTGAAGAGAATATTCGCAAGCTAACGCGTGTATTGCAGTCAACATTGCGCACAGCATGCTTAATCGGAGGTGCGCCCATGTACCGCCAGGTTCAGGATTTGCGTGCTCACCCACGTATCATCATTGCCACTCCTGGTCGCATGTGGGACCATATGCAGCAAAAGAACCTTAACCTGAGCGATGTCTCGGTAGTGGTTTTAGATGAAGCTGATCGTATGCTCGACATGGGCTTTTCTCCTCAGATCAAGCGCATTCTTGAAGAAACACCAGCTAGCCGTCAGACCATGTGTTTCTCTGCCACAATGGCTCCAGAAATTGCCGCTCTAGCTGCAGCCTACATGCACGACTTTGCAACTGTTGAAGTTGAGCGCACCCACGCTGCCAAAAAGAAGATCGAGCAAGAGCTTGCCTACCTGCAATCAGATAGCAAGAACGATGTTCTACATCAGGTTCTTAGTGATCACGAGGGTAAGGTGCTCGTATTCACTCGCACCAAGTTTGGTGCCAAGCGCTTGGCTGAAAAGCTACGTACACTCGGGCACTCCTCTGCCGAAATTCACTCAAACCGCTCACTTGGCCAGCGTCGTCAGGCGCTCGATGGCTTTAAAGCCGGCAAGCATCGCGTTCTCGTTGCTACCGATGTAGCCGCACGTGGCATTGATGTGCACGATATTGCTCTTGTAGTAAACTTCGATCTTCCAGATGTAGCCGAAGACTACGTACACCGCATCGGTCGTACAGGCCGAGCTGACCGCACTGGTAAGGCAATTGCTTTTGCTACTCCTGATCAGGTTCGCGATATTCGCACTATTGAGCGCGTACTCGGTTCCGGTCTGCCAATCTCTGCCTATAGTCAGGTTGAGATTGCAGAACGTCCACAGCACCAGCGGTTCCAAGGTCAACGCCCTGGTCGTTCATTTGGCAATCAGCCACGTCGTCAGAATTTTGCTGGTCGCCTACAGGGTGGTCAACGTTCTGATCGACCTGAGTATGGTCAGCGCCAAGAGCGTCCACAGCGCCCGAGCTACGATAATCGTCCCGTGATTGGTGAGCCAAACCCATTTGCTCGCCGTGACAACCGCGACTCACGTGAAGGTCAAAACCAAACAAACCGCAGATTCGATCGCAATGCTCGCCCTCAGCGCCCTACACAGCAGCGCAGTCAATCCGTACAGGGTCCAGCAGTTCCTGCCGAGGGTGGGTACTTTATGAGTCGTCCTAGCGGTCAGCGCAGCCGTATGCAGCAGCGTAGTCGTGCTCGCCGCTAGCTCAACCTGGACTCAAGCATTCAAATTCTCCAGCACTGCAATTACCTCAGCCTTATTACTGGTGTAAATGCGCAGCTCTTGAATAGACGTGCCACCACGCGCCATTACCTTTACACAGGCAAGCTCAGATTCAGCATCAATTTTTAGCCGGCGCTTGCCAGGTCCTCCTCCTCGGATTGGTTGTATGTAGCCAAGGCTAATTTTGCTTACACAGTCTAGTTGTTCAACGGCGCGTACAACCACAATAGCGGCATCGATTGCCGTGCTATGTGCGTTGCTAAATTTACTGCCACTAAGTGTTCCCATAGCTTTAATCAAATACCAGCATATGCTTGGGGCCATTCAGGATATTTGCTGCATCCCAATCATGGATTGACTCTAGTAAGTTGCCTCTGCTGTAGCGAAAATCTTTACCTTGTGACACACCTGGGTCGTTGGTAATAAAACCCTGCTCGTCGTAACCGGTAATCACCAGCATATGGTAGGTTGGTCCACCGTTACTAAAGTAGGGATTTTTTAATAGTTTACCTGCTGCCCCCACGATTACCGGCCGACCAGCGGCAAGCTCACGCGTAATATCTGTGGCGGTGGTAACAACTCCAACCCTACCTGATTGCATTCTGTAGTAGGTCTGTGCCAGAGTATTAAGCTCACGCAAGGTAATGCTAGGCCCATAGCCACGCTCTTGCTGGTACTGCACGAAGTTGGTAATTTCTGCATCTCCCTCTGCCTTAGTGAACATTGTTTTGTTCTGAAAGTGATGAACCATTATCAGCGAGGTTTCTTCACAGGCGTCTTCATGTAAGGGATCCCATTTAGCAAAGGGAGCTTGCACCAAGAACGGCACTACTAGCTTGGCGCTTGTGGGCAAGGGGGATGCGCTTGCTGAGAAAATTGGCGCAGCAGAAAGGGTTGGCGAAACTTTTGGTGTAGCTGTTGGCGTAGCGCTAGGTGACGTTGAACTACTCGGCGTGTTGCTCGGGCTCTGGCTTGAACTAGAGCTGTAGGGGGCGCCAGTAGTGGCAACCGCCAAGTTCTCTTGTTTTGTACGCCAGTACAGCACCACTAACAGCAAAAGCAGCGCTGCACAGCTAACAACTGTAATCAATCGCGTAGCTATAACCCTTCTGCGCGTAGAGTATCTCTTGTGGTTCATAGCTTGCGGCTGTCGTAGGCCCAGTGCAGCAGAGCCTGGCGCTGCCGAGGTCTGCAGTGGAGGTCACCAGGTTTACATGCCAGCTTAATTTGCCCAATATGGCGGCGAATTGCTTTCCAGCGCTTAATCTGTCGAGTGTCCTCTAGGGGGAGTCTTCTGCCTAGGTAGTAACGACAGTACCACTGAAACCAGCCGCGTGGATCCTCGGGGTGAATCCACCCCTTTTCCTGCCAGACCTGGAGTGGTTGTGAGGCAGAAATACTATAAAAATTGCAGTTTTCATCAGGGGGGTCAGCCAGTTTTGCCTGCGCAAACCAAGTGGCAGGGAATTCAGACGGCACACCTGCAAAGTACTGACCATTAAATACACCTAGCTCCAGCATTTCTTGCGGGGTAAGCTCAGGTGTAAATTCTAAATCAAAATCTTTGCCAGTAGCCGCACTCAGCTCGTATGTGTACCCCGGCTGAAAGGGGTCATCTGAGGTAATACGCATACCAGTATGGTAGCAGGTGTAGGCTGCAGTACCAGTCTATGCAACCGATGCTAAAAGACATACACTTAGCTAAAACCCACTAACCACCACACCTATGCGCTACTCCCACTGTGCGGGCAAGATGCGCCGGTTTTTCGCGGGTG
>JAYRWT010000054.1:0-3494 GCA_041917855.1 Patescibacteria group bacterium | reverse complement strand
GATCGAGCGCCCCGGCAAGGTATGCCTGGGAGCTAAACAGTAAGGCTATGTGGTATAACCCAGCTTCATAGGCTTCTGCCCGTCGCGCAGAGGCATCCTGATGAAAACGGAGTAGTGGCTGGCCGCTACTTCCTAATACTAATACACGCTCGGTACGACCAATTTCTTCTAAGCCAATTAGTGCTTTGTAGAAAGAAGCTGTCTGGGTTAGGTCACGCACCCGGAGCTCAATAATGCCAAAGGCTATACTTGGTGTTTTGGTTGCATCCTGTGCAGCGCTCGCTTTATTAGGCATGGCTTAAGTATACATTGACAGATAGGCACTTTCACGCTACAATGTTTTCGCATTCTTGTGGTGTTACCACGGGGAGGTGTAACAAGATGCAGACAGGAGCTATAAGAGTAAGCTGGCTAAGTGGCCAACCCGAACCACATATTAAGCGTATCCCTGCGGCAGAGGCCCAAGGATCACGCCACGACCAACTCAAAGAGTTATCTTTGGTCAGTCCCCCAGATGTAATAATCTGGGAGGCTCACGCCGATACGAGTACGGGCGTCATCGATGCCTATCTCAACTTCCACTACCCTAAGCGAAAGAGTGGGTTCCACCTACGCTGGGCCAATGGCAAGTTCTACAATGGCGCTTGCGAAACAGAGAACCCTAAGCCACTCCGCCACTCTCAGGTTGAGGAGTTGACCGGCATGATGGTTCCGTGGGCAAATCTGCACAAGATTACGCCTCGCTGCATGACATTAGCCACAGTCAACATGGAGGCGGGTGAACCGGAATGGGTACGTGTGCATGTAGAAATGTTTTGCTGCGACATGCAGAACCCAGATGCCATACTCGGCATTCAAGGACTGCCGACACTACTTGCTCTTACTCTTGGTGAAACGGTCAGCTAGATACCAATCTAACAGCCCGACACATTTTTATGGACCCAAGCCCTGCGCTCGGGTCCATACTTTTTTGCTATACTTCAGGTATGAAAACTTCGCTCTACATTGACCTAGACGACACCCTGCTCGACAACGCAGCCCTCAAGCAAAGAATCACCAGCCTACTTACCATGATCGGCTTGAACGCCGATCTTAAACCTAGTGCCTTTGAAGAGTGCAAGAAAATTACCGGCTTTTACACACCCCAAAGTCACCTACAGATTTTAGAGGCAAGCGATCAGCAGGTAGCAGCGTTTGAACAGGCTTGGCTTGCAGAGGCGCCGCAGCTTAGGCAGCTGCTTTTCCCTGGTACCATTGCCTTTCTAGACAAGATTGACCGTGAGCACTACATTCCTAAACTGCTCACCCTAGGCGATTTAGCCTATCAAGAATACAAGGTGGTTAACCTTGGCATAGCGCAGTACTTTGATGCCATCCACATTACAACTCAGCCCAAACAGCTCTACTTAGAGCAGCTACACGCTACAAAAGATAGCTTTATCCTGATTGATGACCGACAGGACTGTCGCGATGCGGTGAGCGCGAGCTTTCCCAATGCACAAGTGTTCGCCAGTATACTTGAGGCTAGATTGTAGCCTCTTTTTGTTTTTGTAATATTTGCTCAACTTTTAGAATGAGCTGTTCTGGGTTAAAGTTTGCCTTAATCAAAACATCGGTTGCACCTAACGCAAAGGCCCGGTTAAGATCATCAATCTGACCAGAGTTGGAAAGTACTAGGCAGGGTGTAGTTTTAAAGCGCTCATCTGAACGTAGCTTACCAAGCAGCTCGTAGCCGGTTACCAGTGGCATTAGTAAATCAAGCAGAATAATGTCTGGCTTAAGCTCTTGCAGAGCATCCCAGGCCTCTTTGCCATTACCGGCAGTGTGCACCACATTGCCTGAGTCAACCAGAGTTTTGGCCATCAGATCCCGCAGGATGGTTTCGTCTTCTACTACCAGGATGGAGCGTGGTGTCATACGGCGTGAGGTGGTATTGGGAGGCTAATCGTAAATACAGTTTCTTGATTAGGCACGCTAACACAAGTGAGCGTACCGCTGTGCTGCTCTACAATAGCACGTGCTAGGTATAAGCCAAGACCGTTACCATTTGGGTGCTGTGATACAGCTTGAGGTGAGCGGTAGAACTGCTCAAATATGCGGCTTTGCTCAGTTAACTCTATCCCTGGCCCTGGGTTAGTTACCGAAAGTAGCACTCGGTCAGCCTCGGTGGCAATCTCCACCTTTACCCAACCGTCGCGATCGAGATTGTAGTCCATGGCATTATCCAGTAAGTTCTGGAACGCTTCTTTAAAGAGAATCGGATCTAGGGTTACCGGCGGCATATTATCTGGTACATGCAGGTCTAGATGAATACCCTTAGAATCGTAGAGACGCTGCATATTGGTACAGAGCTCACGCACCACCATACCGAGTTCAGAAAGCTGGGGGTTGAATGGTAGCTTACCTTCTTGAATACGTGAAACGTTTAAGAGGTCATTTACCACATGAATCAGTCGCTCGTTGGTTTCGTAGGCTTGATCAATCATTTGCTTTTGCTCAGCCAGTGGTGCGAGCACCTTATCGGTTTGCAGAATAGATAGAATCCACTTAATAATGGAGAGTGGTGTACGTAGCTGGTGTGAGGTAATCGAAATAAATGAGTCTTTTAGCTCATCAAGCTCACGGAGACGTTTGTTCTGTTCTTCTAGACTAAAGAAGTTGGTACTTTGTTGCACGGCATGACCGAGTAGTGAGGTGAGACTCACTAAAAAGTCAGTTTCTTCTGGGTTAAAGTTTTCTCCTGGAGTATTGGTGCAGGCTACTAGGTATCCGCTGCACGCATCACCAAACAGGATTGGCAACGCCATTACTTCTTCTGCGCCAAAGAGTACGCGCAGAGCTAGTGCGTCTGCATCGTTATTGTGATAGGTAGAGATAGCCTCACGCCGTGCGTAAGCATTCGTGAGAACCGGGTTTTGAGGAAAGTGATCTTGAATAAACGCAAGCTGCTGAGCAGCAGCTCCGTGGTGCGCTTTCACTACTCCCCTGCCCCCAGCTAGGGTGACCACGTAGCAAGTATCCCACCCCAGCTGATTGACTACTGTCTGGCTAGCTATGGTGTAGATATCGGTATCGGAAAGATTCGCAAACACCGCCAAATTAAGCGAGTGAAGCGTCTTTAAGAGTGTTAGTCTACGCCCGGCCGTCTTACGCTGCTGTTCGAGCTCGTGTACGGCACGACGCTCTATTAAGCGTAAATCGGTAAGCTCCTGTTCTACCTCGTGGATATGAGCAACAAGTGCCTCATACTGAGGTTCTGCCATATCCCCCCTTTTTTAGAACTACTTTGTAGTGCCCTTCTTTTTGTACTCGTCGATAGTCTTGATAACCGAAGCGTCTGACTTAAGCGGGTAGGTGTACTTAATTTGGTCGCGGTTAAAAACATATACTCGAGTAGGAGCGATGGAATCTTTGGCTGAAGTATCAATCAGCGTAGGGCGAAGGTTTTGATTTGAACCATTTGTTGTTGTGGTGGTTGTGGCGGTAGAGCCGTT
>JAYRWT010000053.1:0-9805 GCA_041917855.1 Patescibacteria group bacterium | reverse complement strand
TTGGCTTTTTTATCAGCTGAAAGGGTTGACCCGTCCGCGCGATCCATAAACTGGACTACAGAGTCACGCAGGGAGGCTAGGATTTCAAATTGGCGGTCAAGTGTGGTTGCGGGGTCAATCAGCTCGTTGAGCTGGGTAATCATGCCGGCGGTAATCGGATCTGCTGGATCGGTAATCTGGTTAAGTGTGTCGCCCTTTGCACTAAGCTTAGCTCCTCCGTCAGAGGCGCCAAAGCCAAGGATAAACCCAAGAAAAGCAGCAACACCTATCAGTACCAGGATGAGTGCTGTTCGTGTTGAGCTTGATAGTCCCTTCATGTCTCTAGTATACGGTGTTACCGGCCTTATTTAACGTACTTGCTACGGATAATAAGCGTGTGTCCGTAAATGCCGTTGCCATTGTGCGCAAATAGATGGTCGAACGTTTGAGCTTTATTCACCTGCAGCTGACTACCTCGCACCGACACATTTACCCCATTCGGGAATGGATTATTTACAACAAACTCCTGACTTTGATCAATCCAACCTGTTAGTACGTAGATGTGTTTGCTATTCGAAAAAGCTGACCCTGGTGCGGAGTAGATAATGACTGGGTCTCCAGAGCGTATAGAAGCTACGGCCCAAGAGTAATCCTGTGCTTTACGGACAGTTGCGTAGGTCCAGCCATCAATGTTCTGACCCTCACGCTTCAGAGGTAGACCATTTAGGAAGCCTGGCGAGACGCACTCGCTGGCTGAGATATCTGGGTCTGTGGTAAAGAGTGAGCCGCCAACACTCTTGTTATTCAAAATTCTGCGTAGGTCGGCGGGCAAGTCCTCGTACTTTGGCCGACCATTCAAGCTAAAGTAGTAGGTGGCTACCGAGGCAATACTTGCAATGCCGCACTGTGATTGCCGCCCCTCTGCAATACCTGGTACAGCTAAGCTGCCATTCTTTGCAGGGATTAGGCCTTCATCCATCTTTTTTAAATCTGGTGCTTCGAGCACTTGGCCAACCTTGTACTTGCTCTGATCCTTTAAGAATCCAATAATAAAAGGACTATTATTGGCATCACTGCCTCCCTTGTCTGTTTCACATTCAGAGCCAGTAAAACCTAGCTTTTTTAATAGGGTGAGCGGAGCGCCAGTGACGCGTCCGTGGTAGGCATTGCCAACAGGCACATCGGAGCGTGGTGCTAGTCCAAGAGGTCCAATATTCCAGAATAATCCCTCAATACTACGCCTATTCTTTGGTACACCAGTCCATGGGCCTGGCCCAGATTCGGCAATAATGCCTACTATTGCCTTACGTTTTTCTACTGAATACAAGAGGACCTTACGGCCAGGGTAGTCTGCTGCAGAGAAGGCAGTCCCCTTGGTTGTTGATTTACCATCCCAGTACCAACGCGCATAGGGCCAGCGTCCGGTTACGTAGTAATCAAGCTCCTCAGACGTGAATTTAGAACCATCAAACTTTCTACTAAAGGCTAGTGTGCCTCCCGTGGAGGGCAGAATGAGTTGACTGCCACTATACGCAGCTCTTGCCTCACAGCCCATGGCTCATGAGGAGGTGCCAATTGATATTTTGCGACTTTTGCTTGGATTGTTGGGATTAGTCTCTATAGTTGCGGCCATATCTTCCAGGTAGAGACCGTCTGGGTTTGCCCAGGTTGATTCAACAACCCCACTATTGAGGGTCAGTGATGCACTAGGGGTGTCGCCCCGAGGCGCAGAGGCATCTCTCCAGGCAAATATCAGAATAAAAAGCCCAAAAATTAGTAGTATGACGATTATTATTGCGATTGCAGCAAGAACATATGGGTTCTTGGTTGCGACTTGCGTTGCAATTTTTTTTGTTAGGCCTTGTAGTGCTTTAGATGCCGCTGCTTTTGCCTCTTTTTTTGCCAGCTCCTCTGCCTGATTTTTTGCTGCAGCAAGAGCGGCATTTTCTTGTGACTGTTGCTGCATCTGCTCCTGCTGTTCAGCCTCTTTATCTGCTTGCTCTTCTGCTTTTTTCTGAGCAATTGCAAGGCCAACGGCTGCACCAATAGCGGTACCAATAACTGGAACAACTGAACCTGCTGCCGCACCTGCTGCCGCCCCACCTGCCGCGGCCGCACCGCCTGCCGCTGCAGCTCCGCCCGCGGCTGCTGTGCCACCTGCTACGGCTGCGGTTCCTGCCGCTGCAGTACCAGCTGTAGCTGTGCCTGCGACAGCAGCTCCTTCTGCGGCAACCGCGGTTGTACCGGCCGCAGCCGCTCCCTCACCCGCAACAACAGCTCCGCCCTCAGCGGCAATGCCGCCCGCACCCTCAGTGGCCTGGGCTGCGCGACCAATATTGCCTGCAGTTCTGCCGGCTGTTTGTCCAGCTGTGTTAGCACCAGGCGTGCCCATCTCGGCCTCAGTCCCAAGCTTTGATGCTTGGTTTGCGGGGTTGGTCTGACCAGGTTTATTTACCCGATTCTTATAGAAATCCTCTGCTTTATCCTTAATAAACTTTTCCGCACGCTCCTGTATTTCATCCTTAGCGTAGTCCTTTACTTGATCAACGAACGAGGGCTCTTTTTCTTTGCCACCATCCTGTGGCTTCTCGCCCATGCCTGCATAGTACGGGTCAGTAGAACTATAGCTTCCTCCGTCACTGGCTGCGGCGGAAGTGGTAGGCTGCGTTGAAGCCTGTGAACTAGTACTCGTGTTCGATCTCGATACCTCTGCTCCGCTCCCTCCGCCGTCAAGCTTGATTCCAGAGCCAGAATTACCATCATCCTCAACTACCTGTGATGAGGCGCTAATATCTGCAGAAACAATGCCCTCAGGAGTCGCAATTTTGGCTGTATCGCTACCGGTGCTGCCATTAGTAGACTGCACACTTGCTTCGGCTGTGCTCGTTCCAGATCCGCTGCGGGTAAGCATATTACCCAGGCCCATTAGTGAGTCGCTATCATTCTTTTCGGCTGGCGTCGCTGTGGTAATGGACAGGCCAGATACCTTGGCCTCGCTGTTACCTGCATTAACAGCTACAGACTTTGTGCCATCCGGGGTTGTGGCTGCAGATGAGCTTTTTGCCGCAGCAGTGTCAGATCCGTCAGGGTCCTGGGCTAACTGCGCAGCAATACCCGGCATGACTGTTGGCGCAGTAGAACCCCCATCCCCCTGGCTAAGCGGATCGAGCAGTGCAGCGCCACCCTTTGTTGAATCGTTGTCGGCCATTATTCAACTGCTACTGAGTAAATGCTCGTCTTGGTCGCAAAGATAAGCGTATTTGTCTTAGGATAATAATACATGCTCTGAATCTCTGAGGCATTACTAATATTAACGGCAACGCGCTGTGCGCCCGTTAGTGCATTCGTCAGAACAATACGGCTGCCATCTTCATTAGGCTCATAGAAGCTCGATGCATCCTTCCAGGCCAAAGTCTGCAGCCTGCCTGCGCCAGTTACCGTTTTGACGGTTTTGCCATCTATACTGCTAAACTTGCGCACCAGCTGGTTATTCTCACTTACCAGGTAGAGTAGAGCGGTGCCGTCTACATTGAACGTAACCTCACGCACATCTCCCTGTTTTGTGATTTGAGATGTAATGTTTGTGGCAAGGTCGGTGAGCCAGATATTTTGATCGGCTGGGTTAGTGCTCTGCGGCAAGAGAGCCAAGTATGCGCTATTTGGAGACCAGATAATGTGCGGAGTTGCTGGTAGATCAGTAAGGGAGCCAATCCGGCGAATATTTGAGAAGAGTGAGTCAATCAGAACAAGTGACTTCTCACCCGTCCCAGGGTAGTAAGCAGCGGCTAGGCGATCTGCTTCGTTTGGGTCCCAAGCAGCGGAGGCAAACTCGGTGCCTGCAATTTTGCGGCGATTTTGTGTAGTAAAGTTGTAGCGATCAATTTCTTGAATGTACAGACCAGATCCTGTGGTAATCAAGGCGCGACTAGGTTTGCCATTCCACTGTACGTTACGTACATCAGAAAGAACGGTATCTGTCAGTGGGATTTGCTGCTGCGAACCGACCGCGTACTGGTAGAGGCGTCGACCAGAGTCACCCAAGAAGTAGACGCTGCTCTGGTCAAGTGAGGGGCGTAAAAAATCTACGGTGGCACTGCGAGCGTTACTCGGCAGGTTGGTGAGTAAATTGTAGCTTGGTCTAACTTCAATAACTTTCCCTGGCTCTGTCAGTACGTCTTGCGTAAAGCTGAGCTGCCCACCTTTTGTAATCTCCAGACGATACGTACCAGCGTAGAGCGGCACATAGTACCCCCGGGCTACTATCTCTGGTACAACGCCACGACCATTAATCGTTACGTTTAGGGCGGTGTTTGGCTGCTCAAGAATCAGGATTCCTGTCTGTTGACGGAGTGCGTAAAGGTAAAAACCGACTGCAGCAACAAGTACAATGCCTCCGGCCCAAATGCCAATTCGCAACCGCCGGCGTTGATGGCGGTGCTCAAAGGGGTTTGTTGCAACACCTTGCTGTTTTTGGGTGAAGGGGTGAGGGGCAGTGCTCATCGGTACGCATTGATAAGGCGACTAGTCGCCTATTCAGTAACCCCCATCTGCATAGCCAGCAGTTGCTTAGGGTTAGAAGTAATAATCTGATCCTCCGTGTATGAAGAGAGAATCTTAATTGCCACATGGTTTAGGCCTGCAAAGAACAGCCCTTCACCAACTGAGGCATTCAACAGTAGGTACTTTTCGCGTTCAGTAAGGTTAAACACAGCTGCAATAACCTCAATTGAAGATGTCGACTGCTTTAACAGTACTTGCATAGAAGAGTTTGATACCACTGCCTTTCCATACTTGTTAGAAAGGAAGTCTTCAACATCCTGAGATATAATTGTCAGACCCATGTAGTACTTACGACAACGCTTTGCCAAACCATACAAGAAGCGGGCGGAATCTTCGTACTGCATCATCCACCAGGCTTCATCTACAACCATAATGCGTCGTTTCATTTCGTAGCGCACATTATTCCAGATGTAGTTGAGTACCATAAAGATGGCAACCGGGCGCAGCTCCTCCTCGAGGTCACGCACAGAGAAAGCGACCATGCCAGAGTCTAGGTTGAAGTTGGTGGGCTGATTGAAGAGGTTAGCGAAGGTTCCCTCTACGTACTTGTTAAGGCGTAGGGCAAGGTTCTCTGCTCCACGCAGGTTAGCTAGAACAGCTACTAAGTCAGCCATAGTTGGTGGTAAGTTCTGCTGAGTGGCTGGGTCGGGGGTGATATCCTTTAGTGCATAGGTTTCGTACAGCGCCTTATCAAGAATCGCGTCTTCTTCTGCAGACATACCGCCCACCATCAACCGAATGAGGCCATGTAGCGTGGTGATATTTGATCGTAACACGTCTTCTTGTACATCCTCTGGGTGGGCAGATCGAGGAAGATCAAATGGATTGATGCGCTGCGGAGAGTTTAGGCTGATTTCTAGGTAGCTACCCCCTACTGCTTCAACCAGCTTTTTGTACTCATTTTCGGGGTCAATAATGATCACGTCAGTACCAAGCATTAGGTAGCGCAAAATCTCTAGCTTCACAAAGTAGGACTTACCCGCACCAGATGTGGCGAAGACCACCGAGTTTGCGTTCTCTAGGTTGAAGCGGTCAAACAGAATGAGTGAATCGTTGTGACGATTTACTCCGTAGAGGATGCCGCTATCAGAGGTAAGCTCAGCTGAGCTAAAGGGGAAGGTAGTAGAAAGTGAAGCAGTATCTAGGTTGCGCTTAATGCCTAGCTCATCCTGCAGGATTGGCAGGGTAGAGTTAAAGCCTTGCTCCATCTGTACCAAAGCCTGCTTGGTGTAGATGAGCGCACCGCCTAAGGTAGATTCTAGCTGCTTTACATTCGTGCTGAGCTCCTCCAGCGACTGGGCATATACGGTAAAGTACAGCGAGAACTCAAAGAGGCGGTTCTGACCCTGGGCAAGCGTCTCGCGCAGCGAATCAATATCGTGAATGGCCGTATCGAGCTCCGGATCACGTACCAGGCCTTTCTCCTCCTCTACCATACGAGTTGACTCCAACTGCGTCATCTTTCGGCGCAGCGAGTGCATAACCTGCTGGCTGTCGAGTGGCGTGACGAACATACCAATGTCCATCGTAAAGTCATAGTTAATAACTGGAGAGAGCCAGTTGGTGTTCAGGTAGCGCGGATAGGTGTACACAAAAACTGTCCGGGCAAAGTAGGTACCGAGCTGAATGTGGCTTGTGGTAACAATAAAATCTTCAGGGGCAATGATATCTCGAGTTGTGGTCATGCCCTGCTGGTACAGGGTAAGAGCATTTTGCTCTGCGGCTATGCGAGCTTCCTCCTCTGGCGATACCGACTTTTTGCGTGAGAAAAGTGAAAACATGGCTACTTGGTTGGTTCGTCAGTAGTAATTGTTTGTAGTGCATCTGCAGCCATAGCGTCTTTAGTGGCGATTGGCTGAGGGTCTGCTGGTATTGTTTCACCTGCGGAGGCGCCAGGTAGTACGCCAGCACCAGAAGCATCTTGCTGCATCTTTGCGAGCAACTGCTCAGCTCCCTGCGTAATCATGATGCGCTGGGCATCCTCTGAACTTACCACTGCGCCACTTAGGCTACTCACACTAGCCAAGCGTTCTTCGGTGGCCACCTCAGGGTTGTAGATTGTGTAAAAGAGCTCAATTAAGTGCTGGGTATCGAGTAGCTGCGACTTACTACCAATGCGAGCCAGGCCAGAGCCAATGATCTCTGCTCGGTTAAATAGCTCAGTGCGTAAGCGTTCAAACTCACGCTGATCCATAATTGGCCCCTCTGGGTGCTTATTGCTTCGCACTACAGACATAAGCTGGTTTTTACTTGCATTAGCCGTAACTGCAGAGTAGGCGATGACTACATAAAAATGCTTTGACATGATGTTTGCCCGGCTAATCAGGTTGCGCAGGTAGGTAATGTAGTCGCGTAACTGTAGGCGGAGCAATTCGCTCGAGATGTCCTTGCCGCTATCTTGGAGTCGCACCAGGTACTGTTCAAGGTCAAGTTTCTTGGACTGGATAATAATCTGAATGGGGAAGTTGAGGGAGTTCAGGAAGGCTTGGTAGCTGTAAATAATCGCGTCCTGCTCATTCTCAGATTTAAGCTCAAAGTTTGTCGGCTCAATCTTAAGAACAGCCCGCAGTGAGCCGTCATTCATAATGACGGCACTGTCCTGAATGCCGGCAATCGGTAGGTGATCCTGCGTTGAGGCTGCTGATACGCCGCTCATTTTCGCTCCTTACTAACTGGCATGGCTGAAATCGGAAGTGAGCCAGCTTGGCCACGTGAATCGATAATTTTAGAAAGATTAGCCAGGTCTTGTCGAGTTACCCGCTTGCTAGAGGTGCGGCGCTTAGAGTCTTCTACCTGAATTTCTTTTACTAACCTGCTTTCTGCCCCCACCTTACGCCATACCCTGGTTTTCGGTGCAAGGATAAAGGCAATAATAAACCTGAAGAATCGGTACATTGGCTGGTCGTTGAATTTGCCAATTGCCATTACTACGGTCAGCAAAGCAAAAAATAAGCCCCCAATAGTGTTAAACGGTGACGGAAGAGCGGTGGAAGTAAAGACAATGAAGGCAATACCTCCTCCTACAATCACGATGCCAAACTGAATTGCGGTGAGAGGACCAATGATCTTGTCCTCCATCGTGATATTCTGCGGCACTTGAAACTGCATACCAGTATTATACGTCCGCTACGGATTAAAAAACAGAGAGCTACTCCGTTAGTGCGCTCCCTGTTTTTGGCTCCGGTACTGTTATTCTGCCTCGTCTACGTACTCTAGAAAAATTCGCTTAGTAAAACCGCCGCGTTTTTCTCGTTTTTCCTCTTTTTCTTTTAAGATTTGCTCAAAGCTAACATTGTGGGTTAGGGCGAGGGCTTCAAGCACCTCAACAATATCCGCAATCTCTGCTGTAATATCTTGCTTGGTTGTTGCTGTCTCTAGCTCTGTAATTTCCTCGTGCAGTTTATCGCTTAAAGCTGACTGGTACAGAGATTCTTCCAGGGTAACCGTGGTAGGGTTACCGCCATTCTGTGCGATAATCTCGGGGATCTTATCACGCACCAGTTTGTTGTACTGTTTTCTCTGCATGCTGATCCTATTGATTACTGCTGAGTAGGTTGTTACTTGGTGCCGCGGGTGGGACTCGAACCCACAAGCCGTTGCCAGCAGCGGATTTTAAGTCCGCCGTGTATACCATTCCACCACCGCGGCGCGTGCCAATACTAGCAAAAGGTTAGACAACCTGCCAGCGTTCGCCGTTTCTAATCAGCTTTCCAGGCAGTGAAAATCCTGCGGCAGTTGGGTGTCCGTTACCCCCAAGTAGCTTGGCAATTCGCCTAACGTTAATCTTGCGTCGCCCAGCTGTATCGGTGCAACGTAGGCTTCCACTCAGTTCACCAGGGCTCAGTTCTCGTAGAAAAAGTGTAATGGCTGGTCCCGAAACAGTGGTTAGCTCCCCGTTTATGCCTACTAGATCATCTTTAGTTGCGTTTTGTTGCACTAGATCATCGTTGGTTATGCCTGTAACCAGGACCACTCCTTGCTGTGTGGTATACATGCGGTCAAGAGCTAGGCCGAGTAAGCGGAGTGAAGCCATGCTCTTTTCCTGTGTAAGTGAGTCAACAATGCGCTGCAGCTTGGCGCCACGACGCATAAGTTCGGCAACTACCTCTAGGGTGGCTGGCGAAGTATTACTGTACTGGTACCCACCCGTATCGGTATAAATTCCGGTAAGTATTGCCGTTGCCATCAGTGAAGTAAACTTAACCTGTAGTTCGCTGAGTAGACTAAAAACTAATTCAGCTGTTGAGCTGGTGGCTGTGCTATGGAGTGCGTGTTGCGAAACTGTGAGTAGGTCACCGCGCCGGTGGTGGTCGATTAGGTAGAGCCTGTCTGCCTCCGCAAAGGTTACTACCGCTGCTTTGTCACCGCTGCGCGCAGCATCTGGGGCATCTAACACAACAAGTGCCTCATTGCGGTGTGCGTAGGGCGTAATACGCCCCGCGGTAATCTTTTGGATCTCCTCGCTATACAAAAATTGAAAAGCTCGGGGAACGCCCTGTGGTAACACCACAGTAACGTCCACACCGAGCTGTTTCAGTCCCTGTGCGAGGGCAAAGGTAGAACCTATTGCGTCGCCGTCTGGGTTAACGTGAGTAACTAACTGAACACTTTCTAGCTTCTGAAGCGCTGTAGCAAGATCTTGCATAGCCTGACTAGGCGCCTAGTCAGCAAGGTAAATACTCGTGCCTTCTAACGGTAAGCCTGCTTTGGTCGTCTTGAGTGAGACTCCTTCGGCTAGTGGTATACCAAGCTGCATAGCAAGTTCGCGCGTTGCACCTGCACCAGTAATGAATACGTAGCTAGGCTCAACAGACTTAATGAGTGACTTTACAGAATCTGCACTGTCATCACTGCGTACGTCCAGTACTAAAATGGCTGCGTCAGAGATACCGTCAAGCTTACTGGCTGAGGCATCAATCTTAGTTACATAGGCAGTAACCAGATCCTCTACACGAATGAAGTACGCTACTCCACCGGCATAAGAAGCTGCTTCTACCTGAACACCCTGTACATCGTACTCGCCTGGACCACTAATCTGCTGGTCGCCTACGCGCACGCCATTGTCCAGAGTAACACTGGCATTCTTTGACTTTAGTTCAATAGCGTTATTGGCGGTGTAGGATACCTGCATAGTGGGATTTAGGCTACGATTTCGTCAACTTCTGCGGCGCTCTCTTTTTCCTCAAGCTCATCGAGTAGCTTCTTACGGTTGACCTTCTTCTTAGTTGGTGCAACCTTCTTTTCCTCAGCAGTAGCTGCGTCACCA
>JAYRWT010000052.1:0-1273 GCA_041917855.1 Patescibacteria group bacterium | reverse complement strand
GGCAAGACTGCGCCGGATGTGGCGGAAGACCTGAAGTCGATCGTGGACCCGAGTGGCGACAAGGCCAAGACCACGGCGCTGCGCATCGCGCATCTGCTGGCGGACCCGGCTGTCAAGCAGGTCGCAGAGCGCATCCTGGCTATGAAGGGCGGCGCCCCGGCCGCTGAGTAACACCCGGGAGGGCGCGGTAACACGCGCCCTCTTTTCTATGCGCTTAGCCACACTACGAACACCAGTAGGACTGATTGCCGCAGGAACCACCGTGCAGGTATTGTGCGAATGGTTCATACGGGGTATCTACGTATGTAGTGTCCCCGGGAGCAATCAGTATATAAACATACATGAAGGGGACTTGGAGTTTTTAGATGAGATTAGCGAGACTTAGGTGTGAACTTAATACGTTGGTTGACCTTATCATGTGTATGGGGCATGAGCCACGCATAGTGCCTAAAGGAACGATAGTTCAAGCCCGTGGCAAGTCTCTGTTCTTTGATACGTATTTATGCGATATCCCGGGGTATTCCTGCGCTAGTTACGTAGCTACCCATTGCTTAGAATTCCTCGATGAGATTAACGTAGATCAGTAGATGGGGTGCATGGATAAAATGAGATTAGCGAGACTTAGATATAATATAACCATCTATGCAAATGATACCACGCATACAGTTCCATTAGGAACTGTAGTTCAGGCCGCAGATATAATTGAACCTTCCTCAGCCTATTGGTGTACCATCCCCGGATACCAGTTAAAATATAACTTATACCCTGACCTGCTGGAGTTTTTAGATGATACTGGCGAAACTCAAACGTAGCATCAGCGTTTGCGTAGACGGGGGGAAGCGTACAGTTATTAAAGGAACTGTAATACAGGTGAAACGCTACGCTCCATTTATGTCTGCGCTCCCGTGCGTTGTCCCCGGGTATCCACAAGACTGCTATATACGTCCTATTTATTTGGAGTTGTTAGATGAGACTGGCAAGGCTTAGACATGATATTGACCTATTTGCTCGGTACGAATTGTGTATAGTACCTAAAGGAACTATGGTTCGGGTGTACGGCAAATCTCCGTTCTCTGATACGTATTTATGCAGTATCCCGGGGCATTCATGCGATTGGTACATAGATCCTCATTACTTGGAATTCCTCGATGAAAGTAATTAAGCAGCACATTATCATTCCGGATCAGCCGGAGTTGGCGACTCTTCCGAACACGAAGCGGGCGAAGGTGGAGGGGGTAGACGTAGTTGCGATCCCACACACCTTGGATGCAGT
>JAYRWT010000051.1:0-7273 GCA_041917855.1 Patescibacteria group bacterium | reverse complement strand
GGCAAACACCGGTCTACCTAAGATAGTGGAGCTTTTTAAGAAGTACACATAACCACTTATATGGCCAGCCTATACGATTTGGAGCTTCAAGAGTCGAATAATTTTATTCACCTCTTTTTGACTGATGGCGCTTCACCCTCACTAAAACTGCTGCGTGAGCAGAAAGAAATGGCAGGCAGCATGGGTGAGGTGGGTGAAAAAATTATTCATGACCTTGACGATCCAAAAAGTGATCTGGGCAAGAGCTATAAGCGGCTTGAGGATTTAGAGCGAGATGTACAGGAGGTTATGAAGCAAATCTCACTAACTAAAGAGCTGGCAGATAAGGCAAACACCATTTTTTCACATAATCCTGCTAGCCTGGATGATCTTGATGATGCCGATCGCAGTGCGGTTCAGGACTACTGGATAAAAAAGAAAATGTGCATTGCTGAGCTTACTAAGCGCGGGTATACCTACCAAGAGCTCTACTCGTAGGTTTGATTAATACAAATAGGCGAGCACTTAGTGCAAACCCCAAAACCGTCACGTACGCCGTGACGGTTTTGCTTATGCTAAAGTTTTCAAGCTACTGTGGGCACACTACAATCCCTAAGCCTAGAGGCTGTCAGATTTGCGCCCTACCTGCTATACTGCGCCTACTATGGTAGAGACAGTAACCAGCATTATTGGCACACTCGGCTACATTGGCATCTTCTTTTTGATGTTGGTCGAAGTTGTGTTTCCGCCAATCCCATCCGAGATAATTTTGCCTTTTGCTGGCTTTGCCGCAGCTCAAGGAACACTCGGGATTACCGGAGTGGTGTTAGTAGCGGCACTAGGCGCCACTACAGGAGGAATTGTAGTGTACCTCTTGGGCAAGCTCTTGCACGAGGAGAAAATAGAGAAGTTCATTCTGCGCTACGGCAGCTGGCTTGGGGTAAAAACCACAGACATAGCTCGCTCCCAGCGCTGGTTTGATCGTCACGGCTACCGGGCTGTTTTTCTTGGTCGTATGATTCCAGTAATTCGCACCTTTATTTCGCTGCCAGCAGGAATTCGCCGGATGCGGTTTCTGCCCTTTGCCGCCTACACCTTTATTGGCAGCCTAGGTTGGTCAGCGCTGCTCGCAACAGCGGGGTATGTGCTCGGTGATCAGTACCAGCGCGTAGAAGAGTACCTGAAGCCAGTAACACTCTTTGTAATTTTTGCCTTCTTTATTGCTATTGGCATCTGGGTGAGCCGCCGACTGTACGTTGCGGTGCAAACCAAGCGTTCCAGTAAGCAGGTCAAGGAAAACACTACTGAGAACCCTGCACAATGATTTTCAAGAAAAAAACAAATACACCTAGCATTGGACTGGCACTAGGTGGCGGTGGCGCAAAAGGGTTGGCGCACATTGGCGCACTTTCTGTGCTGGCCGAGCATAATGTGCGCGTTGACTACGTGGCAGGAACCAGTGTGGGGGCCTTAATTGGTGCGCTCTATGCAGTTACGGGAGATCTTTCGCTGCTCGATGACTTGCTCCAGCTACGCTCAGACTTTAAGGTTACCGATTACATGAGCCTGATAGCCGGTCGCGGGCCAGGAGTGGTCAACACCAAGCGATTGGCTAAACTCCTGCAGACCATCTACGGCAATCGAACCTTTGCCGAGTGTGCCATCCCATTTCAGGCAGTGGCGGTAAACATTGAGAATGGTGATGTAGTTAGATTCAGCGAAGGCAAGCTAATAGATGCTGTAGCCGCCAGTTTTGCCATTCCTTTCTTTTTTACTCCAGTAAACGGCGCTAACGGTGAAACCTACGTAGACGGTGGCCTAGCGGAGCCAATTCCCGTACCCACACTTAAGGCAATGGGGGCTGATCGGGTAATCGCCATCAACCTGGCTGATTACTTCGATGACACACCACCAGAAACGCTCAAGCTCGGCCAATTTTCGGCTCATGTGCAGTACACCATGCGCCGTCACTTAAGCGAAGCCATGTGCCACGAGGCAGATGTAGTGGTCCGGCCGGCCGTAGGCAATCCTCCGATTACCGACCTATTCACCAGCAAAGACCTGACCTACCTCATTCAGGCAGGTGAGGAAGCAGCACGCGCTGCACTGCCTAAGATACTGGCACTACAGTAGTGTCAGCCTGGAGAAAGATGTAAAGATTCCTGTTTTCTGCTACCCTTTTTCTGAGGTCGAATATGTCCACAACGATTGAGAAACCTGATACCCTTCCACCAACTGCTCCAATCGAGGAGCAGATTCGCCAAGTAAAAGAGATCGCCGCAGAAGCTGGCTACGAGCTGTCCGATACGGAGGCAATGCAGTTGCTTGGTCTGACTGAGCAAGAGCTGCTTACAAAACTCCAGCAAGAGTTTGGCCACAAGAAAATACGCTAAGACTCACACCGGTGCTAGCGTTCAATCAGCCAATACTCTGCTTGTCGCACTGTTACCCAATTCGGGTAACAGTGCTTTTTTAGATCACTCTATTTCGTGTGTATAAAAAGAAACCCGGTGAACGGGTTTCTTTAGTGTAGTCAGGACTACTTACATTGGCATGGTCTCGTGCACGCTTACCCAGCAATCTGGAGCGTCGGAGAGAGGGCAGCCCTTGGTCATCTCTATAGCAGCGTCCAGGCTCTCTGCTTTGATGATAGAGTAGCCAGCAAGCTCATCACCACCCATGGTTACTTCGCCGCCTTTAACTTTTGCCTCAGCCTTTGGGTTAAAAGGGTTGCCGTCGTCTACTACATGCTCGCCAAGGGTTTCAAACCAAGCTGACCAAGCGGCATTAGATTCGTCGGTGTCCTCAAATGGGGCGGCCACATGAAAGATGAGTACGTAATTTTTCATAAGTCTCCTTTGCTCGGTGTGAGCGTTACTAATTTGCTAAGTTACTTAGTGCGAATCAGCTCTAACTCCAGATGGATGTACCCAAGGGCAAGTATAACCAAGCCACCAATAATCTTGACCGAGGGCATGGCAAAGTCAAAACCCGACAGGGTATTGTACAGCCACTGCACACAGCCAAAAGCAAAAATACCAGCGCCTACAATAATCAGCGCAAGAGCTACGCCGGCAAAGTAACGGGTATGGGCGTTCAGACCTTTCATCATGGGGGTAAGTTAGTGATGTGCGCTTAGTATAGCTTACTACTCACGCTAGGGCATGCTACTCTTTGCTGGAGGAAGCAACATTATGAGTGCCTGCGCAATTCTTGCAGATACGGCTTCTTGCCAGACAAAGCTCGTTGTACTTCATCCTCATCTCGTTACTGAGCACGTTAAAATGCGCGCTCGATACATGGGGCTTGGGGAAATCACCGATGCTGAGGCAAGTGGGCTAGTCGGAGTATTCGACACTGACTTCGCCACTGTGCTCAATAGAGGAGCGCTCGTAAGGGTCTACTGTGATCTTAGCGAGCACTGCAAAAACTGAGCCATCCCGTAGACCGCAGGCGCATATGCGCAGCGGTCTACACTCTTTATTCCCCGTAAAAGGGCGACGAATTTCGGCATATAGGCTAGATTACGTATATATTCACTAAATAGTACACCTTGCATGCAGGACGCACCGATTGTCTCGTTTTCTACCCCTGAAGAATGGGAAGCCTACCTTTCCGAGCACGTTGCAGATGAGTATGGGGTGTGGGTTAAATTTTTCAAGAAAGCGAGCGGTATCCAAAGCTTAACCTATGACCAGGCTCTGGATGTAGCGCTCTGCTACGGTTGGATTGACTCAATTATCCGAGGCTTCGATGAAGTAGCTTGGATCCAAAAATTTACACCCCGCCGTAAAAAGAGCGTCTGGTCTAAGGTAAACACAGGCCACATCGCTCGGCTGACTGAGGCTGGCCGTATGAAGCCATCCGGTATGCTGCAGGTAGAACTTGCCAAAGCAGATGGTCGCTGGGATGCTGCCTACGATTCTGCCAAAACCGCAACCGTACCTGATGACTTTCAGGCGGCAATGAACAGCGTACCCAAGGCTGCCGAGTTTTTTGTCACACTCAAGCAGTCTGAACGTTACGCTATGCTCTACAGGTTACAAACGGTAAAGCGCCAAGAAACACGTGAACGCAAAATTAAAGAATTCGTGGCTTTGCTGGCTGAGGGCAAGTCGATCAAGCTGCTTTAGCCCTCAGCATTCCCTAAACATGCAAACGGTACACTGCCGGTTCAGATCTAACGCGCTTGGGCAAAGAATTCATCTACCAAGTTCTGATCATCTGCAAATAGGCCGCGCTTTGTCAGAACAGTGGTATCTACTCCAACCTTATTAATGCCACGCATAGCCATGCAGAGGTGCTCTGCCTCGCTGAGTACAATTACACCACGTGGCTGTAAGTACTCCATGATTGCATCGGCAATTTGAGCATTAAGCTGCTCCTGAATTTGCAGTCGCCGAGCAAATACTTCTACTAAGCGGGCAAACTTAGAAAGGCCGAGTACCCGCTTATTTGGCAGGTAACCTACACTAATGCCACCAAAAAATGGAACCAAGTGGTGCTCACACAGGCTGTAGAAGGGAATATTTTTAACCACAACCATGCTGCTGGAATGGCTGACATCAAAAGTCTTCATAACGCTAGCTGGGTCTACGCTGTAACCGCTCAGAATCTCACGGTACATTCGCGAGACGCGCTCGGGGGTCTCAGCTAACCCGTCGCGCTTTGTGTCTTCGCCAATGAGGTCAAGAAACTGACTGAAAAGCTTGGGAGCTTCACTATCGTACCGTTTCAGATCTGTGTTCATGGTAGTGTACTAGCGGGTAAGTAACCACAGGGTAGCAGGAGCCGGGTATCTCGCCAAGAAATTGCCGGAGCCGACCGCGCACAACATGGTGGTATATCGGCCTGTAATTTGCTAGCATTACCAGGTATGAAACAAGAACTCATTATCCAGGCTGATGGTCTCAAAAAGTCGTATGGCGACTTAGAGGTTTTGAAGGGAATTACGTTTGGTGTCCCTAAGGGTACCATTTACGCCTTGCTCGGTCCAAATGGCGCCGGCAAAACTACTACGGTAAGAATTTTAACCACATTGCTGCCATATGATGGCGGTAAAGCAACAGTGAACGGTTTTGACGTAGTTGATCAGGCAGATGATGTGCGTCGCGGTATGGGTCTTACCGGTCAGTCTACCTCGGTAGATGAGCTACTCAGTGGCATGTTTAACCTAGAAATGATCGGCCGATTGTATGGCATGTCCAAAGCTGACGCTAAGGCTCGTGCCGCCGAGCTAATTGAGCGTTTCGACCTGGTGGATGCCGCACACCGCATGGCCAAAACCTACTCTGGTGGTATGCGTCGCCGCTTAGATTTAGCAGCCAGCATTATTACTAAGCCGCCGGTACTATTTTTGGATGAGCCTACTACGGGCCTAGACCCAGCTAGTCGCCGCTCCATGTGGGAGATTATTAAAGATTTAGTTGCCGATGGGACTACCGTACTGCTAACCACCCAGTACCTAGAAGAAGCCGATCAGCTTGCTGATCGCATTGGCGTAATCGACCATGGTGTACTGATTGCCGAGGGTACTGCCGATGAGCTAAAAGCCAAGGTTGGCGGCGAGCGCCTTGAGTTAACCTTTGCTGATGAAGATGCCCGTAATGCCGCGCAGAAACTCTTTGGCAAGGCTGCACATATTAACGCCGATACCGGTGCGGTAACTATGGAAATTAAGAAGGGTGTGAGCCAAATTAAAGAAGTGCTTACTGATTTAGAAAAGGCCAAGATTACGGTTGATAGCTTTGCCATGCACCGTCCAACCCTAGATGATGTATTCCTAACCCTAACAGGTAAGGCAACCGAGGAGGAATCCAAATGATAATGCCAAAACGATCGTACCTGGTACGACTTTTCACCAACACCAATGTCATGATTGCGCGCAGCATGCGCCATATTTTGGCCGTGCCCGACCAGCTGTTGGGTGTTACGATTCAGCCGATCATGTTTGTGGTGCTCTTTCGTTACGTATTTGGCGGGGCAATTGAGACTGGCGGTGTCAGCTACATCAACTTTCTGATGGCCGGCATTTTCGTGCAGACTGCGGCCTTTGGTGCTACTACCACCGGCTTTAGTATTGCCTCAGATGTACAGCGAGGGATTATTGATCGCTTCCGCTCACTGCCGATGGAATCAAGCTCAGTGCTTGCCGGGCACATTGTTGGCGACCTGGTACGCAACACCTTTGCCACCATTGTAATGGTGGTAACAGGATTGGCAGTTGGATTCCGCCCGAGTGCAGGGGTACTTGAGTGGCTAGCAGTGTTTGGTCTGCTCCTGCTCTTTACCTTTGCTCTTTCCTGGCTCTCGGCCATTGTTGGCTTAATGGGCAAGAGCGTTGAGTTTGTGCAGCAAATGAGCTTTATCGTTATTTTTCCATTAACCTTTATCAGCAGTGCTTTTGTACCAACCGCTACCATGCCCGACTGGCTGCGTGGCTTTGCCGAGAATCAACCGGTCACCCGCCTGGTAGAAGCAACCCGCGCCCTACTCTTAGACATGCCACTTAAAGATCATGTCCAGTGGGCGGTAATCTGGAGCCTGGTTATTCTTGTGATCTGTTTCCCAGTGGCGAGCCGTATGTTTAAGCGCATCGGGCGCTAAGCCTTTTGCTCCGGCTGAACTATGGCTACCGAGCAAGGCACCATTGATCAGCTGCTGCGCCATCTCCGGCGCTTAGAAGGTGTAACCACCCGTAAAATGTTTGGTGAGTACGCTCTGTACGTGGGTGCTAAGCTACCAGCCCTAGTTTGCGATAACCAGCTGTTTATTAAGCCAACAGATATTGCTGCTGACTTCCTGGACTCCAGTCAAATGGCTCCGCCGTACCCCGGCGCTAAGCCCTATTACTGTGTGCCGGAGGATATGTGGCATAACGAAATTTGGCTGACTGAATTCTTACAGACAACTACCGAGGTTCTACCACTCCCTAAGCCAAAAAAGAGGAAGTCATGAAAGAAGAAACTATTACCCTGGCAGGTGGCTGTTTCTGGTGCACCGAAGCAGTGTTCACCGATCTAAAGGGTGTTAATGAGGTTGTCTCGGGCTATACCGGCGGTCATGTATCAAGCCCAACCTACGAGCAGATTTGTACTGGCACTACCGGCCACGCTGAAGCGATTCAGGTACACTTTGACCCAAGCGTGATTAGTCTGCATGACATTCTGACGATCTTCTTTACCCTGCACGATCCAACTACCTTAAACAGGCAAGGTGCGGATCAAGGAACACAGTATCGATCAGCAGTATTTTACTCTTCAGAAGAGCAGCGAGCGGTCACTCAGACAGTAAT
>JAYRWT010000050.1:0-1408 GCA_041917855.1 Patescibacteria group bacterium | reverse complement strand
CGAGAGTAGACGCCTTTTGGATGAGGTTCACAAGGTGCTTGCGCAAGCTGTTGAGTGTGAACGGGTTTTGGTGTCAATTGATGTTGTTTGAGTATGAGAAGGTGCGGATGACAGATAAATGCAATGGCCCTGTGGGCGTCTCCTCGCACCAAGTGCCTGTGTCATCACGAAGTGTGGCTTTGTAGAGCGACAAAGTCTGGTGGTCTAGCGAAAGCACGAAGGTGAAGAAGGTGCCCTCAACAATCAGGTAGCCTCCGCATCAGGAATGCACGACTCGGTCGTTCCAGTTGGCGCTTCCTACTAGCCCGATTAGCCGGTGGATTCAGGATTGATAGCGGTTGGCAGGGGATGGGTAAGCTCACTCCTAAATATTTCATAAAGAGACTTTACGAAGTGTGCTCGTTGCGTGCGCGAGGCCAGCATGGCACCGCCCTCCGGTAGGTACCCATCTAGGTCGTCAACGTCCACTTCCGCTCGCTTAGCTGTGCTCCGCAAGCGTCCCACGACATCAGGGCTCATACCTCCAATAGCAATTGCAGCAGCTAGAGACCCAGCAACCAAGGCACGGCAATCCTCAATTGGCCTGGGCAACTCTCTAGCAGAATTAGCCGGATTACTGCCGTGTGCAGACATGGCCATTGATATGTCATCAGCAAAATGAACCAAGCCTGCAGGGTCATCAGGGTCTTTAATGGCCGCAATCAGATACGCTTCAGCTGCATCAACATGACGCCGACGATTGTGAAGTTCATTGCCAAACCAAATTGCTGAAGTGTCATCAGCATCGGGAAGAAGAATCGCTTTTCTATAGTATTCCAAGCCCTTTGCCTCGTCGCCGACGTTTTCGAGAGCGCGAGCGTAGTTGCGAATTACGTAGGAGTTTTCTGGATACTCAACAATTAGCGGCGCAAGGAGTCGCAAGGCGTCCGCATGGAGTTGATCTTGGTGAAACGCGTCTAACATCATTCCCAAAACGCCGAAATCGATTTCGTCTTTGAATGGCTTGCTCAGCTTACAGTCTGTATCGGTAAGAACTATTCCTAATTCTTCCAACATCCCCTTGCGAGCTCGCGCTCTTGACGAAGGGTTTGGCGAATGAGCAAACGATCCAAACTGCACAAGCCTAAGCTCACGGTTGTTTGGGTAGAGCTTATGAGAATGTTCAACCAATGCTTCCTCGATGGAGTCCAGCCCTAGTAGTTTTGATCCGTGCATGAGCTCCATTAGATGCCGAGTACTAGGCCGGCTTGTACGAAGTTGAAGTATGGTAGATAGCGCCGTTAGGTACTCGGTTGTATCTCCAGCAGCAGCCGCTGCGTTGGCCGTTTCTACAAGCTTGCTTGCAACGTGCCCCGCCTTGGCTTCCGCAAGCGCATCTGCTACAAGTTGGTGCGCAGTCGGCCCTACT
>JAYRWT010000049.1:0-8587 GCA_041917855.1 Patescibacteria group bacterium | reverse complement strand
TTCATTCTCAATCCAAATCTCGTTGCTATTGCGGATCTCTAGGTTACGAGTGCTGTAGTTGGTAAAGCGGGAATCTTCTGGCGTAATATCCTTTGCCAGTGTAGCTTTGGGCTCGGTATAGAGCATGACGGCATCGGTGAATGAGATCCTTTCATTTGGCTGCATATCCATGGTGCGAGACCAAATTTGGTAGCCGTCTTTCTGCAGAACAATAGTATGGGTACCAGGCAGCACGCGATTAAGCCGCACGGGCAGACTAGTGGCAACCTGCTCACCATCCACACTAACTTTTACCGGCAAACCTGAGAGTGGGCCGTTTACCCTAATTACACCAGTCTGCTGCCAGGTAGCTCGCTCAACGTTATAGCGGTACCCCAGGGAGTAGCCGAGCGCAACGCCAGAAATTATCAGAAAAAAGAAAAAGCCAATGAACCAGTAGCCTATCCGGTTCCAGGGCATACGTTCAATGTAGGTATAGCGTTTGACCTCTCGGGCAACTTTTTGACCTAACTCACTAAGCTCTACTCTATTCTTTGACATGCCTCGATAGTACACCAATCTGGTAGCCTATGCTATGCTGAGGGTATGAGCAACTATCGTATTACGGGTAAACGCCAGCTTTCTGGCTCAGTTACCATCTCTGGACGAAAGAACGCAGCTCTCAAGTTACTTGCTGCAACACTACTTACCGATGCGCCGGTAACCTTGCACCGCATCCCAGATATTGGTGATGTTCGGGTCATGCTCGATATTCTTAAAACTATGGGTGCCAGCATTGATCGTGAGGGCGATAGCTACACAATTAGTACCGCAGGGATACAAACCCCAGAAATTCCAACCGAGCTTGCCCGCAAACTGCGCGCTTCTCTTGTGCTGGTTGGCCCACTCCTCAGCAGATTTAAACGTGCGGTATTTCCACACCCAGGTGGCTGTGTAATTGGTAAACGCAGTATTGAACCTCACCTCGATGCATTCCGACAGCTTGGGGCTATAGTTAATTTTGATGGCACCATGTATAGCATCGATGGCTCTCACATGCAGGGCACCCTTGCTTACCTAAAGGAGCGCTCTGTTACTGGTACCGAAAACTTGATTATGGCCGCCCTTGGCTCCGCAGGTACTACCACTATTGTGAATGCAGCTGCCGAGCAGCACATCACTAATCTCTGCGACTTTCTGCGAGCTATGGGCTACCAAATTAGCGGTGACAGCGGCTCCTACATTACCGTAGTCGGAGCCACTACTCTTGCTCATCAGTCAGCTGAAATTACCATTATCCCAGATGAAATCGAGATCGGCACCTTTGCCGTTGCCGCACTCGTAACACAAGGCACCGTTACCCTTGAGCAGGTAGGTGAGCGCTTAGGCTTGCTACCGCTGCTAGCCAAGCTCGATGACTTTAACGCTCAGTACCGCTACGACGAAGTTGCACAGTCACTTACCTTGCTACCAAGCCCAAATTTGCGGGCTGCAGATGTGCAAACTAACCCCTGGCCAGGCTTTTTCCCAGATCTGCAGTCGCCGTTTACCGTGCTAGCAACGCAGGCGCAGGGCACCAGCCTCATTCACGACTGGATGTACGAGGGTCGCCTATACTTTGTAGATTTACTCCAGCGCATGGGAGCAAATATTGTGATTTGTGACCCACACCGTGCCTTGGTGAGCGGGCCAACTCAGCTTCAGCACGCCTCCATGATTTCTCCTGATCTACGCGCAGGTGCAGCCTTGGTGCTTGCGGCACTCGCTGCAGAAGGAACTTCAACCATTGAACATGGCGAACTCATTGATCGAGGTTACTCAAACATTGCCGAACGTCTCGGTCAACTAGGGGCAGACATTACTCGCATTGAATAGACATGCTCAATAAACGCGTTGCAATCGATCTTGGCACAAGCAGTATTACCATCTCAGTACCTAAAAAGGGAATTGTTATTCGTGAACCAAGCGTCGTCGCTATTCAGGCTATCGATAACCGTATTATGGCTATCGGTAAAGAAGCTAAGGATATGCTTGGTCGTACCCCAGACAGCATTATTGCTGCGCACCCGCTACGCAATGGTGCAATTGCTAGCTACCAAATTACTGAGTCTATGCTCCGTTTTTTCCTAAATAAGGTACTGAGCCGGGTGCGCATTTTTCGCCCGGAAGTTATGGTTTCGGTACCTGCCGGAGTCACGTCAACTGAACGCAGGGCCGTAGTTGATGCCACAGTCGCAGCCGGAGCACGTGTGGCCTATGTTATAAAGCAGTCCATTGCTGCCGCACTTGGCGCAGGTATACAAATTGCTAGCCCGTCGGGAAATATGATTATTGACCTGGGCGCAGGCACTACCGAGGTTGCAGTAATCGCACTCGGCGACGCTGTAGCAGTAAACTCCGTGCGTATTGCTGGTGACGCGCTGGATCAGGCAATTATTACCCACATTCGTAAAAAGTATAACCTTATCATTGGCGAACAAACTGCCGAAGAAATAAAAATTGAAATTGGCACCGCCATGCCCCTTAAAAAAGAACTTAGCCGTGAAGTGTCGGGTTCAAACGCTATTTCAGGCTTACCCGAGAGCATCATCGTACACTCCTCAGACGTAACCACCGCCATCAAGCCTGTACTGCAAGACATCATGAACGCAGTTAAGGTTGTGTTGCAGAATACACCTCCGGAACTATCATCAGATGTTATGGAAAAGGGAATTATTTTAACTGGTGGCACTGCGCAGCTGCGCAAGCTCGACGAACTTTTCACCAAGATCACTGGCGTCCCATGCCAAGTAGCCGAAAATCCTACTCTCTGCACAGCTAAGGGCACCCTTATTGCCATTGAGCACCTTGAATCATTTAAGCGTAGCGTTCTATGGAGCAAATAGAACATGATCCCAGTCAAATTCTAGGGATTACACTCAATCTGCGCGGTAAAGACGCTGTGCTCACCGCAATCGATACAGCTACCAGCAAGGACCCGGTCCAGATTGCGACGGTTAATCCAGAGTTTATTCTAGACGCACTCAATTTTCCGGAGTTTAAGGCGGCGCTAGAGGCAATGCCGATCTGCACAATCGATGGCAGCGGTGCCTATTTTGCCCTAAAAGCAGGACAGCTTGTTGGCCATAACCGCCATGAGCGCTTTGAGCAGTACCCAGGGGCCGATTTAATTCAGGACTTGTTTTCACTCTACCGCGATGGCAGTAAGCGCTTTTTCTTTGTTGGCAGCACCGATGAAGTACTAGAAAAGGCAGTACAAAAAATTACTTCACTCTATCCCGATATCCGTATTACTGGCTGGAATAGTGCAGGCCGCATAGATGTGCACAACATTTATATTCCACCAGAGTTAGTGGCCGAGATTACTAAGGCAAAGCCAGACATCCTCCTGGTTGGCTTTGGTGCACCCAAGCAAGAATTATGGATCCGCGCCGCAAAAGAGCTGCTTGACGTGCCCGCTATGGTGGGTATTGGGGGTGCTCTACGGTTTTACGGCAGCAAGCCACGAGCACCGCGCTTAGTGCGCACACTCAAGCTCGAGTGGCTCTACCGCACCTTTAAAGAAAAAGGACACCTTCACCGTGCCTGGCGCGCAGCCGTTGTTTTCCCAATTAGAGTTATTGGTTGGCTACTAGCTGATTAACTAGTACCAAGCCCTTCTTCCTCAAAGTACCTAGTGTTTCAGCTTTGTCTTACGTGTAGAAACACGACGCATGAGATTGATAATAAATACAATAATTACCACCGCAAAGACAGCCAGGATCACTATTCTGAACCAAGGGTAGGCATGCCAGAAGTAAACCAACTTATCGGCAATGGCCAGCATAATTGCGGTAAGTAGGGCGGAGCCAATCACGTTGTACATAAAAAACGTACTGCGTTTTACCTTGGAAAACCCAGCAATGTAGGAAGCCCAAGGCCTCACATGCCCAATCAGCTGTGCGCCGAGTATGATCACCGGACCATGCTTCTTGTACCAGCGCATTAAACGCTCTTGTAAGGCGCTAAAGTCTTTAGCGCCACTGGCAAGTGCGGCTGCCCGCAGACCCACTTCGTAAGAAAACGTACTTCCTACAATATGAGCAATCATTATGAGAGCAAAAACTTCGGGGTAGCTAATACCTCCAGCCTTGACACTCTGGTGAGCAGCAACGTAGGCAAGCTCGGTAGGTAACGGTAGCCCTAGGTACTCACTAGCAACTAGTACCATCACGGCGATAACACCGTACTGCTCTAGGAAGTGCGTAAATGCATAGACCATATGCATCTATTCTACTACAGGAGTCGGTAAATCTCGTTCCTACGGTTAAAAGAAAACATTAGTGCGCGTAGTAACGGTACAGCAAGTTGGCTCTTGTACTGCTTTATGGCAAGAGATTTTAGATTCTGCTCCACGTCGGTTAGCCAGAGCGTAAACCACTGCGAGTCCTTTAAAAAGCGTTTTGGCGGCCGGAGTGTGTAACCTGGGCGTCTACCTGGAAAGCGATGGTAGTGAATAAGTGCGCCATACACAGGGACATTGGGGAGGTACTTGGTAAACACTTGTTTTACCACCTTTGCAAGCACTGAGTGATCACGGTGCAAATCTGCAGGATCACTAGTAACCACCATGGTTGGCTTAAACTGCTGCAGCACTGCCTGTAGCTGCTTTTTAATATGAAACTGCTCGCGATGGAGCAGGCCATCGTTCAATTCGCTGAAGATAATTTTTTTGGCCGGCACCCCACACACTGCAACCGCTCGCTTTACCTCTGCACGACGTAGTGCTTGCTTACCCCATTTATTGCCAGATGTAACCAGTAGAATGCGCACATCTGCCCCGATTGCTGTAAAGCGCTGGAGTAGCCCGCCAGATCCAAGCACCTCATCATCTGGGTGTGGAATAACCAGTAAAAGCTTGTCAGATTTACTGACAGTAGGTAACTCAGGCAGTTTTTGCAGTTCTGCACTGGTCGCAAGTGGGTTGCGTTTTAACGTAGAGATTATCTTCATGACAGCAGCTCGTGATAGAGCTCAATGTATGCGTCAACAGCATTACTGAGCTCATGAGCCTTAATGAGCTCACGGCCAGCCTGTCCCATTTGTTTGGCTTTCTCTGGGTCTGACACAATCTGCAAAATCCGAGTAGCTAAATCCTCGGAGTGATCGGGGGTAAACAGGTAGCCACTCTCACCATGACGCACCAACTCAGGCAGTGCAGCCGAGCGGCTGGCTATAACAGGCAGCCCACAAGCCATTGCCTCCATTACCACTATGCCTTGGGTCTCAATATTACTCGTAATCACAAAGGCTGTAGATTCGTGGTAGAGCTGGTTTTGCAGGGCGCTGCCGCTCTGCACATTACCAATAAAGACCACCCAGTCCGATAATCCTTGGCGGCGAATAATGCTCTTGTAATAAGGTAGTCTATCGCCAGTGCCAGCCAGTACAAACCTTACAGATTTTTGTGAGAGTACCAGCGGCACAGCCTCAAACAGTACTTCCAGATTTTTTTCCTTACTCATCCGCCCCATAAAAAGTATATTTGGCACATCATCCGGCAACTTGCGCGGGGTACCGGCAGGTACCGGCAGAAAATTAGCTGTGCTAATACCATTAGACACCACCCGAATATCTGCCTTTATACCCGACCTGATCAAAACTTGGCGCATGCTTTCTGAGGGGCAGGTAACAAGATTGCAATCCTTGTATACCGTATTCAGGTAAATAACCAGTGCGCGACGGGTAAGGGGGGTCATTAGGCCAAACAAGTCGAGCGAATCAAGAATATACTCCAAAGCAAAATGGTGGGTACAGATAACTGGAATCTCTTTTTTGTTTGCTATCTTTTGCACAACCGAGGGACTACCCATAGGGGAGTGCATGTGTACAATATCGGGATTAAACTCGTCAAAAGCCTTTCTGATCTTTTGGTCTTGAGCTAGTACAAAACGTGTTTTTTCTTTGAGTGGGTTTGGTAGAGATGGAAACCGATACACGACATAGCCCTCCTTATGCTTTTCATGCCGGTACTGACTACCCACACTCGGTGTAAAGATGGCGACGGTGTGCCCTTTACGTACGAGTTCGCTAGCCAAATTATGCACAGCAACCACCGCACCAGAGATGCGGGGGAAATATACTTCTGAAGCTAAAAGGATGCGCATAGCTTGAGTTTAGCGGAGACTAGCAATAATTGCCGCTGCGCTACGCTCTGCGGTAGTGCGCCAGGTAAAATGCTGAGCGCGCTTTGGGCCAATCTTCATCATCTGTGCGCGCAGCTCTGGCGTTACTAGGGCTGTGGTCAAAGCCTTGGTCCAGCTTGCAGTGTCGTGAGGCTTGGCATACACGGCTAACTCACCTGTAATCTCGGGAACGGCACCTGAATCCGTGGCCACCACCAGCTTACCTGCAGCTAGGGCTTCTAGGGCTGGAATGCCGAACCCCTCATACGGACCAGGCACAGCAACAATGGTAGCATCTCGGTAAAGCTCCTGTTTTTCTGTAGCCGTAATGTAGGAAAGTAAATGCACACGATCACGCTGTGTTGGCGAAAGTTCTGCTAAAGCGACTTCTATTTCCGAGTAACCAAATCCCGCTCTGCCAGCCAAAATCAGACGAGCCGGCAAGCTCTCTCGCAAACCAGCAAATCCTCTAACTAGGGTGTGGATGTCTTTTTTTGAAACCAGGCGACCAACACAAACAATCCATGGCAGATCGCGTGGTATAGGCACGAGCTCTTTTTCAGGGTGGAGTGGTTTTTTATCTTCAACAGGCTCTGCTAATGGCGTTACCGTTACTTTTTCCTTAGGAATATGCCAGTAGTCGCACACCTGTTGAGCGGTGTACTCCGAGGGAGTAAAAAGGCCGGCTGCCTTCACGCCTGCTTTATGCGCAAGCACCGTTGTGCGCAAGCGCTCACGCAAAGGGTAGGACAGAGGGAATTTGTACACCGAGAGATCATGTACGGTAAAAAAATAGGGGATACTTAAGTTAATCGGAGGGATACCAGATGGCGTAAAGTAGGCATCCGCTTCCAACTCACGTGCCAACTTTGGCACTACCCGCTGCCCCCAGGCTAACTGGTGAGGACTAACAATCCAGCGTATACCATGCTTAAGATCTTTTGGAGCATCCTTATGACTTGCAAAAATAGGTGCAATTGCCTTTTCTAGCAAAACCTCCGCCAGCTGAGGGAGGAGGGAATCCGTATACAGTTCAACGCCACTTGGCGTGTCGCTACAGAAGTGAGTAGCGTCAATGAGGATTGACTGATTCACCTCTTTAATCTATACTATTTATGTACAGAAGTCGATGAGAATCGGCTTTTTATTATTGCCCGATCACTCCCAATAACTAAGCTAGCTATGGCACAGTCACCATTTATCGCTGCAATTCAGCAGTTGAGCATCGAAAAAAATATTCCAGAAGAGCGCGTATTTGAAGCAGTAGAGGCTGCCCTTGCTGCCGCCTACCGCCGCGATTACGGTCGCCCTGATCAGGTCATTCGCGTTACACTCAACCGTGAAAACGGTAATTTTGAGGTTGCGCAGGTGTATGAAGTAGTAGAGAACCAGGAAGCTATCGAGGAACGCGATCGTCAAATTACCCTAGAAGATGCACAGCTTCAAACCCCAGACATTAAAGTGGGGGATGAGTTTATCGTTGACTTGCCAACTCAAGATGACTTTGGCCGCATTGCAGCCCAAACCGCCAAGCAAGTTATTGTGCAGCGCATTCGTGAAATTGAGCGCGAAATTCTCTTTGAAGAATTCAAGGACAAGGAGCACACTCTGGTTTCTGGCTCCGTACAGCAGGTAGAGGGTGATACTGTTCTGGTTAGCCTGGGCAAGGTAAATGCCGTTATGCCACCACGTGAGCAAATCCGTGGCGAGTACTACAGTACCGGCCAGCGAATTCGTGTATACGTTAAGGAAGTTGCCGAGAGCGGCCGCGGACCACAAATTATTGTCAGCCGGGCCGACACCCGCTTCATTGAAGAGCTCTTTGCTCTAGAAATCCCTGAAATTCAGGCGGGCACTGTTGAAATCCGTGCCATCTCTCGTGAAGCTGGTTCTCGCACAAAAATGGCTGTTTACTCAGACAACGAAAACATTGACCCAGTTGGCTCATGTGTCGGTCAGCGCCGCGCCCGTATTCAAGCTGTACTCAACGAAATCGGCGACGAAAAGATTGATATCATCCTCTGGGACGGTGTAGCAGACCAGTTCATTCGCAACGCCCTATCACCAGCTCGTGTGCGTAGCCTAGAAATTGACGAGGAACACAAGCATGCAAAGGTAGAGGTAGATCCAGACCAGCTATCGTTGGCAATTGGTCGCGGCGGCCAAAACGTACGGCTTGCCTCCCGTTTAACTGGTTACACCATTGATATCCTCCGTGACGACGTTGCAGCTCCAGAGACAGCCACCGAAGCCACACCGAAAGAGACAGCTCAAGCAACCGAAGAAGCTACAACAGAAGTAGCAGTTGAAACCGACCAGACCCCCTCTGCGGAGTCAGCACCAGAAGAAGCTAGCACCGAGGCTGACCGCGAGGAGTAATTTCCTCACCCATGACAGCCATTTTTGGACGGTTTAGTAAACCAAGTGAAAAAGTCTTAGTTGAA
>JAYRWT010000048.1:0-12431 GCA_041917855.1 Patescibacteria group bacterium | reverse complement strand
GGGCAAGGATACTGCTACAAAAGCGCTGACTATGCGTTTCCGTTATACATCGCTAGAAAAAACGCTTACCGAGGAAGAAATTAATGCCGCGGCAGCTGCTATAGAGGCTGCGCTTGCACCTTTTAAAGCCTAATGGAACGCCTACAAAAGATCATAGCCGCAGCCGGTATAGCTTCGCGTCGCAAGGCGGAGGAGCTCATTCTAGCAGGTAAGGTACGGGTGAATGGTCACACGGTTAAAGAGCTTGGCTTTAAAGCTGATGCCGCCAGCGACACTATTGTTGTTAACAACAAGCCACTGGTAAAACCTGCGCTCATTACCTATTTGCTTAACAAACCACGTGGCTACGTATGTAGTGCAGCACGCCAACGCGATGAAAAGATCGTGCTTGATCTGCTACCACCTTTTCCACGCGTAAACCCAGTGGGCAGACTAGACAAAGAGAGCGAGGGCTTGCTCCTGCTCACAAACGATGGGGCTCTAGCTGAAAAACTTACCCACCCACGCTTTACTCACAAGAAAACCTACGTGGTGGAGTGCTCGTGGGACAAGGACGCAGAACAGCTACCACTAGCTCAGCTCACTGCTCGGTTTGCCGCAGGCGTAAGGCTAAAAGATGGATTACTGACCGTTGATGACATAGTAGTAAAGCCACTCGCACCTGGCAGACTGAGTATTACGATTACCATTCACGAAGGCCGCAACCATATACTACGTCGTGCTTGTTCTACCTTTGGCCTGACAGTACGTAAGCTCCGCCGAGTTGCAGTTGGCAAGTTAGTTCTGAATCGACTAGCACCTGGCGAGTACCGTACTTTAACCAGTGCAGAAGTATCTCTTTTATCGCAGAAATGAATCGAGCGCAGGTTGTTTCAACTCTAATTATCACAACTCTCATCACCGTGGGTGTGTTTACGTTTTGGGCAGGGGAGCTTGCCCTTGCAAGTAAGCCCACTGTGCAGATTAATGGCAGTGTGCTTGGTGCTACAACAAATGTGAATGGTCAGGTGGCACTAAAGCCCTACCCAAAAATTACCGCGCCCGAGCCCTTCATTAATGCACGGCGCTATCTTCTCTACCACGTACAGAGCGGCAAAGTACTAACTGAACACGACGGAGAACTAGCTGTTCCAATTGCGAGCACCACAAAAATGATGACTGCACTGCTAACCGTAGAGCAAGTGAAAAACCTAGACGAGCCGGTAACCATTAGTCCCAATGCCGCCGGGCAAATAGGCTCACTCATGGAGCTGCGCCAAGGAGAAATTATTACCGTGCGTGAACTGCTCTATGGCCTCATGCTCGTGTCTGGTAATGATGCTGCAGAGGCACTAGCTGAGCACGTTGGAGGTATTTTGCTCCAGAATCCTGCCGCCAGCCCAGAGGCTAAAGTGGCGCGCTTTGTAGAAGAAATGAATGCACGGGCTGCCTCGCTAAATATGCTCGCCACACACTACAAGGATCCTGCCGGACTAGACGATACAGGCCGCAGCAGTGCACTCGATCTAGCTAAGCTCACCTCTATTGCTAACGAACAGGCAACAATAAAAGCCATCGCCACTACTCCTACACGTCTTGCAACTAATGTAGCTGGCAGCATTACTCATGATTTACGCAACTCTAACCGATTAGTTGCAGATTACCTGTACGGCGGGGCATCCACTGGTAAAACAGGCTTTACCCCAGACGCCGGACACTGCCTAATTGGTAGTGCAACCAGGGGAGATGTAACCTTGGTTGCTGTAGTTCTTTCTACCTTTGTAGAAACAAAAGAAGCCTCTGCAGTAGAGACTCGTAAATTACTCGATTGGGGATTCGCAAATATTTCTTTTGAGTAGCCTAGCTAGCTGCCTCAAAAGACTGTAGAGCTGCGGCTGCAGCAGCAACCTGTGCTTGCTGCTTGCTGGCACCAATACCTCGACCAATTTCGCGATCTTGAATGGAGACGGAAACGGTAAACTCCTTGGCGTGATCAGGTCCTACCTGGTCAACTACGAAGTATTGAGGTGTAGCGCCAAATTTCTCTTGGGTGTATTCCTGCAGACGACTTTTTGGGTCTATGTAGAGCTTTTGCTCCAAAATGGCAGGAAGTCGAGAGAGTACAAAGTTGTGCACAACCTGGTTTGCTGCCTCGTACCCTAAATCAAGGTATACGGCGCCAATTAACGCTTCAAAAGCGTTGGCAAGAAGGTATCCCTTCTCACGTCCGCCACTCTTTTCTTCGCCCCGTGAGACCTGTAGATAGTTAGGAAAATCAAGCTCACGAGCTACATCTGCCAGCGTATCACCTTTTACCAAACTACTACGCCAAATGGTCAGTTCACCTTCAGGGTTAGGGAAAGAGCGATACAGGTGATCAGTCACAATTAGCTCCAGCACAGCGTCACCTAAAAACTCAAGTCTCTCGTTATGGTCGAGTGGAAAGTTTTTATGCTCATTTAGATATGAGCGATGAATAAACACTTGCTGCAGCAAATCACGATCCGCAAAATGAACGCCAAGGCGCTCTTCTAGTACAGAAAATAAGGCAGGATCAGACATGCTTAGCGAGCGTCGCGGGGAGCGAGCCTATCCTCATACTTACGATAAATAAACCCAAGCACACCGTTTATAAACTTCGGTGAGCTCTCGCTACCAAAGGTTTTGCCAATCTCGATTGCTTCGTTAATACTGACGCGCGGCGGCACGTCTTCTTCTGGATCGTAGAGCATTTCATACAGAGCAACACGGAGAACGTTCTTATCCACCTTGGCGACTTGGTCGAGCGGCCATTCTGGGGCTGCCTCGAGAATATCGGCGTTAATTTTTTCCCAGTTCTCAGCCGCGCCGAGCACGACTTTCCAGGTGTAGGTTTCATCTACATCTTTTTTAAACTCGTTAATATTGCGCTCGGTTAGCTCATGCAAATCAAGATCGCCACGAAATTCCCATTCGTAGAGTGACTGCATGCAGATTGTACGGGAAAGGTGGCGATTTTGGGCCACAATACGCCAAGTTACTTGCTTGGAAGGGTAGGGGTAGCTTTTGCTACAGCTGCGCGACCACGGTAAAAACCACAGGCTTTGCAGGCCTGGTGACGCACAATTACTGCTCCACAATTAGAACAGGTTGCGGTTGCAGGAAGTGAAATGCCAATCTGACGACGACGGTTACCCGAACGGACAGGACTGAGGCGCTTTTTTGGTGTTGCCATGAGAAATATGAGCTAAATACCTAGAAACTATATCAGATACGGATCAGATCATCAAGCCTTGCGCTACACAGAGACTACAAAGGAAACTAATTTACCAGGAACCACAATGGTTTTACTTATGCTTTTCCCCTCAAGAGCTTTCTGAACTGACTGGTCTGCTGTAACTGCTGCTTCGATTTCACTCTTCTTTTCTAGGCTACTTGGCAGAGTAACCTTTGCTCTTACTTTGCCATTAACTTGAATAACATAGGTAACCTCATCTACCGTCAGATAGTCAGCCTTATATGCTGGCCAGGCAGCTTGGCAAGCAAAACCTTCTCCACCCGTGGCCTCCCACAGCTCCTCGGCAATAAACGGCATAATTGGTGAGAATAGCTGTGCGTAGGTTCGGAGGGTGGCACGATTAATTCTTGTGAGCGTTCCAAAAGCATTGGTTGCTTCCATGAGTGAAGAGACCGCGGTATTAAACTGATGTGACTCAAGATGTCGTGTGACGGCGGCAATAGCCGTATGCAGAATACGCAACTCTTCTTCACAGGCTTTGGCGTCATCAGCTTTGGCATACAGCCGCCAGGTTTTGTCTAAAAAGCGGCGCACACCAACTATGCCGCTGGTTGACCAAGGCTTTTCCTGTTCAAACGGCCCCATAAACAGTTCGTACGCGCGCAGTGTATCTGCGCCGTAATCCGTAATAATATCATCTGGACTAATTACATTACCCTTAGATTTACTCATTTTTTGGTGGTCAGGACCAAGGATCATGCCCTGATTCACAAGCTTCTTAAAGGGCTCATTGAAAGGTACTAAGCCAGCATCAAAGAGTACCTTGGTAAAGAAGCGCGCGTAGAGGAGGTGAAGTACGGCATGCTCAGCCCCTCCAATGTAAGTATCTACCGGCATCCAAGTAGCAACAGCATCGGGATCAAAGGCTGCACCGCGATACTCAGGATTACAAAAGCGTAAGAAGTACCAGCTAGAGCATACAAAGGTGTCTAAGGTATCGACTTCGCGCTGCCACATTTCACCAGTGGATGGGTTTTTATACTCACGCCACTGCTTAGCATGTACCAATGGAGATTCGCCGGTTGGTTTAAACTCTACGTTCATTGGCAGCACAACTGGCAGCTCGCTATCAGGGATTAGATGTTCCTTGCCCTTACTGTCATAGGCAATCGGAATAGGTGCCCCCCAAAAACGCTGACGCGACACTAACCAATCTCGCAGTCGGTAGGTAATCGTTTTCTCTGCGCCAATGTGCTGTAAAAGATCGTCCAGGGCACCGTCAACTCCACGACCAGTAAAGTGGCCAGAGTTAATAAACTCACCATCGTCGGTAATTACCTGAATGGTAGGCAGATCGAAAGCTGCGGCAAACTCTGCATCACGCTCATCATGGCCTGGCACACCCATTACTGCGCCTGTGCCGTACGTAGAAACAACGTAATCTGCCACCCAGATAGGCAGACGCGCGCCATTTGCGGGGTTAATGGCATAGGCGCCAGTTGGCACGCCAGTTTTTTTCTTGTCTAGGTGTAGGCGCTCAAGCTCACTTTTAGCGGAGGCTTTCTTTTGGTAATCCGCAACCTTATCGGCATGGTCTTGCGCAACAATACTACTGAGCAGCTCATGCTCAGGTGCAAGTACCACGTAGCTTACGCCAAAGATTGTATCGGGTCGGGTAGTGAATACCTGTAATTTTTGCTCACTACCTTCAATCTCAAACCAAACATTTGCTCCCTCGGATTTGCCAATCCAGTTACGCTGCATCAGCTTAATCTTTTCTGGCCAATCGATAGTGTCGAGGTCTGCCAAAAGACGCTCGGCATAGTCTGTTATCTTAAAGTACCATTGCTTTAACTTGCGCTGGACCACCTTAGAGTCACAACGCTCACAGTGACCGCCGATTACCTGCTCATTGGCTAGAACGGTTTGGCAGGATTCACACCAGTTTACTAAGCCTTCTTTGCGGTAGGCGAGACCTTTTTCGTACAAAAAGCAAAAGAACCACTGTGTCCAACGGTAGTACTCAGGCGAAGACGTGCTAATTTCACGCTCCCAATCATAACTAAGGGCAACCTTAGCAATCTGTTTTTTAAAAGTAGCTATGCTTTTTTCAGTAGAAATAGCTGGGTGCACCCCAGTTTTAATCGCAAAGTTTTCCGCAGGTAGACCAAAAGAATCCCAACCCATTGGGTGCATTACTTTCTTGCCTTGCAAGCGGGCAAACCGGGCAATTACATCAGAACCCACGTAGCCAAAAATGTGTCCGACATGAATACCGCTACCTGAGGGATAGGGGAACATGTCCAAGATATAGCAAGTTGCATCATTCTTGTTAGCCTGGGGTGTGACGTATACGTTGCCTTTCTTCCAACGTTCCGTCCATTTAACCTCAATTTCAGCCGGATTGTAGGATGCTGGAAGAGACTTTTTCATGCAGTAACTATAGCAAAAGAATGGGAAGACGTAACCTGTACACACCTGCTCTCAGCGAAGCTAACATTAGAATATGGTTTATACTTAGCGCTATTGCTGATCAATCGAGTGTCTTGCAAACGGATCTACAGCACATGCTGCAGTCTCGCCTCCCGCGACTTTCCTGGAAACGGTCTACGTTTTACCGTGATGTGGCCGTTCTTGCCCAAGCCGGAAGCATCAAGTGCACTCATCTGTACGTAGACCAAAAACCTAAACGCAATTTTTTAAGTATTACACCCTGTGGACACACACTGCTAAGCAAGCAAAGCTCCTGGTGGCAAACACAGGGTATGCAAGGCCTGCGCAGACAACTAAGGAGTTACTACGCAGTTAGGCAGCTATATATTCTGTACTACCAGTCGATAACCAATCCCGTAAATCGCTTGTACAAGTAGCCCAGCGTCATCACCAAGCTTTTTACGCAACCTGCAGATTAGAGCATCAAGTGCATTGCTCGATTCTGGAGAATCTCCTCCCCAAATAGCCTCACTAAGATGTACTCTGCTTACAGGCCTACCAATGCTTCGAGTCAGGGTAAGCAATGCCCTAAACTGCTGCCCGCTCAGTGTTAATTGCACACCGTTATTCCAGGCAGCTAAGTTGACTAAATCAAACGAGAAACCGCCAAAGTGTAAACGGCGCTCGGTGCGGTAACGAGTTGCTCCCAAGTCGTGTACTAGCTGCACATGAGAAAAAGGAGCTATGTAATACTGGTGTGCTCCCATGCGTAGAGCATGAACGCGCCGCATGCCCGATTGCTGTTGTGAAACAAGGTAGAGCGGCACACCAGCAGCTTGTGTAACTTGGCAAAGCAGCTGTACTTCGGGCAGATCAGCGCTACTTATTATTGCGCTCGGCTGATCATTATCGAGCAATTGGCGCAGATGAGTTACACTCACAGCGCTTACGCATACCATACCAACCAACTGTAGAGTAGGACGGACAGTATCTAGATGTCCGGCGCTGTCGTAGAGTATTACAAGCATGGAAACTCCATGCACTTACACTACATAAGGCAATATTACAGCGCGATTAACGAGGTCTAGAGTAGTAGGAAAGATAGATAAGGCTTAAGAATAGCCCAACTTGACCGGTACCCATATTAATAAACAGACCTGCCACCAAAAAAGATGTGGCTGCAGCCGCTGCAAAAGGTGAAGACTTCCAGGCACGCACAAGCGCATAGCTAAGTATGGCAAGGAGTAGGACTAAGCCAAAGATGCCGTACTCTTCGTAAAAATCTAGGTAACTGTTCTCTGTCCAGCGGTTTGGTCCACCATCTAAGCGATACTGAGAAGCAGGCCCAGCCGTGCCTGCGCCTCTACCGAACAGACCAATCTCATGCGATGTAGTGAGTATGCGCTGATACTGTTCTACCCGTTGTGATGATGAATCATAGTGGGTCACAATATCGCGCCACGCTGGCTGCTGGTACACAGCAATCCCTAAGCCGCAAAGTAGCATTAGGCCAGCAACAGCAAAACCAAGCAGCAACCCCCGACGAGGTTGCTGCCAGGCCCAAATTAAGTAGCTCATTATTCCAAATAGCAGCAGGGCAAGTAAGCTCGCCCGCGAGAAAGAAAGACCAATACCTAAGGCACAGGCCACGGCTAACCAGAAAGCACGCTTTCTTCCGGAGACTACCCAAGCCAAAGCAGCCAGTAGGTACAAACCTAGGGCATTTGGCCCTGCCAAAATACCCTGGAGCCGGGCAATGCTGATCATGCCAACCTGGTGCGTTTCTATCAGTGCACCCTGACCGCCGGATACTTCAGTAGTCATTGGAATAGGGTGCCCAGTGAATTCTAGGGCAACGGTAATTAATATGATCGCCAGTCCTACCAGTACCAAAGTACGTACATCACGCCACTCTTGTGGCTGCAGTGGGGAGAGCTGCAAGCTAAGAAACACCAAGATCGGCAAGAGCATAAAGCGCAGACCACGAAACCATTGTTCGGGCGAAGCCTCACGCCAGTACCACGAACAGATCATGAGTACCACCAGTAGCGTCGCGGGAAACACGAGATAGTTTAATCTGGCTGTTTTCTGCTGGCTAAACTGATAAACAGATATGCAAAATACACCCAGTACCAGTACGTCGCGCACCAAAGTAAAGCCCGTGTGACCACTGGCACTTACCAACCAGGCGCTAAAGGGTAGGTACACCAGCAAGGCGCCAAGTAGTAGGTAGCGTATGTGGCTAAGTTGCTCGCGGCTAATCATGTAGCTTTAGCTTAGCTCGCTCACCCTTGAGCAACAAGCGTTAGTTGCAAAAACAGAATCATCGTCCTAGGCTTAGTGTATCTAGAAGTAATTTGTACTCCATGCAAGCAGATATTTCTTGGGTTGGCGTGCTCTTAGCCGCCTTCTCTGCAATTGTAGTCGGGTTCTTTTGGTATAGCCCGATGATGTTTGTTAAGCGCTGGATGAAAGAAACCGGCATGACCGATGCAGATATGCAAAAAATGTTCCCTAAGGCTTTCCCGTGGCTGATTGTTGCCTCGTTGTTAACAGCGTATGTTTTGGCACACTTTATTGCTTACTCTGGCGCATTTATGGGTACAAAGGGTGTAACCACTGGTCTACAGACAGCCTTCTGGGCATTTCTTGGCCTGGGTGGTACGGCAGTAATTGCACACGGCGTGCTTGATAAGCGACACCCGTACGTTATGTACGTAAACCTCGGTAACCGCTTTGTCACATTAATGCTCATGGGTCTGATTCTCGGTGCGTTTATGTAAAAGTTTGGCTGAAGACACAAGGACGAGCGGTCTCCCAAGTAGGGGAACCGCTCGTTTGTTTTAGCCGCGCAACATAATACGCATAGCTTCTGAGTAGTGCTTTTCGCCTGGCCGGCGCATTTGCAGTGACAGATGCTCAACCGGAAACCGGAAAACAGTGTCATAAAAGTGAAATTCACCAGATTTCACAAGCTGCTCAGCTTGGCCAAAGTCTTCCGTGAGCTTTGCCACGCTTATGTGGGGGGTATAGAGGCTTTTTTCGTAATACTCTCTGGAGAGTTCCTCTGGTGGATTAACCGCTCCCACAAGCGAGCGGTGCAGCCTTACAACTTGATCGCTATACACTGGCAAGTAGGCGATCCCCTCCGGGAAGAGCTTTGGAATAACTGAAACCGAGCAGGAAAAGCTTGGAGTCTTTTGCGCTACATCGATGACAGCATCCAGCCAACTATAGTCGGGAGTGAGCCCCGGGTGCGTTTTCACGCTGAGATGGAATCCCTTGCTGTGTCGTAATTCAGGTGGAACAACTGTCTCCTGAAAGTGAACGAGTGCACGCTGCACGCGCTGCGGCGGCAGAATGCAGAGATAGAACTTAGTAACTTGGTTCATCTGGCAATCCTAGCCACCCTCAGAGGGTAACTAGAGTATCGTACGCCCGTTTGCCATTGGCTGTAAAGCCTTCTTGAGTAGTGTATGGTAATAGAAAGGAGTCACATCAAACCATGGACAAAAACCCAGCTCAAACGATCGATGAATATCTTGCTCGCATAGATTCTCCACTAATGCGCCAGTCTCTGGAACGCATGCGTCAAATCTTCCGCGAGGAAATGCCAGCCGCCACTGAACGCATCTCTTACGGCATCCCGACCCACACCTTGAACAAAGCCTCGGCACACTATGCTGCTTTTGCTAAGCACTGCTCTTTCTTTCCTGGGGCAATTGTTGCTGATTTTGCAAATGAGCTAAAAGATTTTAAAACCTCAAAGGGAACTGTGCAATTTACACCCGATGCACCCATACCCGATGGTCTAATTAGGCGTATGCTGCAAGCAACGCTAGCGCGGTATACCAAACAGTAGACTGTCAGTTTATTCAGAAGTTTTTCTTGCAAACAGCAAGAGCCCGCCATCTTACGATGACGGGACTCAGGTTCCAGACTGGTGGGCCACCAGCCGGATGGTCAGGACCAGTACATTACTAGCGATGCTTTGCAATGACCGAGTGTGAGCGGCAACCCACAAGAAACGCTCACACAGAAACTGTATCATGAAGAAAAGCTACTAGCAATAATTATCTGCGTGCATCAGCGCGTCGTAACGTCTGCCCTGTAATGCATGTAGAACAAAGAAAAAACACTAGTGAAAACTAGTGTTTTTTCTTTTGGTGGACCCTACCGGATTTGAACCGGTGACCTCTTCCATGCCATGGAAGCGCGCTACCAACTGTGCTAAGGGCCCAAGTTTGCTATCGGACAAGACTAATCCATAAACCACCAGCGTCTAATCCGTCACAACTGCATAGTATTCTAGCGATTTTCCCTGTAAGCGTAAAGCAGCGCGTCTGATTATTTTCCATAGTCACTCACCAGCAAGTATGGCACGCGGTCCAGCTTTTCAGCCAGCACTGGCTTTTGACCAGCTTGAATCCCAAGGTAAGCTGCAAAACCAATCATTGCAGCATTATCACCACATAACTTAAGAGACCTTGGGAAGAATACAGGCAAATCTCTAGCAGTCTTTGCCACCATACGTATTCGTTTGCGCAGTTCTGCATTCGCCGCCACACCACCAGCCACCAGCACACTAGCAATCTCTGGGTGATCGCGCAGAATACGCTCAATTTTTTTACAGAGAGCAGTCTGGGCTGAGTACTCAAAACTAGCGGCAATATCTGCTGTTACCACTGCATCTAACTCAACGCCATTATCATGCAAATCACGAAGCAGGTAACGCACAGCGGTTTTTAACCCAGAGTAGCTCAGGTCATACCCTGCATTCTTGGCCATCGGCACGGGTAGGGGGAAGTGCTCAGGATCACCACTTGTGGCAAGTGTTGCTAGAGCCTTACCACCAGGATACCCCAGACCAAGCATAATTGCCGCTTTGTCATAGGCTTCGCCCAGTGCGTCATCGAGGGTTTTACCAACAATCTCAAAGTTGCCAAACGTCTTCATGAGTACAAACTCGGTGTGACCACCCGAAACCAAAATCGCAAGGGCAGGCAGCGCCAGCTCTTTTTTCTCTGGCCAGGCGCTGCAAATGTGACCAATCATGTGGTCAACAGTATACAAAGGAATCTTCAGTTCAGCTGCCAGAGCCTGTGCCTTAGCTATCCCAACCTGTAGGGCAGGAGCTAGGCCTGGCCCATAGGTTACTGCCACCGCTTGCATATCTTTTTCTGTACTACCCGAGCGTTCGATTGCTAAATCAACCACTGAGTCTATGCGCTCGGTATGCAGACGCTGCGCTAAAAAGGGAACAACCCCTCCGTATTTTTTGTGGTATCTAACCTGGGAAGAAACAACATTGCTTTCAATACTTAGGCCGCTGGTTACGGCCACCGATGTTTCATCGCAGCTAGTATCAATGCTTAATATTCTCATAGAAAATGCACCAGCCGCTCGTCATCTTTGGCGGTAAATTCAAGCATTAGCTCTACCAATACAACATCTGGTAAGTGGTGCAGCTCATCTAGAACAGGCTCAGGCCATTCAATTACCAGCACATTGCGCGGGTGTAGGTACTCGCTCAGGCCAAGCTCATGCAAACGCACACCCGGTGTCCGCCAGCAGTCTGCGTGCAGTAGTGTACCCTGTGCACCCAGATACTCCTTAACCAAGGTAAAGCTTGGGGACGACACATGTTGCTCTACACCCATAGCCTCGGCAATCCCTTGGGTAAGGTGAGTTTTACCCGCCCCCATTTCGCCGTGCAGCGCAAAAATGAGGGGCTTTTCTGGCACAACATGTGCATAGGTGGCAAACACCTCTCTACCAAAGGCATGAGTAGCAGCTTCGCCCGATAGTTTGCGACGAGGTGATGTATGTGCAGCACCAGATCGCACCACCTGCTGCACACTCTCTTCTGTATCGATCACGGTAGATGGCTCAGTACGTGGCAACTCGCCGTAATCAAGCACTAAATCAATCTTACTTCGCTGGCTTTCGCTAAACTTTGCAAGCAGTGCCTCTACAGCGTATGGTCGGGCGCCTCCCGCCGGATTAGCCGATGTAGCGGTAATTGGTTTTTTATAGATTCGCGCAAGCTCATGCGCCAAAGGATGCGAGCTAATGCGTATGCCTAGGCGTCCATTCTCGGCAGGAACTCTTGGATCAAGCTTATCTTTACCCGCGCTAACAACTGTTAACGGACCTGGCAAAAAACGAGCATATAACTCCTTGGCTGTTCTATTGAGGGTTACATACTGCTTAGCAGCGTCTTGGTCCGCCACTAAAACCGAAATGGCTTTACCGGCAGGACGATTTTTTACCTCAAGTAATTTAGATACTGCCGCGGAGTTAGTGGCATCTACTCCCATGCCATAGACAGTTTCGGTTGGGTACACAATAAGCCCGCCGGCAGAGAGTACTGCGCAGGCGGTCTGCAGTGCTGTATCTAAGTTCGCAGGAGTAACGGTAATAGTTTGCATAGTCATGGTGCCGCGGGAGAGACTCGAACTCTCACTCCTTTAAGGGGAAACGGATTTTGAGTCCGTCGCGTCTACCGATTCCGCCACCGCGGCATACCGTGAATTGCACTCCGTAGTGTAGCGGATTTTCTCTGGTTTACCAACCCGTGGCTATCTCTTTTTATCTAAAATACTGTGGTACAGCGCTAGGGTACGTTTGGCGCACTCATTCCAACTAAACTTTTGTACCTGTTTCATTCCACGCTCACGTAGCTTTTCTACAAGGGGAGGATTCATTACTACCTGTTGCATACACTCAGCCAGGGCTTCTGGATCACCGGTAGGAAAGTATAACGCAGCATCACCGCCAATTTCGGGGAGAGAACTGTTGT
>JAYRWT010000046.1:0-2049 GCA_041917855.1 Patescibacteria group bacterium | reverse complement strand
TCTTCTGGGTGCTCCTTGCGTAGCGGGTCGGTGGCTGGCAAATCACGTAAACACTGCATTAACAACTCTGCCCTACCTAGGTCGTCTATAGGCTGCGGACGAGCTCCATTATAAAAATATTGCGGGAATCGATTAATTACCTCGGTACCAAAGCTGTGAAAAGTAAAGATTCCCACTTGGTAAGCGTCAGCCCCGATAAGCTGTGCCAATCGCTTACGCATGGTAGAAGCCGCCGAATCGGTAAAGGTCAGGCAGAGTATGTTGCGTGGCACCATGTCTGTGCGCTGCAATATAGCCGCCACTCTTACGCTCAAAAGTTCAGTTTTCCCCGAGCCAGGCCCTGCCACTACTAAGAGTGGCCCTTCTAGAGTGTCTACTGCTAAGCGCTGCGCTGCGTTCAGTGCACCATAGCGCTGCTGAAAATCTGTGTGCATAGGCTCAGACTATCGCACTAGGCAATCTTGCGCAAACGCGGCTCTCTAAGCCAAATAACCATGAGAAGTGTACAGATAGTAAGCCCAATCAGCAGGATGGTTTTGCGCTCACCAAGGCTGTCAGCCATCCAACCAGAAAGTAATGAAGCCAGCGGCATTACGCCAAAGATTACCAGGCTATGCATACTCATCACCCTACCCCGTAGAATATGTGGGGTACGATCAATCATTACTGCCACATCAGTGTCGATGATAATCATTCGCACAAAGTAGAGCATTGCCAAACCAAGTACAGCGTAAAAAACGGTGGGAGCAACTGCAAAGGCGGTTAGCGCCAGAGGTAGGTAGAGCACTCCAACAAAGAGCATGCGACCACGGAACTTTAGATAGCTGAGCGTGGCGATGGCAAACGCACCTACCAGCGCACCAATCCCTTTGGCAGACTGCAGCAAACCATTGGTGGTTGCATCTCCACCCAGCACATTCACAGACCAGGCGGGTAGTAGCGTAATAATACTTTGGTCCATAAATACAGTCAGGCAAACAATTAGCAGCAGGATTATCACCATGCGGTGATGTCTCATAAATACAAATAACTCTGCCAGATCTGCCGTTACTGTATGACTACTGACAGGATGTAACTTGAGGTTATGCATGCGCAGAAGCGCAATAATCACCGCGATAAATGAAACACCGTTGATCAAAAAACACCAGGCTGGTCCAAAGGCAGCAAAAATAATACCGGCAACGGCAGGTCCCGTAGCCATACTAAGGTTATACAAAACCGAATTTAGAGCGATTGCATTGGTAGCATCCTTGGCGTCTACCATCTCAATAATGAAGGATTTGCGACATGGGGCATCAAAAGCGTTGGCCACACCATTGAGCACACCTATCACAAACACGTGCCAAACTTGAACCTGTCCGGCAAACGTAAGGTAGGCAAGTACTGCGGCCAGTATAGCCATTGAACCTTGGGTTACAACCAGAAGAGCACGCCGGTCTACTCTATCAGCATAAACGCCGCCCAGCAGGGTTAGGAGTAATGCAGGTATTCCGGTTGCAAAACCCATGTAGCCAAGGTATAGCGAGGAACCCGTCAGCTTGTAAACCAGAAAACCAAGTGCTGTAACCTGCATCCAGCTGCCGAACATTGAAATAATTTGTCCGGTAAACCAGAGTCGGTAGTTGGGGTAGCGTAGTGAAGCAAAGGTTTGATTTGTAGTCACCCTACGAGTATACCGCAGAATAAACCTGGTAAGCACGTACGACGCATAAGAATCTTTGTATGAAAAACAAATAACTACAAAGATTTGGCTACACAGGCTGCATCTTGGGCATCTGTTTTGCCATCATAGTCATTATCGAGGCCATCAGCACAAGAGCCAGGTGAGCTATGTCCTTCGGCTGACGGCAGAGTTATTTCTAAATAGTCCGGAAGGGAACTCCAGAGAGCAGCTAACCAACTACCTGCACTAACCGCCGCAGAGCCTTGCAGACTAATAATGGCTTCGTCATTGCGTTCCATACCAGACTTAGTCCAATTTAGTGAACCAAAAAGTAGTGTACTGCCATCAACCACTGCGAGTTTAGCGTGCATCTTCCCTCCCCAGTT
>JAYRWT010000045.1:0-12557 GCA_041917855.1 Patescibacteria group bacterium | reverse complement strand
TGGATGGCCTCAACGAGTGGATCGGTACTGGTACTCCCCCCTTGTTGAAACTCATAGGCCGCGGCAGTTTCTTCGGTAACGCCAGCCTCTGGAGACTCCCGCTCATCTACGGGAGGCATTTTCAGGGTCTCCATACCTGCTAGTGTACCACGAAGCAGGCCCTCGCAATGCTATTTTTTCTCTGTTTTTTCCGCTTTTTGCACGGTGCCACCAACCTGCGTGTAACGATCGTCACCGGGGGTAGATTCTTTTTTAGCTTCTACAACTGGTTTCTCTGTAAAGATTGGCAGATGAAGTGTAAAGGCCGTACCCTTACCTTTTTCTGATTCAACAGTAATCGAGCCACCGTGCTGCTTGAGAATGCTCTGAGCAACAAACATGCCAAGACCAGAGCCGTTAGCGAACAGCTTACTAGCCTCCTCACCACGAGCAAAGCGGGTAAACAGACGACTCTTTTCCTCATCTGTCATACCAATACCGCTGTCCTGAATGGTAATTCTAATTTCATCATCAGATTCGATAGAAACTCGCACAAAGCCTTCCTTGGTGTACTTAATGGCGTTATCGACAAAGTTATTGATTACTTCGTAGAATGCTTTGGCATCTAAGTAGCTGTCTGGAATCTGGGTACGCTCTTCGTAGCTAAGTTCGAGGCTTTTATTCAAGGCAAGCGGCTGCAGTGCCGTAACCAAATCGCGGCAGACCTTGCCAAAGTTACCCTGCTCCCAGTTCAGTTCCTTGCGACCCTGCTCAATGCGCGAGATGTCTAGGAGGTCGTTGACCATGTCGACCATGCGCTTAGTGCTCTTGAGTGCTTCATCCATCAGTTCACGGTGATCAGGTGGCAATACGTCTCCTTTATTCGCAAGATCGTCGACAATCAGTGAAAGTGACCAGTGGATGATCGAAAGTGGTGTACGGAGCTGGTGTGAGGCGGTATTCAAGAAGTCAGTCTTTTGCCGATCAAGCTCTTTGAGCTGTTGATTCACTTCCTCTACACGCTTTTTGGCTGTAATAGCTTCATTTTTTTGTTTGTACTCTTGGAAATAAAATTGTTTGAGCTTTTCTACCATGCCCTGAAACTCACGCGAGAGCTGCTCAAGCTCGTCGTTAGTCTGAATGTCTGGGTAGGCATTTAGGTTGCCAGCTCGAATGGCAAGAGCGGACTCTGTCAGGGCAATGATTGGCCTGGTGAGTCGTGAGGTTAAAAAGTAGGCAGAGATAATACCAACGAATACACCAAAGAGCCCTAGATAAATAAAGAGCTCAGCCAAGCGGTTAAACTGCCCATCTATCTCTTCTTCTTCTACACCAAGACGCAACGTATACGCCGGGACATCTTTATTAAAGAATGCAGCAACATAGTTGTAGTAAGTAATCGTCTTGCCTTCGGCGTCTTGTCGGGTTACCTTACCCACTACCGTATCGCGCGTTTGAGTTACCTGCTGGGTGAGTACATCATTCACCTCTTTCCCCTTCAGAGAAAACTCTCCTGAAAAAGAGTCGTAGTAAACCTTGTTATCTTTATCTACGAGCAGTACGTACTTTACGCCCTGCTGTCCTTCTACGCGCTGTAGTGCTTTACGCACTTCATCTGGCCGATTAGCTTCAAAGGATGGGTAGATACTGGCTATCAGGTTATTAACCAAGATTTTATAGGAACCGTCAGTAATTTTTACGAAGCGCGGGCGAACGGTGTAAAAAAGCGTTACCGCAAGCAAGCCAATAATCACACTTACGAAAAAACCTTGCGCTAGGGCAAAGCGCAATCGAACACTACCTCGTGGTTTCCAAACTTGCTCCGCGAACGATGAATACACGCCCTCTCCTTTGCGCGCAGCGCAGAGTTCTAAAGGTTGTTATTTGGCTCCCCTGGGCGAAGCACTTCTGACATAGGCTTTACGTCTTCCATTGAGGCAAATCCCTGGTAGGCCGAAGGGGCTGGTGCAGCATCTGGTGTGCTCGAGTGCTCATCGGCAGCTGCGGCTACAGTTGGTTCCGTGGTTGGAGCTGCCATTGGTGTCTCTAGTTGGTCTGGCGCAGCCACTGGAGCTACATCGGCAGTAGGCATGACGAAAGAATCAGCAGTTGGCGTAACCGTATCGGCAGGAGCAGCCGGAATAGGCGCGTTGGGATCAACGCTAGCGTTATCAAAGATGTCCTTAATCTTACTCAGGATCTCAGCTGGTGAGAATGCGGCTTTCACAATGTAATCAATAGCACCAAGCTCGTGGGCACGTTCAACATCCGCTTTCTGAGCAAAATTTGAGAAAACGATGGTTTTTGGCAACGTTTTCTGTTCTTCGCGCAACTTAGTGAGCACATCAAAGCCACTCATCTTTGGTAGGAGCACGTCGAGTAGTACGAGGTCTGGTAGCTCTGGCTGGGTCAGAAGCTTGTAGGCTTCTTCTCCATCGTAGGCATGCGTCACCTCATAGCCCTCTTCCTCGAGCTTCATACCAATGATTTTGGCTAGCATCTGCTCGTCTTCAACAACAAGGATTTTAGGCATAGAGAGGGACACTAGGGTTACTTGATGCTAGTTTCGCATATTCCGATTAATCGGTGCAAGGTGTACACTCAAATCAGTATGAACATTCTCGCTGAGGGGCAGTATGTGGAAGCCTTGTCTGTACTTATTCCGGCTCTGGCCGGCCTTGTTGTGCTGTACCTTTTTATAACGCTTGTTAGAACACGTGCGGCACTGCGCAGAATAGAGAAAAGCAAGCTTAACGTGTCCTTTGCACCGAAAATGAGCTTGCTCAGCGCAGACTTTAGTAACTTCCCACATCCACTCTGCCTTGTAGATAGTAAAGGCAAAATTCTCTGGCAGAATGATCTTTTTACCGAGCTTTCGAACTCGGACAACATGAGCTGTATAGAAGACTTTGATCAGCACACTGGTGCAAACTTGGTTAGCTTTTTAGAGAGTCCTAGCCTGCACAATCGCAGCCTGAGCTTGCGACCGGCTAGTGAATCACCAGCACATGCTTGGCGACAGTTTCAGATAGTTGACTGGCCCGCCTCGGAGCGACGTAATGAACAGCAGCGTTTTATTGCGCTCGAAGAGCAAACTACCCAGGCTGAGCGCATGATGGATCACTTTCAGTTTGAGCAACAGTTTGTGCACTATCTGCACAGTACCGCTAAGCGCCTGAGGGACCAAGTAGTACGTAACCACACTAACCCTGACCCAGTTACCGCTGAGTTGAGCGATGAGTTACTCGAAATGAGTGGCGTACTGGAATCAAGCTACAGCAAGCTACGTACACCTGCTCAGTTTGGCGCCATAGATATTGGTGGACTATGTTTGAGTGTACTGCGTGATATTAGACCAACACTTGGTAAAAAACGTGTGCAGCTTTTAACTACTTTTCCGTTTAAGAGCTGTGTGATGGCTAGTTATCACGACCTTGAGTTTGCCTTGCGCTCACTATTTGGTGGTCTTGCCACTGAAAGCAAGTCTGGCGATATCCTCCGTATACACATGAGCAAGAAAGGCAAAAAAATAGTAATTAGATGCAACCTTAGCTCGGCTATTTTTAAGCCAGCTGAACTAACCGACCTGTTTCACTTTGGCGCTCATGCAGAAGGACTACCAATTAAGCGGCGGGTACTGCGGCTAGAAATATCTCTAATTAAGCAGCTGCTGGTCAAGCAGCACGGCACACTCCATGTGCACGCTGACCGCGAAACAGGTACAGATATTACCTTGAGTTTTCCAGTTGCAGGCGAAACTGCTGCATGAGGTGCTGGTAGAGCGCCTGACTTGCTGTAAGCTGATTGCGTAATGACTGTGAGCGCAGACTAACGAGTAGGAGTGATACTAGTTTTGGAAATGCAACAACGTTGACTGTACTTGTTGCAGCCGATTGCGGGTTACCGAGTTGCTGTTGGTCAGGAAGCAGCTTTTCTACTGCAGTATACTTAACCGATTCCCCCTTACTAAGTACCACAGTTTGAATCGGTCCATCATCTACCCAAAACCGAGCTTCTGTGGCTTGGGTGGCCGTAATACTAAACTGGTACTCACCGGCTTGCTTGGGGATAATCAGCCAAGCTAAGTCTTTTGTTACAAAGCTTTCGCCATCAGCAGGATTGGCATCGGTATAGGTGGTGCCATCTTGAGCAATAACCCGCAGTGAAACAGGGCAATCAGCCACAAACCAAACAGTATCTTTACTCTGGCGGATACCTCGGTCTTCTGGTGCAACATATGACTGAGTTGGGCGTAGTGCCTCAATAAGCTTTTGTGCGCTTTTTCTTGGCAAATCGGCATGTTCGCCACTTGAAGTAAGCATTACAGCCCCGGATAGCTGCGCCCCTTGTGCTGGCACCGTGCCGTCGCCGGCTTGCTCTACACTCGTACTACTAGTTACGTAGCCATCCTCCCAAGATGAGCCGGGCTGCACGCTGCCTACATTCAGGGTGGTAATAGTAGGTTCGGATTGTGAGTAAAAGGCAGTAACCGGAACCAACCTGGCATTAGTAGTTTCTGCTACGGCCAAGCCTTGCAAGAAGGTATTCTGTTGATTTTGCAGGGCACGCAGCAGACCATCTTGCTTTAAGAAGGGGTAGGTTGGTAGCAACTGCTGTACCGATGGAAAGTAACGTCTAATTGCAGCAGCCGGAGTTTCGTTGCGTTTTTCTTTGTACTGATAGTAACGAATAAGCTGCAGTAGTATCTTCCAGTCGGCTGGGATTACACCGCCCTCCCATACCGAGTAGGCTTTTGGTGAGCCCTGATGGGGTGTCCCTAGGGTAAATACCGCCGCTACATCGCCACTGTACTGATTGGACTGTATGTACTGACGAGCTAAAATACCGCCAAAGGAGTGACCGACAATGGTGATAACGCCAGTACCAGTCTGCTGCTTGAGTTTCTGTATGGCTGGAATAATGTACTGAACGACTATTTCTTCCGCGGGTAAACGCCAGTCGTAGTAGGCTACCGATGCTGGAATGTGGTTGCGACTAAAGGCATCGAGTAAGTACTTATATGAGCTGCTAATTACTCTGCTGAATGACCATCCATCAAGCTCAGCAGGTAGGGGTGCTGGCTTAGTGAGCTTTGCGATATTTATTGAGGTGCCGTACCCAGGGATAAACAATACAGGAGCATCAACATGACAGCCCGATCCCAGGAGCTCGTACGTGTACACCATATGGTTTTCGACACGAGTAGTGACAAAGGCACACCCACGATCGTTACTAAAGCCATGCGCGCCAACATTGCGGTAGCCGTGCTCTAGATACAGACCAACCTTGGCAGTAGTAGGGTAACTGCCAAGAAAAGCCGCACCGAATACCTCTAGGCTTGTATCCGTTGATTCAACTACTATACCCGCAGATTGCATAGCAGCTCCCCGGAGCACATTACTAAATACCAGGTTACTCAGCTGGTACCCCGCTCCGTTGCTACCGCTAAAAATAAGTGTGTTTGCTATGGCATCTTCAAGTAGCAGACTACGAGCTGTAAACTGAGAGGTTGCAATGCGAACTGGACCCTCAAAGTGCTTGAACTGCACGTGCACAAGTTGGACCGTGGCACTACTACTAAAGAGTGCACCTCGCCAGTTGCCAGTAATGACAACCGGAGAGGTTTCTGTGCCTAGCATGAGGACGCTACCAGCAATCTCTACCTTACCGCCTGGCGCAATAGCAATAACCACTCCCGGCTCCACTACTAATGTATCCTCCTGAGCAACAATCAGATTTTTTAGGCTATGCGTGGAAAACGCCTTGTACGTTTTTACACTACCAGCCGCCTGTGCTGAGAAAGGGAAGCTGAGTAAACAGCAGAGAAAGATGCTTGTACTACGTCGCATATACGCAGTATCGCAAGCCTAGCTGACAGAATTCTCACAGAATTCTGATGTCTGCACTGCTACGTATGAAAAACTACGGCGTTGGCAGCTTAGAGAGCCACACCAGACGTGGTGGCAGTATCTCATTCTGCTGTGCAAATAAGCGACGGGTGAGCATATGTAATAAGAGCGGTAGGGGTAGCACACCATTTTTACTAAGCAACTCTGCTTCAGCGAGTAGTTTGAGCAGCCGCTTGTTAGGTCCTGCCTGCTTACGTAACACACTCATTAGGGCAAAATACTGGCTGTCTTCGGCACTAGCTGCCTCCCACTGATCTAATACTTGCAGGGCCGTACGCAGCGAACTACCGGTCACCGCATTGGCTACCTCAAAGATGCTCACCTGTGGCTGCAGCTCTTCAGTAACCCGGGCAATGTCTGCAGCTTCGACAATTGAGGGTGCGTGCAGGTGTATGATCAGCAGCTCTACTAATTGCTGTACCCACCAGCTGCGCATGTCTTTTGCTAAACTCTCCTGACTACGTAACTGGGCAAGCAAGCGCTGCTCCTTCTCTCGCTGGATGAGCGACTGGTACAAATGCTGCGCGCCTGCTTGAGAAAGCGCGAGATTGTGTTGAGCAAGCTGCGCTTGCACCTGGCGCACAAGCTCACGAGTATGTAGAACGGTGTGCAGCATACGCTTAGCAACACCGCGCTGCTCGTGCTCTGTGAACCACTTGCTTATGGTATGTGTATCGGAAAGGGCTTTATCTTCCCAGACAACTACCGTGCAGTCAGTATCACTCGATGCCACTAGTTTTGTGAGTTGCTCAACTAGCTTAGTCGAGTATGCCCGGGCATTCCCCTTCTCTAAGGCAGTCGGGCGTTTCACAATGCAAAAGCGTTTTGTAGAAAATAGGCCCTGGCTAGTTAATGCCTGCTCTATCTCACGACCAAAAGCCACATCGTCATACTCATCTGACTCAATGCGATACTTTGAGACATCACCATGCTTTTGCGAAAAGAGCTGCTCCCAAGCCTTCAGCGATTTGCTGCTAGCCAGACTATCGTTGCCGTGAAAAAGGAAAATAGTGGGAACCTGCTTAGACATGCCGCCCCTCCTTAGTTAGGTGAAAACGCAGCTCCCTGGCCGAGACGTTTACCACGCTCCCAGGAATGAGACGGCGTGTGTCCTTAGCTACACGAGCGGTTTGACGACGCTCCACGAAGCGCTCAAACCATTGCCCCAGCACAAGCCCAAAAATCGCCTGAGCGGCATAATCTAGTGTGTGTAAGTTAAACACAGGCTTGTGTAGCGTTGGGGCAAGCCCAAAATCAGCCATCCAGGAGTTTACCTGCCTGTACTCAGCGTAGGTCTTGCCATCATCTAAGAGAGGAATGAGATTGTGGTAGGTACGGGCACAGTAGGTGTTCTGTGGGTTAATCAGCAGATTATCTGTAGTCAGGTACCAGTTCATGCATACTTTACCTGCAATACTACCGCCCTTTCGTCGCAAACCAAGCAACTGGGTGCACAGTAAACTTAGCGCGCGCACGGTAAAAATTCGACCTGGTGCTACGGCAAGCAAAAAATCGATGTCGCTTCCTTTATGCCAAGTACCAGTAGCCAGTGATCCGTTGAGCCCAATCATGCGGATGCCAGGAATCCAGCGCATGCAGAAGGCTGCTAGCGTGGCTCGCTGCCAGTATTTCCACCAGATTTGCGTTTCCATACCCGCAGTATAGCAGGAGCTCAAGAGACTGGTGTTTAGTGGCTAAGATTACTGCGCTTTTCGCGCTCAATGTCGCGCTCTTTAAGTAATTGTCGTTTGTCGTGCAGCTTGCGCCCCTTACCTATCCCAATCTGGAGCTTGGCCCAGCCACGTGACATAAAAATCTTTACTGGAATGGCTGTTCGTCCCTTTGCACCTAGCTGTTCCTGCAGGTAGATAATTTCTTTCTTGTGTAATAGTAGTGGCCGAACTCGGTTAGGCTCTTTGGCATCTGGAAGGTGCATACCCACCACCACCACCTGTGGCATGGCTTCTGCGGCAGATTTTCCACCGTAGAGCATGCGTACGTAGGCGCCAGTTAGCTGAGCGCGATTACCACGGATAGATTTTATCTCATCACTCGTCAGAATCATCCCCGCCTCTAAGGTTTCTTCAACCGCAACATTAAAGAGCCCTCGCCGATTTTCTGCGATGCGACCTGGCTTTTTCACCCTACCCTCGCTGACTCCAAATTTCTTTGAGTTGAGTCCACTGACCAGCGATTACTGCAACAATCGCCGCGCACGGTATGGCAATAACCGCGCCAAAGATACCAAATAGGGTCACACCTGTTAGCATGGCCAAAATAAGTAGCGCTGGAGAGAGACCAATGGCGCGACTCATCACACGTGGCGTAATTACAAAGTTTTGTAACTGCTGAATAACCACGTAATTTATTACGATTACCAGGATTACTGCAACCATATTTCCGGTGGTAGCGGCAACAACTACACCAGGAAGCACGCCGAGTACTGGCCCAATGTAGGGAATAATTTCGCAGAGACCAGACCAGATTCCTAGAGGCAGCGGTGAGGGAACACCAATAGCTAGGTAGGCAATAAAATTGAGAATACCAACTAGGAGCATAACGGTAAGCTGACCACGAATCCACATGCCCATTTGGTCAGAAATTTTTTGGACAGTATTGTACGCAGCCATATAGCGGTTACGAGGAAACACTTGGTGGAAGAATTCACGCGCATTTTTTTCCTCTAACAGCAGGTAGAAACTGAGAACAAGACCGCTAACGAGCGTAGCAATGCCACCAAACACACCCATTAGGCCCTGCCAAATATTTGTGCTCACGGTTTTGGCGCCGTTTGTTAAGCTGCTCGAGGCGTTGTCGAGGATAGAGTTGAGCTGATCAGACTGAATATTTGTTAAGAATGGACGGAACTGATCAATAATCGTTGGTGATTTTCGCACCAATTCACTGATCTGCTCGATAACTCGCGGCACAAACAGCCAGGTGATTAAACCGAGCACCAACAGTAGAAGCGTAAAGAAGAGAGCAACTGCCACGGTACGTGACATGTGCTTTTGCCAGCCTTTGATGGTTGGGTTAACAGCAGCTACAAAAATAAACACCACAAAGACCATAAAAATGATCTCGCGTAGTGCAAAGGCAGACCAGACAATAAGAGCTGCAACCGCCAACTTAATAAGCAGGCTCCAGCTTATGTCGATTGTCACCGTTTGGTCAGACTGCTCCGCGCCAGTAGTAATCTTTGGTAGCTTTACCATGGGTTTATGGTAGCAGAGTGTTGGGTAAATATGAATTACACGAAAACCGATTCGAGCTCACGCTGCCTACTACCCTGCTCAGGGGTGGCAGACACAACAGTAATCTCAAAATAGAAAAAGTGGTCTCAAACGATTGCTGAGACCACTTTCGAGCTATTGCTGGGGCGAATTTGTGTACTGAACACCGCACAGTTGTGGCACGGTAATGGCCACCAGAATGCCAGTTTCTACTGCCCAGAGCAGATCATTGAGCGGAATGCTCCGTAGCAGAATAACCTGGCCTAAACCACCAGGCTTCCACCACGCCTCCGTAATACCCGGAAACATCATGTTCCAAGCAGGGTACAGGCAAATGGGAGCCAAACCCGCACACGCACCTCGAGCAAGCATATGCCACTCTCGGTGCCTGTAAAGCAAGAAGGCGATCAGTGGGGTCATCGTCGCAGTATACGCATAGAAGCTATGCCACCCACAGATTCTCCATACCAGCATGAACACAAGCGGTGGAATTGTTACACAGAACAGGAAATCCCCTCCATGCAAACGACGACGCCTTTCCTTTTTCACGTAACCAGGCAGGCAGCCGACGACACAGCTTGAAAATGCAGCACCATAGAGTAAATCTTCAACCCCAATTCGGCATCCCATCAGGTATGGAAAACTTACAACGTATTTTGGGGTCCAGTAGTCTTGCCCGAAAACCGGCTGTGTGAGTAATGCAGCAAGTGCCCCAATGAGCAAAGCTGCAACCATGGTTGAGCGCAGCCTTGGTCGCCAAACCATTAACACCGCTGTCAAACAAAGTAGCAGTGCGACAAGTGCGCTGTACCGAAAATCAAAATCGTAGCTCACTATGTATCCTTCCTTAGTCGCAAGTTGCGACGGCCAAGAATAGCACTTCTTATGAAAAAAGTAAAGATATGCTAGGTAAAAATTGATTCTCTATCTTCTCTATTCTAGTGAAAATATATAAAAATACTTTTCTAACAGTACATTCAGAGAAGATAGAGTAGTGTCAGAAAAATATTTTCATGGTACCCCCTGCCGGAATCGAACCAGCATCCTTCCCTTAGGACGGGACCGCTCTATCCATTGAGCTAAGGGGGCGTACAATGTAGGCCGATAGTTCAACCTACACTCTATACCTATCAGATTAGACTCCTAAACAAAACTCCTGAACAATATGTACTCTATCTGGCGTATGCTATCAGTACAACAACACTTGCTGCAACCAGCAGAATTTGTGTCCACAAACCCAACCAGGACGGAAATTGCTTCTGCCGCTTAGGTGAAATATGTGCCCGTACATGCAGAGCATACTCTTGAGCAAAGAGTGGCAGCTTGCGTAACTTCTTATTCCAAAAAGGTACGTTGTCCAGGATATCTGGCAATGCAGCCCCTATGGCTGTCGCTAGCACGAAAACTACTGTGGATGTTTCTGACGCATAAACGGCAACCGCGGTGGCAAGAATTACGAATCCAAGTACGACATCTACAACAGCCTGCAAAAGAATGAACTTTGGCCAGTAGGCAACTCCTTGCGTGATTTCAAAGTCTGGTTCATCGTGAGGTCGGTATACTCTTTCCCAGTGTGGTATTGCGTCCAAGACGTAATGACTGGTCAGCCCAGCCACAAAAGCGATAATTGGTGACACCCCGCTTGCAGCGAGGACTGTACCTAAAGCGGCGCCAACTGTGACATGGGTAACGGTGAGCACTACAGGTGAGTTTACAGAAAATTATTACGCCTTCATCTTTGCATACTTACCAAAATATGCACAGCTTACTGTTCGCGCATTGATTCAAAAACAAAAACCGGAGCGTTTCCGGTTTTTGTTCTTGAGTAAGAATCTACTTTACCAGGCTGCGCAGTGCCTTACCTGCCTTAAAGCGCGGCAAGCGGAGCTCAGGAATCTCGATGTGCTTTTGTGTGTGAGGGTTTACACCACGACGAGCCTGACGAAGTCCAACATCGAAGGCGCCAAAACCAGTGATAGTAACCTTTTCGTTCTTTGCGAGTGATTCAGAGATGAGCGTAACAACGGCGCCGACACCAGCGGCTGCTTCTGCCTTTGAAAGACCTGTGCGCTTAGCAACTGCGGCGATCAGTTCGACTTTGTTCATTCCTCCTCCTTGGAGCTTTAGCTACTAAGATTGGGTGAAACGGCGCACGTGTTCCAGGTGGGTTGCCTTTCCGCTTTCGACGTCGATACGGCAGAAAATGGCTCCTAGCTCACATTGTCCTGTAGCTAGACTATATCGCCACGGTAGGCCTGTCAAGAAATTTTTTATGATGGGTTCTTTATCCGCTCCTAGACACGAATCTTGCGGTCCACACATGCCCATATCAGATATAAAGCCAGTCCCTTCTGACATAATCTGAGCATCGGCTGTTGGCACATGGGTGTGACTGCCAACTACTAAGCCTGCTCGCCCGTTAACGTGCTCGGCAAAGGCGCGTTTTTCACTGGTTGCCTCGGCGTGGAAGTCGACGATAGTTACATCAGCCTTTGGCAACGACTCCCAGAGCTCGTCAAACAAAAGGAAGGGATTCTCGGCATGCACCCCAGTAAACACCCGCCCAATGAAGTTCATTACCCTCACCTTTTTGCCTACCACCGTTAGGTCTAGGTAGCCCCGGCCTGGGGTACCGGCGTAGTTGGCCGGCTTGGTCACCAACACGTCTGGATTATCGAGATGCTCAGCAATATCGGGTGACTGCCAAATATGATCACCCGTGGTCATGGCATCAATGCCAATCTTCCTGAGCTCTTTATAGTGCTCATAGCTCACTCCCTTGCCTCGTGTTGCGTTCTCGACGTTGGCCAGGATTAAATCTGGCTTAAATTCTTCACGCAGGCCCGGCAAAAGTTCAGCTACAGCATCACGACCTGGGTCACCAACAATATCTCCAAAAAATAGTACGGAAAGTTCCATGAGTTAGGGCAAAACTGGTTGAAATAGGGAGAACAGTGCAACGGCCCGGCTGTTCAGGTTTGCATCATCGAAAGCTCTGACGAGCATAGATTGGTTCTGTCCTGCGTCAGCTACAGCACACTGATCTTTTTCTTTTTGTTCAATACCTACCGCTACCGGACAGTTAATTTTATACTTTGCGTCAAAGAGGTTATTGATATCTGGCAGTGAACGATCAAGCAGTATTACTTTTCCCCTGCCTTTGAGTACTACGTATATGGCAATCTCCTTGTCGGAACCGCGGGTAACCAAGAATGCTCGCCCGGTATATCCATCCATTGCTACCGTTCCCTCATCTGCACGTACTACCGAAATGTCGAAGACTGAACAATCGTCAGTAAAAACTTGTTTTCTGATTACCTGAAGCATTTCTGCTTGCGTGGTGAGATTAGTGCCGGGCCGCGCAATTAGCATGTCTACAGCATCAAGCGCTGCCTTTGCAGTAGTGTCGAAGGCTCTAGTATCTGCCGTGCTGGCG
>JAYRWT010000044.1:0-102834 GCA_041917855.1 Patescibacteria group bacterium | reverse complement strand
TTATTCCCTCCCCGCTGTGAAGCTTCCTTATACACCCACCCGTGCATAATCTTGGGTGGCTTTTCTATTCTGGGCTTTTTTGGTTTTTTAACCTGTCCATCAGGTTGCATAGTCCCCTGCCCTAGCCCACTATTTGGGACTAAAACTGACTGCTCATTCACCAGATTAGCAACAGGTTCGGGGGTTGGCGGGGTGGCTATTGGTTCTGCAATAGGTTGGATAATCTGTTGTGCTGATACATTATTTTGAACCTGTTGTACAGGTTGGCGTGGGGGCATGAATTGAGGGGAGGTGGTAACAGGGCTAGCGGGTGTTGGCTGAACAGGATTCATCTGTGGCGCGCCTCCCCCACCCTGTAGTATGCCTGCAGCCACCTTTGCCGCATCTTGCGCCTGGCGTTTCATTTTATACCCCGCTACGTCCTCTATCTCATCCTCTACGACAGGCCTAGGACGTGCAAAGGTAGCCCGTGAAGCCTCTACAACGTAGTTAAAGTACTGTCGATCAATCTGTTTGGGTGGGTAGCAGAGTGCTGAGAAGGCCGGGATCGAGACACCGTCTACAGATAATTTGATGTAGACATGTCCCCTTTCCAGGTTAATCATATCTTCAGTACCAAAGGTTGGAGCAAACTCATCTTGTAGCGCTTTGGCATCTGGAGCACCAATCTTAAAGGTTACAATAGTACCCACGTTACCAATAACCGCATCTTTAACCTCATCTGGTAGCTGCGCAATATACTGATGAGCAATTACCAAGCCAAGTGCATACTTGCGTGCCTCAGAAAGAATCTCAGCAAAGGAATCTGTGGCAAAGTTTTGAAACTCGTCTACGTACATGATTACCGGCACACGATCATAGGCTTCAATATCAGCTCGGCTCATGGCAGCCAACTGTACCTTAGTTACAATCATGGAACCCAGGAGGCGCATATTATCTTCGCCAATTTTGCCCTTACACAGGTTTACGATGAGGATTTTGCCCTCGTCCATAATCTTGCGAATATCGATGGTGGACTTTGGCTGACCTACAATGTTGCGAATGGTACTAGTTGAAAGGAACTGACCAACCTTGTTCAGGATAGGACTAATAGCTTCAGCGCGCATTTTGGCATCCATACCAGCAAACTCTGTAGTCCAGTAGTCGCGCACCACGGTATCACGAATGTTTTCCACAATCATGCTGCGGTACTGCATATCTGTAAGCATACGTGGAATACCGAGCATGGTGGTGCCAGGGGTATCAAGCAGTGCCAAAACTGTGTTACGCAGAATGTACTCCAAACGCGGACCCCAAGAATTGCCAAACATTTTTTTAAAGATGCTTACAAATCCAGAGGCAATCATCCCTTTAAAGTTCTCGTTATCCGTCTCCAGAACATTCAGAGCCACTGGAAATTCACGATCCGATGGGTCGATGATCACCACATCATTAATCCGGTGCTCCGGAACAGCCGCAATCATTTTTTCGGCAAACTCTCCGTGGGGATCAATTACGACTATGCCGCGGCCGGCCTGAATGTCGTCGTAGGCCATGTTTTCTTGCAGGGTAGACTTACCTGAGCCCGACTTACCGATGATGTACATGTGACGCATGCGATCTTCAATCTTGATACCAAACTCTTTCTGTGAGTTACGGAAGTCGGTTTTGCCTATCAAGGTGAAGGTGCTTGCATCTGTATTCTCACGCAGTGGTATGTTACCAACTGCTTCTCCTTTTTTACTCCCAGCATAGGTAAGGGATCCAGTTTCTACACTGACTGACGGAAAGTGGTAGACCGAGGCAAGCTCTTCGATATTGAGAATATTTCCCTTACGTTCAAATTCACGGTTAAGGTATTGCTCCCAGCTACCAAAGTCATCTACGAGCACGTTACCACCGGTAAACCCATTTTGATTAGTGGTATTAAACTGCTTGAGCGCGGCCAATACAGAAGAAACCCTAGCACGAGCAGTTTGCTCATCACGCCCAATAATCGAGAGCCTGAAGAGTGTTTCGAAGCCAAGCTTTGTCACCTTTGATTCAATCGCTTTGAGGGCCGACTCCTCATTAGCAGATAGTTTTGGTGGCTCACTTGGCGCAGGTGACAGTGTTGCCGCTCCTGATCCCGGCCTAACAACCTCTTGCACAATTGAAACCGCTAATCGGCCGGCCGAAGAAGCAATGCCCGCTGAGGCTTTCTTTTTACCAGATTTTACAGCCTGTACGTACTGTATCCCCTTGAGCTGCCAGTCGTCCCCTACTGGCCTGACTAGTACTTGCAACCAAACCTGCTCCCCGTCTTCAAGATTGGTCATAGCGGCGGTAATGGCGGCAAGCGGATCAATCTCTAGTCCTGCATACGTTTTAATTGGGTAGACATCTTCCTTGGTCAACTTTACCTCTGTGCTAATTACGTGCATTCCCCCAAGCTCAGCCTGACTAGTATAGTCTGCAACTTGCTTGATTTGCAGATCTGGGTACTGCGCGTATAGCTGACCCTCAATAAAGTCTTTTAAGTGCAGTGGTGTAAAAACATAGAACGTAATGGAGTCCTTGGCGGCCACAATTTCAAAAGAGACATGCTCTTGAATAGGTGGATCATTACGGAAAATACCATGTAGTGCCGCAAAAAACTGTTCTGCAGAGTTTGCTTTTTTATCGTTATCTTTGGGTACGTGGATGGCCAGCACCACAAAGCTCTGCGAAGCAAGAAACTCCGCCCTACGCTTTAACTCTGCCGTCCGTTTCCAAAAGACCATAGGCTAGTCTGCAACGTTATCGATAACCGCCCAGTGCGCCGGCCGATCAGCCGGAATCATCGCTATAACCTTGTCCCCTTCCTTAATGTTGTATAACGACATGTAGTAGGTTACACAAGCGGTAAGGATTCCGTACACATTACCATCTTCGGCATCTACAATGTAGCGACTACCATCTAGCTTGAGTACACCGGGAACTGTACGGCGCTCCACTGGCCCCAACTGCTTATAGAGATATTTTCCATCGGCAGTAATATAGAGCTTTAGTGGGTCCCCTTCTACCAACTTACTCTTGCTGGCATAGTTCGGTGGTACTTGGTAGCTTTTACCGTTGGCATCTACCATACGCTCACCGTCAAAGGTACCTTCAATTGCAGAGTCTTCTAGGCTAGTCCCGCCGTGACGCATTGGCATAAAGCCGCCCGCCATTACGTAGCCCCCAGATACATCTTCTGGTTCATCACTCAGTGTTACGTCTACCGACTCCCCTGAAACTATAAGCTTTTTAAGCGCAGCAATATCTCGCTCAAGATTAGCGATTAATTTAGCGATTTTTTCTTGCTCAGTCATAGTCCCCTTTCTTTTCTTTATTATTTTTAATTTCTCTTAAGACACTATAGCAGATTTTGAGCGCATTCTAATTTCTGCCTCTACTACTTCCCTGTCGCGACCATACTTTAACCTAGATAACTGACGTACTGCATCCCCTAGCTGAAGGTTTTCAGCAGGATCTGGCGGATACGAGTGAATATTAAACGGCTTGGTTGGTGCGCCGTTAATCAGAATCTTGGCATAGAAGTTAAATTTTTCCACATTCACTAGGTCATCAACCTGCAGCGGATCTAGGATTTTGCTCATGAATTCTGCATCCTGGGCGCCAATTCTCCAACAGATTATATTACCCACGTTGCCGAATACTGCGTTACGAGTGTCTTCATCAAGTTGTTCTATGTACTGGTGCGTAATATTTAAGCCAAGCGCATACTTACGCGCCTCTGACAGAATTGTGGCAAACGTTTTACTGGTAAAGTTCTGAAACTCGTCTACGTACAGATAGAAAGGACGACGCTCAGCCTCTGGCTGGTTCTGGCGAGAAAAAGCAGCAATCTGGATTTTACCGGAGATAATCATACCTAAAAGCTGGGCTGACATATCGCCTAGTAGGCCCTTTGGTAGCGAAACTAGCAGAATCTTCCCCTCATCCATAATCTGGCGGAAGTTAAAGGCGCTCTGCTGCTGTCCTACAATCGGACGCATAATATCGCTAGAGGTGAACTGGGTTAACTTACTCGTGATATACGGCACAATATTTTGTAGTGCGGCTTCTCCCCCGGCCTTTTCTGCTTCCTTTACCCAGAAATCAATCACTACCTGATTCTTACAACGGGAAAGTTTGAGCTTGCGGAAGTCCTCCTGAGCCAGAACTTTTGGAATTTCCATCAGAGTATTGCCTGTTTCTGGGTCATCCATTATCAGCTGCATGGCGTTACGCATGTACTGTTCAAAAATCGGTCCACCGGTAGCGCGTAAATCGTAAAGCTTGTCAAAAATGGACATGACCTCGTTGATCACCATGGTCTTATGTTCTGGGTACGCTGGATCGTACTCCATCATGTTCAGGGCCATAGGGCGGCTCGTATCGGAAGGGTCGAACAGGATTACATCCTCGGCGCGCTCCTTTGGTATATGCTTAAGAATCCATTCAACTGCGTCTCCGTTAGGATCCATGTAGCAAACGCCATGCCCATCACGAATATCCTGCAGCACCATGTTCTGGAAAAGGTTGGTTTTACCCACACCTGTTGATCCAATGGCATAGACATGACGCATGCGGTCGGCAGGCGTAATATTCACCGGCAGCTCTGCCCCCCGGAATTGTGAGTAGCCGATGCGCATGCCAGATAGCGGCAGACTTACTGGAGGTGCCAGCTTGCGCGCACCGAGCCAGTGCACATTAGGTGTGTCCAGGTGACGATTAGGGTAGTGGAAGATACTGGTAAGCTCTTCGGCATTCAAAATGATCGTTGGCTGGGCTGGAGAAAAACTGCGCATAATTGCATCAATCAATAGGCGTTTTTTCCCCGGGGTAATGCTACGAAAACTGTTAGCTTCTGGCGCATTAAACTGTGAGAACCCAGCCAGCATTCCCTGAAGCTGGGTACTAGCTTCTACCTCTGTTTTTGCTCGTGCCAAAAGACGGATCTGGGTCTTTAAACCAATCTTACTCCCCTTCTCTACCAGTAGCTTTGCTTGCTGTTCTTGCAGTGCTGTAAGGCGCACATTGCCCTTGATGGTGTTCATGGCGTCGGTTCGCTCACCTGCTTCACTCTGCTGATTTTGCACTGTTTTTGACAAATCTTTGGCAAAACTTAGTGCCTTCTTTGAGGCAGTAGAATTATGCTCAAACGACTTACCTTGCTGCACATTTTGTAAGGCTTGCTCAATCTTATGCTGCCAACTTTGGAGTGTAGGCTGCACCAGAACCTGAATGAGTGCGGTAGAATCGCCGTCTACTTTTGACAGCGTGTTAGTAAGAGCATTGAGCGTGTCATTTTCTAGACCGCGGTATGTTCTGATCGGAAAAATAAGAGATTTGGTTAGCGCTAGGGCGCCAACAGCAGACGTAAGCTCCTTATTCTCAAAGAGCGCATGGTCATCGGAGTCCATAATTTGAGCTGCGGGGTACTGAGCGTGTATCTGCTGCTCAATGTTCGGCAGCATTTCTTTTGGACCAAAGAGGTAAAAGTGCACCTCACCACCATGCACCGCAATTTCAAAGGAAAACGTAGGCTGACCCTGCCAAATACGCTTCCACCAATCGTGCACATAGTAGTGCTGAACCGCCGTGAACACAGGTTCCATAAGGCCTGTAAGCTCCTTGGGGTCACGTTTTTTATCGTCTTCTTCAAGCTGCTTTGGCATCACAATCTTTATCCCCCGCACCGCAAGCTGACTACTGTAGTGCAGTGCATCACGCTTTTTCTTGGCAAAGAAAAAAGCAACCCCTATGCCAATCAAAAGCAGAGTTAAGATAAGCCAGCCCCAACCAAAGCTTGGGTAACTGCTTTGGCCAAAGCTATCAGATTCGCTCGATCCATACCCGCCGAGCCTCTCAAACGTAGAGTCGTTCATCAGATTTATTGTACCCCGCTTAGGGGCATGCCGTTAAGCGGCACTTTGAAAGTAACCCTGATCCTGTAGAACTTCATGCTCTAGGTCGTGTGAGATACCTTCGGGATTGCTAGCTATCTCCTGCAAGGCATGCTCTACTACCTGCCCAAAGTGTGCCTGAAGATGAACTTGCGCTGCATGTGTTGATTGCGGCGCACTGTTCTCCGAACTAACTGCGGCAACCTCATCCATAGTTTGGACTGGTTGTGGCTGCTGAGCAGCTTGGAGAGAAATTACAGGTTGAGGGGCGTGATGCTCTTGGGTGCCACTCTCTACCATGTCTACACGAGCAACTTCGTAGGGTGTTTCTGTATCTACTACCACTTGAGGGTTTTCGGAAGGCTGTGGACCTGCAGTTGTATATTCAGACATTACTCGTAATTATCGTGCGAGCTGAAAAACGCGCTGCGCAACCGCTTCAGGTGAAAGTTCTGAAAGTGAGACCGGTAGTTTTTCGCTGGAGTAACTACCTGATACATCAGCCTTGGAAATGAATGTATCCTCAGCAGAGTAGGAATCAGGCCTCTCCCAAGCGGCTGAAATTGTCGTCCTTTGATCACGATCAAGCAAGTCTCGCTCTTCAGGAGAAAGTGACTGGTATTCATTCTCTGTCATTCGTGCTCGCGCGCGTCGCGCCATTTCAAGACGAGCTGCGGATTCGGTTGCCATAAAGCGCATTGAATTGTCGCTTAGCTGGTTTGGCACTTGCCAAGTCATGGGGTTACCCGCCGAGAATAGCATGAGAACCTTACCACCTGCTGCTACGCTCACATGACCAAGTCCAGTGTCTGGTGTAAGGGTCATTTGGGCAGACTCTGCCAGGTACGCTGAATTTGTAAGACTCTCCTGAGAGTTGTCAGATTTACGTATCCAAACTAATCTACTCTTTTGCTCATCTGTCAGTTCATTTTCTAGCTGCTGACGAATTGTATCGCCATAGGTTGCATCAAATCGCGTTTCTGGCCAGATAACTGCAATCTTTCCTTCATATTCTACTCGTGATTCTGGCTTGACCACATTACCAGCTGCGTCTTTTTCTTCAGGCATAACACTGCCAGCAAATAACTCTTTGATAACACTCACCCATTGCTGTGGCTCAAACATCTTAGGCAATACTGCAGACCCCATAGAAAGCAGTAAATACTTATTTCGCTCCAGGCCGTACGTAGCGAGCATTTCTTGTTTTTCCTGAGAGGCATTCTGAGACTCAGGCAAGCGATAGTTTTGCTTGACGAGCGCCTCTTCCTGATTACTTCCATCAGCCAGTGATCCACCGTATAACTTCATGCCGAGCATTAATTCGAAGTTGCGAGCAATCATACCTGGAATAGTTCTGATTGAACGACGAAGCCGACTGCGTCGTTCTTCTTGATCAGGAGTGCGTAACCACTTTGGGTTTTGTGTAGTAGATTCCTCAATATCGTACTCAAAGCCTGTCCAAGAATAGTGATCAACTGGTAAGTACCGATCAAGTTGATCCAGTGGAGCAGAATCTTGGCCATCCGACGAGCCATACAGGCCGCCTTTTCCTCGTGCAGGCTGGCCATCGATAATGTAGCGGCCATCCTGAATCGGCACATCTTCGTAACTCTTTACCTCTAATTGAGGGTATTTTTCAGAGTAAGGCTTAAATAAATCAACTTGATTTGTCTGGACTACCACTCTCTTGCTCTGATTCGTGAGTGCAAGATAGCGCTGAAGGACGTCAATGATAGGAGCAGTGAGCAAGGCATCACCTATAGATGACTTAAGGATGATTACTATTTCGTTGGCCTGCTCAATACCTTTTACAATTGGCGAATTATCGTAGAATTCTTGCTCGTGCAACTTCTCGCCACGGTGATAGTTTATATCGTCATCAAGGGCGCGGTTTACCATTCCTTCAAGCTCCCTTGTCTCTATCTGATACTTCTCAGCCATCTGCTCAAGGCCCATTAATGGTTTTACGCTTTGGATCATGCGCCTTTCACCACCGGCGGAGCCATAGTAAGACTGGTCTGACATTCCGTCACCGCTTTTTTCTTTTGTCGGTAGAATTCTTTCTACTACAGGTCGCATTTTCTCCAATTGACGCTCAGCTTGTGGTGTAAAGATAGGCGCTGGAGGTAGAGACTCTGGCACATTTGCTGGAGGGATGAGCTCGTAACCATGAAGGGCTTTGCTCCCTGGGAAAGTAATGGTTGACACATCATTCTTACCAACCACCGTTGAAACAACTATTCCTTCTGGTCCACGTTGGCTAGCCTGCATCATGCCCTTAGAAACATACTCGTCTAGGCGCGAGTGTCCATTCGGTACTTTGTGATAGACCATCTCAATAAAGCCACCGTGGAAAACAGGCTCGCCGCCATTTGGATTTTCAGTAAAGAGTGCATGCGCTGGATGATCCTTTGGAATAACAATGTTGCCAGTTTTATCCAGCTTAAACTCCCAGCCCCAATGGTTATGCGCGCGATCTGGACTAATAAACACCGACATTTGACCACTGGCAGCGGCAGAAGCAAGGTGGTAGTGATCACCACCGTGGAAACTACGCATGTTCAGGTTCTGTTGCAGAATCAGATTGCCGCCAGCGTCCTTTTGGTACTGACCAAGCTCGGCATGGTCAAATTTATGAGTATTATTGTCAGCCCAACCGCGCCGTGCAAACCTGTGAAGATCCATTGGGCCAGCTCCTTGTGACTTGCCGTGCATTATTGCTTCTTCGATGGTACTCGTCTGCGGACCCACACCAGTACCGCCAGTAGGCGCAAGGTTAAGGTGACGGACGTCAAAACCGCCAGATTTAATTAATGCAGTTAATGAAGCTGCATCCATTTTGCCACTAGCATCTACACGTAGATTTTGAGCAATGATGGTGCCATCCGGCCCACGCAGAGAGAAGATAGTTGGATCACTGGGACCTCCCTTATGCTGCAAAACAGCGTCTACCCCTTGTGGAAGTGTGAGCTTAACACCTGTACCCGGTAACGTATCTACATGCGTAGCTGGTTTTACACCCACAACACGCTCCAGTAGGTGCCGTAAGCCGTTAAGCGCTGTATCAGGTGTACCCGAAGCTGGGTTATTTGGCTCGGTAAGACCGTTTAGCTTATCGGTGAAGTGCGCTTGTGCCTCTTGTGCTAGCGTGCCAAGTAGAACAGCCCCTACGCCAGCAAAGCCTGCCGCCTGCGCCATGCGTTTGCGACGCATGCCGGCAAACTGCGCGTCTTTTGCCTCGATTGTGCCCTCTTTATCCTTGGAGCCAACCAGTTCTGTCATGCGCGCAGCAACTGCTTCGTCGAGCATTGCTTTATCCAAACCTGCGCCTAGTTTGCTCTTAGCGTAGGCACGAACCTTTAAGAGGTTTGTATTCTCACGCTCAGCATTCTCAACTGATGAGTAGCCAATTAAGTCAATTTTTCGCTGCTGACTTAAGCGTAAGCGCGCCTGCAGCTCAATCAGGTTGCTCACTGCTGCCTCGTAAGCAGCGTCTTTAACCGGCTGCCTGTTTTCGTCTAACGTAACCTTACCAATATTTGTATACAGATTATCTACCAGGTCACTTGCTCTGACCATGTTGTAGGAAACCTCTGCAAACTTGGTACGCTCTGGTGAATCTGGGCCAACTTCTTTACCCTGCGCCAACTGACGCATGGTGTCTACACGCTTAATCTTCATCTCATGGCCCGCGCGAATAGCAGCGAGGGTACTACCCGCTATTAATCCACCCGCTAGACCGGATAGACCTAAAGCAGCCTTACTAGCGCCTGTTACAGTACTTTTTGCGCCGTAGTATATTGCGGAGTAGCTGATTAAACCAACGGAGGTTTCTAAAAGCTGCCCCAAAAACGGTATGGTTTTTGCCTTACTTAATATACGTTCGTAGTTTCGCTCTTGCAGCTCAGTACGCACTGCCTGTTTTTGCACGCCACGAATTACATCAATATTTATTTTTTGTAGCTCCTTTACATTTGCAACAGCACCTTCGTGACGAAACTGACCACGAATAGCTCGAGCAACATCTGTAAGGTTACTTGCATAATTCAGAAGGTGCGCACGGTCATCGGACGACTTTTCTTTAAAGAGACCGTCCACGAGCTCAACTTGCATTTGACGCAGTGCTTCATCTTCCTCTTCAGCCGAACCAAAGTCTTTGTTAACGTAATCAATGATCTCAGCCTTGAGCTGATTGTTGAACTCTGTATTTGTCAAAAGTTCGCGTTGCTCTCCGCGCTCTTGTTCGATCATTTCTTTTGAAGCGTCTTCGGCAAACCTCTCTACAATTGCTGATTTTGCGTGCTGTGTACGTGAGGCATCAGCAGTACGGTTATCTGCAAGTATGTCACCACTCTCAAGCATCTCTTGTTTAACCTTGTTACGCTCCTTATGGCGGCGATACTCGAGCGTTAGACCATCCTTAATGCGCGTAACAATACCCTTCAAGCCCTTCTGCTCGGAGTGCTCGCGGGTTAAGCGTGATTCGGCAGTATCAGCGATCTGTTTCTCGACCGTGTCCTTAACATCAACAGTCGTGATCGTAAACGAATTCGGAAATTGTTCTGGCATTTCGGCGTGTTGTTAGATGGCAGGGGTTAACGCCTCCTCCATTAGGTAGCCGTGACGGAATAGTGTCAGTGACTGTTGAATAACTTCTGCGTAGCCAGGAACGTACTGATGCATGAACTGAACTGCTTGGTCAGTATCACCGGCATCTAGGATTTGCTCGTACTGATCTAGGAGCTCATTCGGGATAGCCTCAATTAGTGCAGTATCTAAGGCATCTTTAGCATCATCGTATAGATCCTCTTTAATTTGCTGTGAAATAATTGGGTCTACTTGCCCAAAGTCCTTTTCACTGTATAGACGATCGACAAAGTCCACGAGGAATGGAACTTTGGCGGGGGTACCAGCTGGAGCAGCAGCTTGATCCATGAGAAATAGTTATGGCTTTTCTTTATTGTACTTCTGATTTGTATATGATGTAAACTAATGTTCGCACAAAAAAACAGAGTCCCTACCGCAATGGCGAGGACTCTGGTTGCTGCGCTGAGGTATTGAAAGATCTAGCGCTTTTTGGGGTTCCAACGCGGTTGTGCGCGGAACGGACTAGAACTTTCGTGCGTCGCTTTCTGCTTAGTGTAAACCAGTAGAAAGACAACGCCGATAGCCAGTATGAAGAAGAGCAATGCCACTAGAACGTTGTTGGCGTTCTGTGTGTAAGCCATGGCTGTGGGAGAGGGTGTAGCCTTGGGCTTTCCCACGACTCCAGCCATGCGGGCTGGGGCTGCAGAAGCTTTCGGCTTACCTGAACCCGTGGCATGATCACTCGCACTGAAAGATTCACGTGCTGGCATTGAGACATTGCGTTGTCTCCTAGCAATCTGCCTTGGTCGTGTGGTTGGAGCAGACGCTCCCGCCCCAACCTCTTTCTGAATCTCTGGATGCTCCCCAAAGGGGTTCACCGCTGGCTTACTAGAAATTGGCGGATCTGGTACCACTGGGACCATCTGAGTTGACTGAGTAGTCGACCCATTTTCCTTGTCCTTTTGGATTGGTAGGCGGTCGAAACCACCCTCATCCTGACCCCGACCTGTTTGTGTACCCATACCATCTCTGGTAATCGGCAGTCGATTCTGGCCGTCAGTCTGTGCGACGGCAAATGTCATAAGGCCCGCTAGAGCCACTAAGGCGAAAACTCGTTTCATTCAATTGACCTCTGCGCCCGCTTACGCGGTTTTGTTCACCCCATCGGAGTGACGCCGCATACTACCACAGATTGGCGAATCTGTCAAGACTGCCTAGGCGAATAGCGTTGCGCATATGCTCGGTAATGCGATGAAGCAACGCGATATTGTGCATACTTAACACTCGGTAGCCGAGCATTTCATCAAACTTGACATAGTGATAGAGGAGGGCACGTGAAAGCGGCAGGAAAGGACTCCCCTCCCCGTACTGATTTGAGGGAAGGAGCAGGGCGGGATCCTCCCGGAATTTGGCATTAGTCAGATTCCAGCGTACTGAGCATAGGCTTTTTGGCTCGGCTTTGAGTAACGTATCAGTATCTCCGCTCCAGAAAGCAGCTACTAAATCTGAGTCAATTTCCCCTTCCCTATCGGTCAGTTGCCAAATCACTCCATGACGACCTAGTCTGGTGGGTGCAACGCAATCGTATATATCAATACCGCGCAGAGTTGCTTGGACCAAGTCTGTCGGCTCACCCAACCCCATAAAGTATCTGGGTTTTGAATCCGGAAGTAGACCAACAATGGATTCCGTGGCCTTCCACATATCTGGCTTAGTTTCCCCTACTGCTAAGCCCCCAATCGCATTACCGGGTAGGTCGTGCGCAACTACAGCTTGAGCCGATTCTGTATGTAAATCTTTGTGCACTCCTCCCTGCACGATGCCAAACAGCGCCTGGTCAGTTCCCTGCGCCGTGCGCATACCTAGTTCTTTCCAGGTCTGCACAGATCTATCCAGCCAACGCATACTACGCTGCATTGCTTCTTTGGCCTCTACTGGATTAGACATACCGTACACGGGCTGGTCAAAGGCCATGATAATATCTGCACCAAGATTATGCTGGATAGTGATTGATTTCTCAGGTGTAAATAGGTGCTTGGAGCCGTCGTGATGAGATTTAAAGGTTACCCCATCTTCAGTGACTGAGCGCATAGTCTGTTTTTCGTGACCATCGATTCCCCTCTCACCCAATGAGAAAGCCTGAAACCCCCCGCTATCGGTAAGCATTGGGCCTGAATAGGTGGTGAATTTGTGCAGACCACCGAGGTCGCGGATGACCGCATCCCCAGGCTTTAGGTACAGGTGGTAGGTATTACCCAAAACAATTTGCGAGCCCAAGGCTAGTAGTTCCGGAGCAGAGACGCCTTTTACAGCGCCATGCGTCCCCACCGGCATGAAACAAGGAGTTGTAACGTTGCCATGTGGTGTTACCAGTGAGCCAACCCGCGCGGCTCCATCACGTGCTTCAACAGAGAATTCGAACATTATTACACCTCGAACGTTTGACCAGTTTCTAACTTAGTTAGTAGGCAATCATCCTCTACTAACTTCGCAAATACATCAGCGGTTTTTGGATCAAGTCTCCCGTCATAGTGCACCGGAATTGTAACGCCATTCCAACCTAGCGCTTTAATATAAGCGGCAGCTTCCTCTGGGCCAAACGTATAGTTATTATTTCCAACCGGTATCATCAGTACGTCAAAATCTTGAGTGATTGCTGCAGCTGGCACAAACATATCCCCCAAAAAGTAGACTGTAGATTCACCGTCACTAATTAAGAGCGCAGTGTTTTCCACTGGCGAAGACACATGGGGCCCATGATCTGACGGCAAAACTGTAACCGTGAACGGTGTCTCTGGAATTTGAAAGGTGTCGCCTACTTTGTGAGTATAAACGGTTAACCCCTCTGGATTCTCGATGGCCTCTGCAACCTGGGCGACGGTGTAGATATTTCCGCCCAACATACGGGCATACCCCTCGTTCCAGTGATCCTGATGGATGTGACTCACGATTACAGCTGAAACCTGAGCAAGCCGCTCAACTGTTTCCTTTGGAGTGTACGTGCCAATATCAACAGCGATGCGTTTTTTGTCAGACTTAAGGACAAACCCAGATTGTTCGTATTTGGTGATGATCATGGCTTTAGTCTACCAAAAAACCCGGGCTAAGCCCGGGCTTTCTGTAAATAATGATTCTTACTTGAACTCAACGGTTGCGCCAGCTGCGGTCAGCTTTTCCTTAGCAGCTTCAGCTTCTTCCTTCTTAACGCCGGTTAGAACGTCCTTAGGAGCGCCGTCTACTAGGTCTTTAGCTTCTTTCAGGCCGAGATCAGCACGTACTTCGCGCACAGCCTTAATTACATCGATCTTCTTTTCACCGGCAGCAGCAAGTACAACGGTGAATGAAGTCTTTTCTTCTGCAGGCTCAGCAGCGGCAGCGCCAGCCATTGGCATTGCACCCATCATCATTGGGGCAGCAGCAGAAACGCCAAACTTTTCTTCAAGTTCCTTTACGAGCTCAGAAAGCTCAAGAACAGATAGCTTTTCGATCTGCTCGATCAGCTTTGCAAACTTTGAATCTTCAGACATAAGAGAAAATTACAACTTACTAAATGATTCCTTAGGCAGGTTTTTGATCGCGGATTGCTCCGAGTACATTTACCAGACCGCGGATGTTTCCAGCCAGAACATTGACGAAGCCAGAGATAGGCGCGTTGAGCGTGCCAACCAGCTGACCGAGTAGCTGCTCGCGACTTGGAAGTTTGGAAAGAGCACTAACCTGTGCGGGCGTAATGAAGGCGCCGTCTGAAATGCCGCCGAGAACCTGCATGGCCTCAACGTCCTTTAGGAACGGAGCAACGAGTTTAGGGCCAGCAACTGGATCGTCGTAGGAGAATACCAGGGCGAGCGGCTGATCGAGCAGCTCGGCAGGAACCTCTAGCTTAGATTCAGCGAGGGCGATTTTGAGCAGGCTGTTTTTTGCAACCTGGAGCTGAACACCATCCTTGTGGAAAGCGTCGCGCATCTGCTCAACCTCGTCTACCTTCACACCAGTTACCCCAACGAATACCACGGACTGAGCCCGCTGCATGCGATCGGATACCTGCGCCAGTAACGCCTCTTTCTGTTGGCGTGTTTTTGGCATAGTGTGCGGTTACGTTTATTAAAAAATTGCCGCCAAGGACATGCGACAACAAAACTTTTTGAGGATGATAGTTTTGTGCCTCGGCAGGACTTAGGGGTGCGCCCGCTGTCTTTGGTACAAAAACACTCTATCTGGTTTTTAGATGTAGGTCAAGCCTTGCAGTAATCGTAAAAATCAACCTCCCCACTACCGTAGGGAGGTTGCTATGTCAGCTAGCAAGTAGTATCGCCAAATTTGACCGTACAAACTCAGCTAGGGGTGCTCGCAGACTTGGGATCTCATTATCTACCCACTTTTGATAGTGATCTTTTCCAACAACACCATCAAGTACATAGCCCAAAAGCGATGCATACTCGCACTTTGTGCATTGGAGAAAGTCGGCTCTGGATCTCAGTTCGGCTCCATACAACTCACCGTACAGATCGATGAGACTACCACGCCCCTGGGGCGCAAGTGTGCCTTGCTGAGTGGGGTGCCGCTCGATCATGCGACGCATAATGTGGCCAGCCGCATCAAGCAATTTGGTGTATACCGTGAACAGGTCTTTGCCATTCATCCCAACCTGCAGACAGAGACTCTCACGAGTAAACAGATACCCAATCGCCTCGTCGTGGTGACTACGCAGTTTGCTCAGGTCTACCATCTCTATTGGATCTAACCCAACAATCTCTCCTTTGGAAATATGCTCCAGAAAGGCGCTCCCAACCACGCCTTGTGGCTGTAGCCGCAGCTGCAAGTTATTACTAGGTTCAAACGAAACTGGCACACCCAGGTTCCAGCAGGCTGCTTGTGCCTTGTGAAAGAGTCCTGCCAACTCTCCTAGATCAGCCTGGTGGTCATACACCAGGAAACAGTCGAGGTCGCTTGCCACGCTTGGCTCAGCCCCTGCCACTACGGCTGATCCATAGAATGCAAGGGTTAAAACCGAAGGATGACCTTTGAATATTTCCTTGATAGTTTCCCTTGCCTCAATGAAATCACTGGGTAGCGGCCTAGGCCACTGCAATTCTGATAATGTACGTACCTTACTCATGTAACCTTCCTAGTCCTGACAATACCAAAAAAACCTCCGGTGCACACCGGAGGTTTCTCACTATCTACTGGTTGGCCAGAGGGGTCGCCTAGAAAGCAATCTTTACACCAGGTCCCATGGTTGAAGAAACCGCCACGGAGATAATCTTGTTGCTGACGAGCAGCTGAATAATGGCCTGGTAGTTCTCTAGAAGGTGATCAACTGGGAAATTGGTGCGACCGATTGAAACATGCACTACACCGTTCTTATCAGCGCGGTACTCAAACCGTCCGCCACTAATTTCTGCGGTAGCCTTTTCAATGTCATCGGTAACGGTTCCTGCCTTTGGAGAAGGCATCAGACCCTTAGGTCCCAGAACCTTGGCAAACTTAGCCAGTTTTGGCATTTGCGCAGGGGTTGCAAGCAGCACGTCAAAGGCAATCTTACCTGCTGCAATTGACTCAATTACTTCGTCGGTAGCGACAGCAACCTTCTTGGTCTTACCGTTGCCGTGTGGCAGGGTGATTGTGCCGCGCACAGCATCGTTCTTAACCTTAACGTGAAGCTCTACTGCGCCAACAAACTTGGTGTAAGAAGTTTTAACAGCCAGATCAAGTGCTTCTGCTGCAGGGTAGAGCTTGTTTTTGTCTACTTCTGCCACTGCGGCACGGTATTTTTTACCACGTAGACGAAGTGGATCAAGCTGAACTTTTTCAGCTACAGGCTGCTCACCAGCTGCAGCACGGGCGGCAGCGGCTTTCTTAGCCTTTTCAGAGGTGCTTTCGCGGTTCTTGTGCTTGCGCTCAACCTCTACTACTTCTTCAGCGACCTGCTCTGTAGACTCCTCGGGAGCTTCCTCAGTAAGATCAGTCTTTTCTTCTGTTGCTTCCTCAGCAACGTCTTCAGTAGTTTCCTCAACTACTTCAGGAGTGGTTTCTTCTACAGCAGTCTCTTCGACTTCCTGGTTCTTTTTTGGCATATGCCTCCAAGTGGTACAAACGCCTGACGGCTCCCACAGTTATGAATTAGCGTTGATGGTGATGAGTGGCCTCACTTAGTTCACCAGTCTTGAGCCACGTTACCAGATTTGGAACCAGATTGTCAATCAGGTGCTCCACTTGGTGCAAGTCGCTAGTTGGAAACTTTTGTACTACATAATCTTCTAACGGCGGCTGATGATGGCGCTCTTCACCTTGTTGTAGGTAAATGCCTGCGCCAATCCGTACGCGCCAGTAATCTGAAAAGTCTAGGTGCTCCCTGATTGATTTCCAGCCATTATGACCACCATCGGCTCCAGATTGCCTGATTCTAACGCTACCTGGCTTAATGTAGACATCATCTGCTGCAATTGCCACGCGATCACCTGTTAAATCATAGAAATCACAGAGTTCGCGGACTGGCTTACCTGAGAGGTTCATATAGGACTGCGGCTCAAAGAGCAGCACGTCCATATCTTCTGCTTTGAACTCCCAGAGTAAACCGCCAAACTTTGTACGCGGTTCCCCTGCCTCAAGCGCCTTTGCTACAGCCTCAATACACATAAACCCAGCATTATGCCGGGTTTTTGCGTACTCACTCCCTGGATTGCCGAGACCAATGAGTGCTCGTTTCATGCTAGAGACCTAGTCCTGGAGGAAGGTTGAGATCGCCGGTAATCTTCTTCATTTGCTCCGCAGCTACTGCCTGGGCCTTAGAAATTGCCTGGCCGATTACGTTCACGAGAGCTTTTTCTAGATCGCGCTTTTTGTCAGGTTCGAGCCAGCTTTCGTCGATGTCTACACTGATTAAACGCTGTTCACCATTGAATACTACCGTCAGTGTTTCGTCAGAGTTGCTCGCCTCGACCTCTGTTTCTTTGAGCTCTTTTTGTAAGGCTTTTGCCTTTTTGACGAGCTCGTAGGTGTCCTTTGCTTTTGAGAATGGATTTGCCATAGCTACACGGTTGTTTTAGTTAAATAGGCCTCAATGAATCCTTGTAAATCACCGTCGAGGACGGCTGTGGTCTGTGAGGTTTCGTATTCGGTACGATGATCTTTAACCAGCTGGTATGGGTGAAGCACATAGGAGCGAATTTGGTTCCCCCAACTTCCCTCTTTTACCTCGCCCTTGAGTATAGCAAGTTCCTCAGCGTTTTTCAGGGCTTGCAACAGACTAAGCCTAGATTGCAGGATTTTAAGAGCGGTGGCCTTATTCTGCTGCTGACTGCGTTCATTCTGCACGGTTACCACGATACCACTGGGGATATGGGTTATTCTGACGGCCGAATCAGTAGTATTTACATGCTGGCCACCAGCTCCACCGGAGCGAAAGACATCAATTTTCAGCTCAGATTCAGCAATCTGAGGGGCTTTACTCTGGTCTACCTCTGGAATTACCTCTACCAAGGCAAAGCTCGTCTGGCGCAAACCTTTGGCATTAAATGGTGACTGCCGTACCAGGCGATGCACTCCCGCTTCTGCCTTAAGCAGGCCAAAGGCATACGAGCCCGTTACTCGGATAGTAGCTTTTTTTATTCCCGCCTCTTCTCCCCTATTCTCATCTAAGAGCTCTGCTTTCCAGTTACTGCGCAGAACGCTCAGCGTACGATCTTCTGGCAGTTCAGTCGTTCCAGATTCTACATAGCGCAAAAACATTCTTTCGAGCATTTGAGCCCAATCTTGCGCGTCGGTACCGCCAGTACCTGCGTGAATAGTCAGAATTGCAGTGGCATTGTCGTGCTCACCGGACAAAATAGCTAGGCGCTCGAGGTTTGCGATCTCGATAGCCACATCGGATAGCTCCTGTTCCTGCTCAGAAAGCTCAAGAAGGGCCTCAGTATCATCTAGGCGTGTGATTAGGCTTTCAAGCTCTGAGAGCTCAGTCTGAAGGCCTACAGCACGTTCTTGGTCATCCCAGAGGGTCGGATCAGATACAGCAGCTCGCACTTCTAACAGGCGTGCTTGCTTGGTAGATCGCTGCAGCACTTCGCAGATTCGAATAAATCGAGCCTCTAACTCCTGTTTCATGGTTTTCAGGGTATCAGAAAAGACTCCCCGGAGGGAGCCTTTTCTTTCCAAGCTAGCTTAGATGATGTCGAGCGAACGAGCACTCTTCTTCAGCTTGCGCTTAAGCTGGAGGTAGCGGCCAGTTGTACCGGCGGCACCTACGAGACCAAGACCTGCAAGCAGGTTAACCTCGGCACCAGTCTTTGGCAGCTCATGCGGTGGGTTCACCGGAGGAGTAGTTGGAGTTGGTGTAGGGGTTGGGGTCGGAGTAGGAGTAGGCGGCACATCGAAACACGTCTTGGCAGTATCATCTGCTGGGTTGTTTGCCACGTTCTGACCTGAGACGCGAACGGTGTTCACAACACAGGAGTCGTTAACAAAGGTAGTAGCAGACTTAGCTTTAAAGGTTACGGTGACCGTTTCCAGTGGCTGGAGATCACTCAAGATGACAATACCTTCAGCAGAGGTGATTCCATCTGGAAGCTGTACAGTGTTACCGTTGCGGGTCAGGTATGTTGGACCAACATAGGTTACGCCAGCAGGCAGTGTATCTTTTAGGCGAACGTTCTTGGCAATACCCTTACCATCGCTGTTGCGAACGGTTAGACGGTACACAACCTGCTCACCTGGTTTGATACGGTTCTCTTCGGTAAAGACCGTACCGCTCTGATCGAGACGAACGTCCTTAGAAACCGAAAGGATGGCCTTATCTTCCTGTACCGGCTCGTCGATTACCTTAACGGTAACCTTTACGAAACCAGAGTACTGGAAACAACCGTTCAGATCGCCGATGGTGATACCACCTGAAACAAGCGTGTCACCGTTCTGACCACCTGGGAGGGCTGCTGAATTGGTAATACCTAGACTGGTTACGTTCGGGTACCACTTGAAGGAACCTGGAACGTAATTGATCTTAGATAGTTTGACCGTGTTAATGGTCATGCCTGGCTGACCTTTTTCTACACCGTTCACCACGGTACCGGTTACAGTGTCTGCGTTATCTGCAGAAATCGATCCTGTAATCTTGTGGCTATACGAGGCGGTAGTAGGAAGGTTTACCCTTAGGCGAACATTCTCAGCTACTGCACTCGGGTTGGTGTTGTGGTAGTACAACCACACATCTACCAGGTCATTATTCTCTACGTCGGATACAGGATCGATAAGATCTGAACCAACTTTGGTTACCGGACCATTCTTGGTAATATTACGGCCACGCAGCATTTCAAGGTCACCACTAAGGTCATTGAAACGAGCGCGCTCAGCGGCAAGAGCAGAGGAGGTTACTCCACCCAGCAGTGAGGCAATGGCCAACACACCGAGAATGTTTCGGATTGTGTTGCTACGATTGATCATACGGTTGCGTTAGGGTTAATACGTGCTGTACTTGCGATTTCGCGCTACTATAGCACGTTTTTCTAACGTTGTCCAGTACCCCAGGCTTAAAAGCCAGGGATACGGACTTTAACGTTAACAATCGCAGTGTCGTTCTTTTCGGCAATACCAGTAGCCTTGGCGAACGCGGTGTTCACGAGACGCAGATCGTCGTTTGGACAATCAGGAACGCGTACCTGGTAAATGATGGTCTTGCTCATGTTCTGAGTCAGGTTGGTCAAAATGAGACCAGCGTTGAAGAACTTAGCGGCATCAGTGTCGTTGTAACGCTGACCGTCAATGGTCAGGCTACCCGGTACAAAGCTGAGACCAGCTGGCAACACATCGCGAGCAACTACGTTGTTCAGTGTGGTGTTACCGGTGTTACTTACCACAACACGGAAGGTTAGTACTTCACTCTCACGTACATTGAAGATTTCCTTCAAGTATGCACTGGTAGTGTTGTCCTTTACCTGCTTTACAATGTTCAGACCTGGCTGGCAGTTAGCAATAACTTCAGCGGTGTCTTGAGCGCGTTCGGCGTTATTCCAGAACACTTTTGCAGTATTGATAATGCTGCCACAGACGGTGTCCGCAACCTTAGCGCGGAACACGATAATCTGTTGGTTGAGGGTACCAGTTGCCACAGAGGCGAATACGTACCCATTGTTCACCAGAACGGTGTCGTTGGTAATCTGAGAACCGTTGCTACCTGTGTCCTTGTTATACAGATACGTGTAACCAGGAACGAAAGTCAGCCCGTTAGGTAGGATATCCTTAAGGGTAACGTTGGTAGCGGTAGTGTTACCGGTGTTGGTAAGAACCAGGCGGAAAGCGATGGTCTCACCAGGAACAGCGTTTAGGGGAACAATTTCTTTCCACTCGCTTGAACCAAGGTTAGCTGCAGCCTTTGCAAGGGTGAAGCTTACAACTGGGTCAACATCGCGGTGAACAGTAACTGTTACCTGATTGGTGGTTGTACACAGGGTGCCGAAACATGCGTTCGCAGTGTTAGGGATAGTTGTGTCACCAATTGGGAAGGCGTTAGTGTCAGCGAGGCGAGCGTTAAAGTACAGGTAGAACGAAGACGAGGCAGCTGGAGCCATATCGCGCCACTTCCACGTAATCTTGGTCTTACCATCAGCGAGGGTTTCAAACGCGATGTCTGAACCAGCATCGTTGAAGTTGTAATCCTTATCTACACCGTTTTCTTTGTAGCGAATCCATGAACTACCGGCGACATAGCTCAACTTAGCGTCGAGGGTATCTACAACAGTAGTGTTGGTACCTGTTCCGGTACCAGTGTTTCGCACGTAAATGCGGAAACGAACGCGGTCATTGGGGTTAGCAGCAATAGTGTCTGCTTCACCTGTACCATCACTCTTGGCAACTTTCTTTTCGGCGGTAATCTGTGGAGTGGTTCCATCGACACGCACCTGAATAAGAACTGCCTGTGTGTACTGGTAACAACCGTTGATGTTGCCTAGGTTAACACCATTAGGACCAACTACATCGTTACCATTTGTACCCTGTGGCCAAGAAACTTCGGTCATGACAAGTTGGTTTCCGTTAGGAACTGCCTTGTACAGACGCGCGGAGTTTGGCACATACGAGAGCTTACTCTCGGTGCCTACGTTGATAGTGGTGAGACCATTCGCAGGACTTGCGTTATCAGCGCTTACTCGCCCAGTTGCCTGGTGGGTAGTGCCGATGGTACTCGGGAGGGCTACCTTAGCCCGAGTGTTGATAGCAGTAGTATCAGGGCGGTTGTTGTGAACCCAGATAACTAGGTTTACCGTCTGACCTACAGTGGCGTTAACCGTGGTAGAGAGGTTGTTTGCACTCTCCCCAGCGATTACACCGCGCAGTGTTGCGGGATCAAGCGCTCCGTTGTTGAACTCTGGACCGTCAGCAACTGCAGTGAGGACACCAGCAGACGCAGCAAGACCGAGTACAGCTACCGGAAGTAGCTTTTTAGCAGCACGCGCTAGCTTTGTGAAAAGCGATAGCATATGTGTGTACGTTACGATTAAACTGTACCTTCTCCTTTTTAGCTATAGGAGCGGGTATTCGTTAAGCGGTGGTGAGGCAGTCTCACGACTGACTACCCGTAACACTGTTAACATTTCTATTTACCATTTTTTTACAGATTTGTCAATAGAAAAAGGCTCTGGTAGCAGGTTATATGTGAAATTGACATGAACTTTTTGCAATAAAAAATCAGGCCCCCTCGCGTTGGCAAGGTAGGCCTGAGAATTTCTCGTTTGGGCGCGGTGAGTTAACCGCTTTTTGGACTAGCCTCCCCGAGGAGGTGGTGGACCCCATTCGGTGTCCCCGCCCAACCACGGGTTGGGACCAGTATCGCCAAAGCTGCCTGGAAGGTTGTCCCAGTCAATGGCCCAACCGTCATCACAGACAGTTTTGGGCAGACGACGGCAGCCTGCGCTAAAGAAGAAGAGATCCATAGTGATCATCTCCGTCCGGATCTGCTGACTGTCATTGACCTGGCTATAGCCGTTGAAGGCGATGAATATCCCTCCACCCATGTTAGGCACCTGCGGCACGTTCACCCTGACGGTCTTCTCCACTGTGGTGGTGACCGTAGTAGTAAGTGTGCGCACCACCTCTCGGTAGCGATCCACTTGCTTGGTCAAGGTCGGTCGCTCCACCATGAAGGCGGAGCTGCTGAGCGTGACTGTTGGGAAGTGGTTTTTGCAGCGTGTGGCATTGGTGGCGAAACCAAAGTTCAGGTACGCCTCGGTGGTTTTTCCTCCCGCTTGGGGGTGGCTCCAAACCTCAGTGTAGAACAATGGTTTCGACTTTCCGGTCGCCGGATCAGGAGTACTCAGGCCAACTACGTCTTCATTTTCGTCAACGTAACCAAACCGGTAGTACTTGATTCCTGACCGCTTCTTGAAGACCATCCACCCGAGCAGCGGTTGGGCCTCGTGAGGAAGCCGAACACGTTCTACACCTTTCCACACCATAGGATCAGGGTCGTAGTGACCTTGGGTAATCCGCTCAGTGTGTGAGGTGAACATTGCCACGTCGCTGTAGTCCGCTTGGTAGAAGGCCCCGGGCGGAAACTCCGCCGCAATCCCCTGCCGAGCATTCAACTGAGCCTCCGACAGCTCAGCCCTTGCAAGTGCCGCCTTTTTCTCGGCAGACACCTTCGCAAGGTTGATTGTACGGAAGCCTCGCTGGGCTACCACCGCTGCACGCTCTTCTGGTGTGCTGGCGGGCATCACTTTGATGGTCTGTTGGACGACTCCGTCCTTTCTTTCCATACGGTAGATGGTCACCGTGTCCTTGGTTGTAGCCACCGAACCGGAGTTCGTTGGCTTGATGTCGAGGGTCTGACCAAAGCCGCAAGCGGCCAAGACCAGACTGATGATTAAAGCGATAAACTTCATTCTTTTTCTCTCAGTTGGCGGAGGCCAGGTTCACGATGTACACGTGAACCTTGCCGTCCAGGTCTTTCCACTCGATGTCTACGGAGGCCAAGGCCTCTTTCATCATCACGAGCGGGTCGGCACCGATAAGGTTTTTGCCTGCCTTAGCTCCGTTGACGTTATATCCGTCTTGGAGCTTCCAGTAGACTGTAACCTCACTCGGGTTAAACGCCTTGATGATGAGATCTCCGTCCTTCGTGGAGACGACAAAGGGACACTTTGCCGAATCACTCTCAACAATTCGACCCTTCTGGTCGACTGTGACAGTAACGGTTTGGGTCGTGACGACTGGCGGATCCTGCTGTACAGGCTGCGGGTTGTGCAGCCTGCGCAGAGCATCCGTCAGGGCTTGTGAGTTGGCGTAACGAATGATCCCACCAATGTTCTGGGGGACATTCGTCACGGTCTCGGCCGCGGCGAGGACTTGGTAGTCTGCGACGCTGTCGTCATTAAGGGGGATGTCCTTGGGCCACACGCCCTTTACGGGAATGGTGATCCGGGCCATCGCCCCTTCGTAGTGGTCGCGAGCTGACCATGTGATACAGAGAGTCTTGCTGTAGTCTCTTCCTGTAGCCATGTCCACCCTGCACCCGAAATTGATCATTTCGGCGCCGGTGAACTTAGCCAGGTTGATCTTTACAACAACTCTTCCCTTCTCATCAGGCTTGCTCAGCGTGATTCGCTGATCAGTTGAGTCATCGCCGGTAGCCCTCACTTTCATGAGAGGCCGACCATTACGATCGAATCGGAGACCTGCCGCCTGCGGCAAGATCTCGATCTCGATCGTGTAATCGATGCCAGCGACTCCCCAAAAAGGAATCATTTCAAGGGTCTTGCCCTTGATTCCGGTCACCAGCTGACCCGACCGATTGTTGCGCAGGTTAATGCTCAACTCCAGGCCGGCCTGGCTAAACTTCTGAACTTCTGTCCAGAGGCTGAGCCCAACACTGGTCGCACGAGACGCCCCACCATTATTCACGGTGGTCGCTGTGCCGTTACCGGTTCCCCCACCCGTTGTTTGGGCGAAAGAGGTCATGGGCGCGACCGCAAGAGCGAGCGCCAGGGCGACGAGAGGAATGATCTTCTTCATGTCTTTTTTGCTCCTAATCGTGCATATAACGCATGCTTGCGACACCCACCTGGTGCTTGGTAAAAATCTATATATGTAGAGATGTACGTCCGGGCGGATCATACTACCTCATTTTCAAATTCCGATGCTTACTGAGCGCACCGATCTACTTCACCAATCCTGCAAGGAAAGTTTCAGTAGACTGGGAGCAGATCGGTTCAGTTCCGTCGGGTTGCCCCTCTGAAATAAAAAACGCTTGTGCCCAGTGATCCAGCCAAGAAGCGGGCGTGGTCACAGAGACAGATGGTTGTATGGCTTGAAGCCTAAGGTAACCTTCTGGTTGAGTGCTGTGAACCAGTCATCCACGTACCTTGCGGTACACACTTCTCAGCCAGATCACTATGCAAAAGCGCTGCCTGTTACTTATTCGACGGTTCTGAATGTGGGAAAGATCAATTCGAAAGGACTATAGAACAAAAAAGAGCTCTTGTCAAGTACTAGAGCCCTTTAATCAGCATTGGTTTATGATTTTATATCTTTTCAATAACAGTTCCTTCAGGTGTGTCTTGCACTGTATACCCTTGGTTTTCTAGCTGAGTTCGTAGTGCATCGCTGACTGCCCAGTCCCTACTGGCCCGGGCGGCATCACGCTCTGTTACTAACTGTTGCACCCCGGCAGGAATCTCTTGCTGCAGCACTACATGGGCTAAATCAAGCGACAATACTACATCAATATATTCCAGGAAGGCACGCTTTTCCTCTGGGGTTTGCAGAGAATCCAGCGCTTCCCAGAGCACGGCGAGAGCACGGGGCGTATTTAGATCATCTAAAAGCTGCTGCTGAAACCTTTCCTGGTAGCCACGTACTGCATCGGTTTCATCAGCTTCCAGTGCTGCATGAAACGTTCTACGCAGCTTATCCAGGCTTTTTTGAGCGGCGGTGAGCCCATCCCAGGTAAAATTGAGCTTGCTACGGTAGTGGGCAGTATAGGTGAGCATACGCAGCGCAAGCGGATCGAACCCTTTTTCTTTTAGATCAGCTAAGGTGTACACATTTCCTTCAGACTTAGCCATTTTGCCACCATCAACCAGTAAAAATTCGGCATGCATCCAAATTTGGGCCAAGGGCTGACCAGTCACAGATTCACTCTGAGCAATTTCGTTGGTGTGGTGTACCGGAATGTGATCTACTCCCCCACAGTGAATGTCTATGCTGTCACCTAAGTTCTCTTTAATAATGGCTGAGCACTCAATATGCCACCCTGGAAAGCCCGTACCCCAGGGACTGTCCCATTCCATATCACGCTGGTGATCTGTTGGTGAAAACTTCCAGAGGGCAAAATCAGTTGCCGAGCGCTTCTCCCCTACTTCAACGCGCGCACCAGCCTGTAAGCCGGCTATATCGAGCTGGGCTAGCTTCCCGTAATCTGGTAGCTTGGCGCTATCAAAGTAAACCCCGTCACTCGTAGTATAGGTGAGCCCTTTTTCTTCCAGGCTTTTTACCATAGAAATCTGAGCCTCGATTGCTTCTGTTGCCCGTACTAACAGTGTTGGCTGTTGCAGGTGAAGCTCAGCCATATCTGCCAGAAAGCGCTCTTCGTAGCGCTTTGCTACCTCCCAAGCTGTATTGCCCTCACGACGAGCGCCAACCTCCAGCTTATCTTCTCCATCATCGCCATCTCCTACTAGGTGGCCGACATCGGTAATGTTCATCACTCGGGTAACCTCGTAGCCAGCTTGCTCCAAGGTTTTTACCAGCACATCTTCAAAAATAAATGTTCGGTAGTTCCCTATGTGTTGATCGTTATAAACAGTTGGTCCACAGGTGTATATACGAATAGCCCCAGCTTCCTGGGGCTTCAACGCAACAAGTGATCGGGTTAAGGTGTCGTACAGCAAGGTATTAGATTCGATCGCTATCCTGTAAATCGTCAATGGTCAGCTCCCTTTTAATCAGCTCGTCTGAAACCTGTGCTTTTTTGGGGACAGCCGCTAGATCATCATGACCATCTTCTGCCACCGGCACCTCAATAGCTGCAATTATCTTGTCGAGACCTTCCTCGGCTGGAGCTGCTTCGGGATGCTCAGGGTCCGTAATGTGCACCCCCATACTTTCTTCATCTGCAGATTCATCATCATGTTCATCAATGGCCTCTACTGGGTCGAGTTCTTCGTCTTGTCCCGGAATGTGGGTGGCTACTGGCATAGTCTTGCTATAGATTAGAAACTACTGCGACCTTCAAGCGCGCGAGCTAGGGTCGTAGGATCAGCATACTCAATATCGCTACCCATCGGCAACCCACGCGCGATTCTGGTAATACTTACCTTCTTTTCTTCTGTCGCTTTAGTAAATAGCTGCACAATGTAGCTAGCCGTGGCTTCACCTTCTAGAGACGGGTTAGTTGCCAAGATTAATTCGGTAATTTCGCCCGCATCTAGGCGCTTTTGCACTCTGCTTTGCAATAGACGCATACGGAGCTGGTCTGGTCCAATGCCATCGATTGGTGAAAGTGCACCCCCTAAAACTAGGTATAATCCGTGGAATAGATTGGTTTTCTCGATTGCAATAACGTCTAGTGGGCCTTCTACAACACAGATTTGCCCTTCAGACCTACCAGATTCACGACAAATTACACAAAGTGACTTCTCGGAGATATTGCCACACTGCTCGCATGATTGCAGACCTGATGTAATACCTTCTAGCGCATGAATAAACCTGGTAACCTCTTGGTCACTGCGCTGCAACAGGTTAAAGGTAAGCCTGGCAGCCATTTTGGGACCAATGCCTGGCTGACGCCCAAAGGCATCGATTAGGTTTTGGACAGGTTCAGGTAGGCGAGCAGACATAGCTCTAGCCTACTTGGTTTTTGGCAATGGGGCGAGTGCGTCTAGAGCTGCCTGCTTATGCGGCAAAGTCTCCCCTTCTTTTTCTAGGTCAGCTATCTTGGCAGCAAGCTGCTCTGGTTTCCAGAGGGCAAATTTGCAATCTGGGTAGCCGCTACAGCCCAGGAACTGACCCTTGCGTGCGCGCTTCCAGATTAAGGGCTTACCATCACGTGGGCAGATCATACCGGTTGGTTTAGCTTCCTGAATCGGCTGTGTGGTTTTACACTCTGGGAAGTTTGAGCAGGCCAAGAACTTACCAAATCTGCCGGTTTTAATGATCATTGGCGATGAGCAGTTTGGACAGACTTTATCTGTCTCTTCTGTCATGTCTACCTTGGCGATAGATTCTGTCTTTTGATCAACATTTTGCTTAAAAGGTGCCCAGAAGTCTTTGAGTACCCCCACATAGCTCGCATCGCCATCGGCAATTTTATCGAGCTTTTCTTCCATAGAAGCGGTGAATGTAACGTCTACAATATCTGGGAAGTGCTCAGCCAAAAGATTTGTGACGATTACCCCCACTTCTTCTGGAGCAAAACGACGCTGCTCTAAGAGTACATACTTGCGCTGCACCAACGTATCGATGGTTGGCGCATAGGTTGAAGGCCTACCAATACCGTTTTCTTCTAGAGCCTTAATTAAGGTAGCTTCTGTGAAGCGCGGTGGCGGCTCGGTAAAGTGCTGGTCAGCTTTGAGCTGGTGTAGGGTGAGTGCATCGTTTGCGGCCAAAGCAGGGAGCTTCTGCTCGTCGTCCGTATCTTTTTGGTTAACGGCTAAGAAACCTGGGAAGACAATGCGCTGACCAGTGGCACGAAAAACACCCTTGCCCGCTGTAATAGTAACCTGGGTTTGCTCAAGCTCGGCTTCAGCCATCTGACTAGCCAGGGCGCGCCGACGAATTAGGTCGTATACCTTTTGGGTTTGCCCATCTAAACCAAGGCTCTCTGCGCTACGCGTTGGATCGGTTGGACGAATTGCCTCGTGCGCTTCTTGTGCTTGCTTGTTCTTAGTTTGGTAACGATTTGGTGATGCTGGGATGTAGTTAGCCCCAAATTCAGTCTGTACATAGGAGCGAATGGCCTGAACAGCCTCTACGGCAAGATCTACTGAATCGGTACGCATGTAGGTAATCAAACCGGCTTCGTAGAGCTGCTGAGCAGATCGCATAGCATTTTTTGATGATATCCCAAGCCTATTTACCGCATCTTGCTGGAAACTTGAGGTTGTATACGGGGCGCTTGGGCGGCGTTTTAGTGGCTTTTTCTCTACATTCGAAACAGTGTACACTGCCTTTTCCAGATCTGCCTTGATTGACTGCGCTTCCTCTCCACCGGAAATAGTCAGTTGCTCAATCTTTTTAGCGTTGTATTCAACAAGTTTTGCCTCAAATTCAGCGCTGTTATGTATGAGATCTGCAGCAATTGACCAGTACTCTACTGGTTGAAAAGCATTACGCTCGGCTTCGCGGTCAACGATAAGCTTGAGCGCAACAGATTGCACACGACCTGCTGATAAGCCTTTGTATACCTTTTTCCAGAGAACTGGAGAGAGGGTATACCCAACTAGACGGTCAAGCACTCGCCTTGCCTGCTGCGCGTCTACCAGTGCCGTGTTAATGTCGCGCGGGCTAGCAATGGCTGCCGTAACTGCTGTTTTAGTAATTTCGTCAAAGGTAATCCGAAACACTTGCAGTTTTGGGTTGCTGCCTAGGTCTAGCGCCTGCGCAAGGTGCCACGAAATGGCTTCTCCCTCACGGTCCAAGTCTGTTGCAAGATACACGACATCTTTATTCTTTACCGCTTCCTTAAGTTTCTTAATGGTGGTACGCGCCTTAGGTGGTATAACGTACTGCGGAGTAAACTGCTCGGCAACATCTACACCTAGCTTTGAGGAAGGCAGATCACGTATGTGCCCCATACTTGCAATTACATCAAAATCTGGCCCCAGGTACTTACTAATAGTACCGGCCTTTGCTGGTGACTCCACAATTACGAGATTACGTGCCACTCCTGCTGCCTTTGGCATATATATCCTTCTATTTCTAATAGTGTAAGGGCGTTCTGCGCGGTAATGAGAGGTAACCCGGTAAGGCGTAACATTTCATCAACACGATGAGCTCCGTTCGAGATCGTAGCATACAGAGTACCCATTGTACCTGTCAAGGCGGGCTTTATCTCTGTTACTAGCTGTATTGGTAAACTTTGCTGGTACAGCTGGAGAATATCGGAAACGCTAGCAACTGGTTTTGCCCCTTGCTGTAGTAATTGAATACAGCCCAAGGCCGTGTCTCTGGTTATATCTGCAGGTATTGCTGCAACCTCCCGATTCATACTAATTGCTGCACGTGCTGTGATCAAACTTCCTGAATCTTCTCGTGCCTCAATTACCAGAGTTACCAGGCTAAGCGCAGCGATTATTCGGTTGCGCTCTGGAAAATGGTAGGGGCGAGCTGTAACGCTTGGTGCGTAAGCTGAGAGTAACAAGCCGTTCTCGGCTATTTGCTGAGCGAGTAGCCGGTTTGTTGCAGGATATACGGCCTGCAACCCTGATCCTAGTACCGCAATACAGCCACCCCCAACTTGCAGGGCAGAGCGATGAACATAGGCATCGATACCTAGTGCAAGGCCAGAAACAATACTGAGGCCAGCCCTAACAAGCCCTGGCACGAGTAAGTCTACTACTGCCCTACCGTAAGCAGTGCAACGCCTGGTACCAACAATGCTTATGCATGTTTTGTGAAGAACAGCCTCCTGGCCTTTCAACCACAGCTGTGTGTAGCCTAAGCCTGCCTGCGCCAGTAGGCTGGGAAACTCTTCTTTATTAAGAACACGCATGCCCCAACAATACGCTGACGCAGGGTAAGCGAAAACCTATTCTACGTTGCGGAACGTTGGAAGAGAGTAATACCTGCCAGCTTAGCCTGGCGACCAATTTCTTCTTGTAAGAGCTGTCCATACAGAAGTAGTCCTATGGCCTCCATATTTCCGTGCTGCTCATTACCGAGCACATTGCCACCACCTCTAATCTCCAGGTCTCGTACTGCAATACTCCAACCACTACCTAACTGATCTGCCTCTTGTAAGGCATTCAGACGCATTCTGGCGGTTTTACTCAGACTGATACCGCTGATCTCATTCCCTTGCTCATCTAGAATGGTGTAGGGCTCGTGGAGCACGCCGCCAAGCATAAAGTAAGCGTATGCTTGAGTTGATCGCCGCCCAACACGTCCACGCAGCTGATACAGATCAGACAAGCCAAACCTCTCACTATGCAAGACAACCAGCGTATTAGCCAGAGGACTATCCAAACCATGCTCAACAATGCTAGACGCCACCAGTACCCTCACTTTCCCCTGCATAAATCCAGATACTGCTCGCGCTAGCTCTACCTCTCCCATTTGGCCGTGTGCCATAGCTACGGGAACATCCAACTTTAGTTGAGCCAATAGCTGCTCTACTCTGTCGCGAACAAGCGGCAAGCTCTGCACACGATTATGCACTACATAGACAGTGCCGCCGCGCTCTAGCTCAGTCTGCAAGGCTTGCTGCAGTAATCCATTGCTATACTCCTCTACTAAAGTAGTAATAGGTAGGCGACCGTGAGGTGGAGTTCTGAGTATACTCAAGCCACGTAGGCCTGAAAGACTCATGGAAAGTGTGCGCGGGATAGGAGTTGCGGAGAGTGAAAGCACATCAATAACTGGCCGCAGATTCTTGAGGTGCTCCTTTTGTGAGACACCGAACTTTTGTTCTTCATCAATAATCAATAATCCAAGATTCTTCCACTGAATATCTCCCCCAAGCACCCGGTGAGTGCCGACTAAAATGTCAACCGCGCCTTCCGTCACAGCCTTGAGGGTCTGCGCATCGGTTGATTTGGTCAACCGGCTCATATGGGCAATCTTGACCGGTAAATCAACGAAGCGGTTGCTAAGCATACTAAAGTGTTGTTCGGCCAGCACCGTGGTGGGAGCAATAAAGGCAACCTGTTTTCCTGAAGCAACGACCAGTGCCGCAGCTCGCAGGGCAACCTCGGTTTTACCAAAACCAACATCTCCGCAAAGCAGGCGGTCCATTGGCTGCTCTCCTATGGTCAAATCATGGGTAATTTCTTTAACGGCTCTTGCCTGATCGTCTGTTAAATCAAACCCAGCATTATCGGCCAGGCGATCTACAATATCAGTATCTAATGCGTAAGGCTGGCGTGCATGTAGCTGGCGTGCCGCATAAATTTTAAGCAAGCCTCTAGCAACACGAATGAGGTCACGCTGCACGCGCTCCTTAGTATTCTGCCAGGCTTTTGAATAGAGCCTAGTAAGTCGTGGTTGACGGCTTCCTATATATGGCATTAGCTCAGCCTGCCTATCGTGAGGTACTAGCAAGCGATCGTTGCCTGCATACTCTAGCGCTATATAGGTAACAGCAGCACCGTCTACACTATCTTGGGTAATAATGCTCTGAAAGATGCCAACGCCGTGAAATGGATGCACTACATACTCACCAGGATAGATCTTACCGTGCTCAGTCTCTAGGGCATTAGGCACTATCTCTGGCAGTTCCGCCGTCTGCTGCTGCCAACTACCGTCCGCAAGTCGAACATCCCAACGCTCGAGGTCATCGCCAAAGTAATGTAAGCGAATTGGTTGCACAGCAGCAGCAGGCCAAAGGGTGATTATGTCACCCTGCACGAGCATATCCCCCGACTGGATAATGTCGGTGGCTTCGCGGTATCCGCCCGTGCGGAGCATTCTAACAAGATCGGCGTAGTGAGGTGTTATCATACTCTTTCATACCTTTGCATAATTTGTGCAAATCAGAAAGTATTGACAGTTTTAACCTGATTTGATAGAACAAATGTGTTGAACGTTTAAGACCTTTATATCTATCTACTGGCCAACGATCTTTGCCCCTCCTTTGGATCGGTCCGGCCCTGTGCCGGTCGGTTCGGTAGATAGATATAAGGGTCTTTTGTATTGTAGCAAGCAACCAAAAAAGCTCCGAACTTCGGAGCTTTTTTGTGTAGAAAATTATCTACTTTTCTACTTCTACACCCATGGAACGGGCAGTGCCGGCAATTACAAGCTTAGCGGCATCCATATCGCGGGCTGAAAGATCTGGGAACTTTCGTTCTGCAATCTTTGTTAGCTGCTCCTGAGTGAGCTTACCCACTTTAGTTTTTTTTGCATTGCTAGAGGCAGTAGCTAGGCCAAGAGTTTCCTTGATAAGCACGGAAGCAGGCGGCTGCTTGAGTATAAAGTCAAAGGTTCGGTCTTCGTAGATTGTGATATGTGCTGGAATAATTGTGTTGCCCATTTCACGAGTAGCCTCGTTGAACTTGGTGCAGAACTCCATAATGTTTACGCCCTGGGGACCAAGAGCAGTACCTACTGGAGGAGCAGGATTTGCCTTACCAGCTGGGACTTGCAGCTTGATAATAGTCTTAATTGGTTTTGTGCTTTTTGCCATCTTAGACGAGCTTTAACTGAAGATAATCAAGTGTAACGGGAGTTTCACGGCCAAACATCGAAACAAATACCTTAACCTTGCCTTTTTCTGAATCAACGTCTTCAACCTTTGCCTGAAAGCCTTTGAGGGCGCCATCGGTAATTTCAACTAGGTCACCCTTAGAAAGTTCAATCTTATACTTAGGCTCATCCTGACCCATACGCTTTTTGATAGCGTCAACCTCGGTCTGAGGAACAGGTGAAGGACGAACGCCAAAGCCTAAGAATCCGGTAACGTTTGGGGTGTTGCGTACAATGTACCAAGATTCGTCGGTAACGATCATATCTACCATAACGTACCCTGGGAAGATCTTTTTTTCGATTGTGCGACGCTTACCGTTTTTAATCTCGATTGCCTTTTCGGTTGGTACAAGCACATCGAATACCTTGTCTTTCATATCGAGTGACTCAATACGTTGTAGCAGGTTTTGAGCAACCTGATCCTCATACCCGGCATAGGTGTGTATAATGTACCAGTTGCGTTCACCTGACTGTTTACCGCTGGAGCGGCGAAGGAGCTGTGTTTCTTCTGGCATACGATTACTTAATGAGGAAAACCAGAACTCGGTTAAAGATAACATCTAGTAAAGCGACAAGTGCTGCCGCAAAAGCGATGCCGAGCACTACGCTTACAAAGTAACGAACCACTGTTTTAGCAGTTGGCCACTGCACTTTACGCAGCTCAGTTGCAACTCCCCTAATGTAGGAAATGATGCGGTTCATAAGAATTAGTCGGCGCTTTCAACTTTAGCTGCCTTTGCTGCTTTTGCACCCCCAATGGCGGTAACCTTAAGTGTGGTGTACTGCTGACGGTGACCAATGGTGCGACGCTGACGCTTTTTTGACTTGTAGGTAAATACACGCAGTTTTGTACCCTTACCGTGATCAACTACCTCAGCGGTAACCTGACCTCCGGTTACAAGCGCACCCTTTTCATCGGTAAGCATGAGGGGCTCAAAGGTAAGCTTTGTGCCTACTTCTGTCTCTAATTTTTCAACACGCAACCAAGTGCCGTTAGTAACGACATACTGTTTGCCACCGGTAGAGATAACGGCGGTTGCTTGTGCTGCTTCTGAATTCTTGGTTGTGGTTTTCTTTGTGGTTGCCATACAAAAATACCCCTAGCGGTTAGTACTGGATTACTCTATCAGAACAGCTTTAGAAGGTCAACCGCTTTGAGCGAATGACAACAGATTGAGCCACCCCCATTGCAAAAAAGAAGGTAAGCATAGCGGTTCCACCGTAACTTATAAACGGCAGCGGGATGCCGGTAACAGGCATTACCTTTATGTTCATGCCCACACTAACTAGGAGCTCAAATAGTAGCATAGCAGCCAACCCGATACACAGTACCGAGCCGTACTCATCGTGCGCTATGCGAGCTGCCACAATTAACCGGTATGTAAGCAAAATGAAGAGCCCGATGATTATATACGAGCCTACCAATCCCCAGGCCTCGGCTATAGCGGCAAAGATAAAGTCTGAGTGTACTACGGGTAAAAAGTTTAGCTGTGACTGACTACCAAAGCCAAGTCCCTTGCCTGTTAGTCCGCCCGAACCCACCGCGATGGTTGATTGAAGTACATTGTAACCACTACCACTTGGATCTCTATCAGGGTAGATGAAACTTGCCAGACGGTTCTTTTGGTATTCCTTGAGCAAGCCTCCAAAAGGCCCGACGTTCATGAATGAGAGACCGATTGTAGTAACACCAAGAGCAACAACAAGGCCAACAACTGTTTTTTGCAAACGTGTGGTACGGCTTGTCATAAACACAGTTACACCAAGCACGGCGAGCACTAAGGTTGTCCCAAGATCGGGCTGTAGCAGAACTAACCCAAGGGCTAACCCAAGCGCACCAACCGCAAGTAGGAACTGCTGCCAGCCAACCGCTCGAGCTCTAACCTGAAGTATTGCCGGTAGTACGAGTAAAAGGAGTAGCTTAGCAAATTCACCAGGCTGAAACTGGTAAAAACCAAAGTTTATCCAGCTCTTCGCACCAAAAGACGCCTCACCAAAAACAAGAACTGCAATAAGTGTGGCAATACTAATCAGGTAGATCCACAGCTTCCAGGCTCGCCACGCCCGGTAGTCGATAAAGCTAAATACAAGCATGCCAATGCATCCTAGCCCAGCCGCAATACCCTGACGTAAAGCAAGTGCTGTACCAACAGTATCTACGGTAAGTACGTAAATGAAAATTACGCCGATTACAGCAAAAATAATGGGCAGAACAAATAGTAAGGGATCAAGAGTTTTAAATCGTCCCCACATTAGGCACGGAGGCTTACCTGCACCGTCAGACCGTTAATAGAAACATCTGTATCCCCCATTTGGTGCCAGGTTTCGTCGTTAACTTGGAAGAAACCATCCGTCAGGATCTGCGGATACTTTTGTAAGATCTCTTTGAGATACTCATGGTGCGCTGGACCAAAGAGTAGGAGCGCCATCTGACCAGGCTGCAAACCGCTTTGCTTTCGTAGGTTTTGTAGTTGACGGAGTAATTCGCGGGCTTCACCCTTTTCTTGTAGTTCAGGTGTTAGTGTAACGTCTAGTGCAACAGTTAACCCACCTTCAGATTTTGCCGGAAGCCCAGGATCAATACGCTGCACAATTTGCACTTGCTCTACATTGAGCTCATCCTTAAGTATCTCTAGGTGCTCACTGCTGTATTCAACAGCGCCAAGCAGGTAGGCGCTCGCTAGCGGCTGACGCACCTTCTGTTTTTGCTCAGCTCGTACTGCTAAACCAAGTTCTACTGCATTACGCAAACTCTGCATGGTTGCTAGTACATTTTGATTTTGCAGAGCCGGCATAGCAGCTGGCCACTCAGTTACATGCACAGACTCAGGATCATTCTCACTGCGTAGTGCCTGGTAAAGCGATTCACTTAGGAAAGGCGTGAGCGGGGCGAGCATTAGCGCAACGCGCTTTAGGAGCACGTGCAGTGTAAGGAAGAATGCTTCATCGGTACGCTTACGTGAACGACGCAGGTACCAGGTTGAAAGATCGACGATGTGATTTTCAAGCTCGCGACCAGCACGCATAAAATCTAGGGCATCTAGGCTGGCCGTAGTACTTGCTAGGCTGGCCTCTTGCAGCGCAAGCGCCCAACGATCAAGCTCTGTAAGATCGGTACGCTCTGCTATAGCAGTTGCATCAAGGCTTTTTACATCTACTTGGGTAAGGTTTGCATAGGTAACGAGGTAGTTGAGCATATTCCAGAGTGGAACCTGGATTCTCCTAAACGACGCCTGTACTTCTTCTATACTGACCGACTTTGTGTCACCCGGAGCATTTACCGTAAAGATGAACCAGCGCACCGCATCTGCTCCTGCCGTTGCAAACGCACCCATTGGTTCAATCACGTTGCCGATAGATTTAGACATTTTGCGGCCATCAGCATCTACGAGGTGCCCCATGCAGATTACCCGCTTATATGCAGATTCACCCTTTAGCAGGGTGCTGATCGCCATTAAGCTGTAGAACCAGCCACGAGTTTGATCGATAGCTTCTGCAATGAAATCTGCGGGGAACTCACCCTTTGCAACGCGGCCAGAAGCAAAAGGCATAGCACCAGAATCAAACCAGACATCAAGTACGTATGGTTCCGGCAGGTAGTCCTCACCATCTTTAACCAAGACAACGGCATCGATATTTGGACGATGTGGGTCAAAGTCTGCGCCTACCAAACTAGAGTCTTTAGCTAGTGCACGGAGTTCGCTGAGAGAGCCTACGCAGAGGTACTTGCCACTCTCACTTTTCCAGATTGGCAGCGGAGTCCCCCAAAATCGCTCGCGAGAAACTGCCCAGTCGCGAGCTTCGCGAATAAAGTCACCAAAACGACCTTCTTTAATATGAGATGGAATCCATTCAACTGCGGCGTTGCTCTTTTTGAGCTCTTCACGCTTAGCCGACATTCGGATGTACCAAGAGTCTTTTGCGTAGTAGATCAGTGGAGTTTTACAGCGCCAGCAGTGTGGGTAGCTGTGCGTAATGGTCTGCTTTTTAAAGAGTTTGCCTTTTTCGGTGAGCGATTTAAGGATTGGCACTAGTGCGTCTCGCACATTCATTCCAGCAAACTCCGTAACTTGTGGCAGGAAGGCTCCAGTTAGATCAACCGTGTGCTGGCGAGCTAAGCCCAGTTCTTTGCCGAGCACAAAGTCGTCCTCACCATACATACAGGCAGTATGCACAATGCCGCTTCCATCTGTTGTGGTCACAAAACTGGCAGGTACGGTGACAAACTTTTCGCCCTCTGCTGAATCTAATACACCCTGAAATAGTGGTTGATAGCGAATACCAAGTAAGTCTTTACCTAGCTTTTGCTCTACGATTACGTACTCGCCCTCTACAATCTCAAGGCGCTCCTTGGCCAAGACGAATTCACGACCGTCTTTTTCAATCACAACGTACTCAATGTCCGGACCTAGTGCTAAGGCAACATGACCCGGCAGGGTCCACGGTGTAGTTGTCCAAGCTATAAAGGAGCGAGCTGGTTTGTCTACCCAAGGGAAAGTCACAAATACCGAGACATCCTTCACATCTTGGTACTCCATGGCAAGCTCAGCCGCAGAAAGACCGGTGCCGCAGCGCGGACAGTATGGGACAACCTTGTAATCTTTGAAGACTAGATCCTTGTCCCAAATTTGCTTAAAGACTGACCAAACCCCCTCTACATAGGAGACTTGGTTAGTGGCATAGGCATCACTAAGGTCGTCCCAACGTGCTAACCGCTCAATGAATCTATTCCAATCCTGAATGTACTGCCAAACACTTTCAGCACAGGCAGTGTTAAACTTGGCAATAGAAGCGCGCTCATCACCAGGCACGAGCCCCAACACCTCTTTTTTACTACTCAGCCCCAGGGCTTTTTCTACCTGCACCTCTACAGGTAGACCGTGAGTGTCCCAACCTGGCTGCCTCACTACATCAAACCCACGCATTACCTTGTACCGGCAGGCAGCATCTTTAAAAGAACTAGGTTCAGCGTGATGCAGGGCCGGCTTAGCATTGGCGGTTGGTGGGCCATCGTAAAACACAAAGCGCTCCCTCCCCCTGTTTAGGGAACGAGCCTTGGCAATAATCCCCTTCTCTTTCCAAAAGGTGAGGAGCTCTTCTTCTTTAGAAGGAAAATGGGGGCTTGGTTCAAGCGGAGCGTACATATGGCAAGTTATAGAATACCGTCGAGCGCAGCGTTAACCAGCGAGTCAGCAATCTTATTCTGTTCACGGCGCACGTGGGTGAACTGGTACGGAACGGCAATGGTTTTTAAGGTAATGAGTATCTTTTGAGCAAGCTCCTGCAAACTAGGCTCTTTTATACGGTAAATGCCAAGCAACTGCTTAACAACGAGCTCACTATCTAAATAAAAGTGAAGCGATTCAAATTGCGGTGCACCGGCGATACGAAAATCTTGAATTTGAGCTAAGGCATCAATAACTGCAGTGTACTCAGCAACATTGTTTGTAGCCTCACCAATGCAACGGCCGTGTTTATGCTCCCAATCGCCCAATTGAAAATGCACGCCAACAGCAGCTGGTCCTGGGTTACCGCGCGCTCCGCCATCAGTATGGATGGTAAGAACTGTCATACGTTTTATACTAGCCTATTTCAGTTCTGAAACCAACGGCGCCTCCCTACCGAGCAACTTGTGTGCTAAGCAAAATTATTGACAATTCTTAGAAAATGGCGTATATAATTATGTCATGTGGAGAGTACGCCTGCGGGCTATCTCTTCTGGCTGGATCTGCCGGTTGCAACCTCTCAAATCAGTGGAAACACCCTACCTTCGTCCCTGAAGCGATAGAAGGATGCACCGCCAGCGGTAATACCTACGCTAAGTTAGACACGATTGGGCCCTCCGATCAACGTCCATAGCGTAATGCGCAGCTAAGGCCCGAGTACAAGGCCCCCAGGTGCAGGACGTCGGTCCGCAAAGCATCACATCCGACCCCGAGCTACACCTCCCTTTCTCGTAGCTCTTGTCCCCCGGCCCCGTTCGTCTTTTACTAGGCGACGGGGCGTTTTCTTTATGACCACTACTACTGTACTCTCTCGATTACTCGTAATTTTGCACTCCTGCTGCGTGAGTTTTCTACCTGCTCTTGCTCAGATGCTGTAAGCGGCTTTTTTGTAACCAGTACAAAGCTGCCAGTTTCTGTGGCTTGGCGAAATAGTTCTTTGACAATGCGATCTTCTAGTGAGTGAAAGCTAATCACTGCCAAGCGCCCAGCTGGGGCAAGTAGCTCTAAGGCTGCACAAATCCCCTGCTCTAGTGCCTCAAGCTCTTGGTTCACCTCTATACGAATAGCCTGGAAGCTGCGGGTTGCTGGATGTGGCTTTTTGTGGCGCAGTGCGGGATGGTACTGCTCGACTATGAGGTCGGCAAGTTCTTTTGTTGTTTCAATTTGTCGTTTGCGTCGCCTGTGTACGATTGCCTTGGCAATTTTTGCCGCCAAGCGCTCTTCCCCGTAGTTGCGTAGCAACATAGCTAATTTATGCTCTGACCAAGTGTTTACAATAGTAAAAGCACTGACCGAGTTATCAGCATCCATGCGCATGTCGAGTAGACCATCTTGCGTAAAAGAAAAGCCGCGCTCAGGCTCATCCAGCTGTAAACTAGAAACACCTACGTCCATTAAAATGGCATCTGCCTTTGGTATACCATACTCCTCAGCTAAAGAAGTCAGGTCCATAAAGTTTCCCTTAATGAGAGTACCGGGGTTGCTCGGGAATGTTGCGCCTAACCGTTCGCCCGCTATGGCCAGTGCTTGCTCATCTTGATCTATGCCGTAAGTCGTCAGGGTTCCGTCTACCTCGCGCTGCATGGCCAAGGTGTGACCAGCTAGACCAAGTGTTGCATCTAGAAAAACACCGCCCTTGCTCGGGCGGAGCGCTGTTACAACCTCCTTGACTAGTACGGGGATGTGTTCAGACATACGTTAACGACAAAGCTCTTGGTAAGGCTCACAGAAGCCAGTGGACTTAAACTTAGGTGAAATGTTGCGACGAATCAAGTAGGGACCCGATGCAAAACCGCCGAAACCATTGATGCGAGGTACTATTTCACCATCTACAGTATCCTCAGTGGCAACCACATCTTTGCCGTCTACTGCCGAAATTACTTCCCCTGCGGCACCGCCAGTAACGTTCCCCGTGCGCGTAGTAGTACGATCAGGCCCGGTTCGCAGCTGGGTTCCCCCCGAATCAGTACCGCCCGGGTCAGAGAATCCTGGGCGTTTTGTAAAATCAGGACGAAATACCACAACTGTACGATACTGGCTGCCATCAGCAGCAAGCCCAGTGCCCTCTATGGTTGTGTAGCCTTTCTGTATGGCAAACTGGTCACCAGAGACGGTTAGAGTTCCGTTCTGTTCTGCTGTTAGGGCAACGTCAGTTGCAGACGGTGTCGCACCGCCGTAGTTCATAGTAATGCGAAATGCCGTAGCCGTTGTAGGCACAGAGTAATTTGTAACGCCTCTTTGCTTCTGACTCCATCTACCGGCAATATAAACCTGTATATCAAATCTTGCCTGAGCAAGAACTCCGTCTACACTCGTCCTCAGAGTAAACCCTAGTCTTCCTGGTTTTGCGATAACTAAGTCTAATTCTGAACCCCCAGGTAAATCTTGTACCTGATAGTCATATGTATCACCTTTGACGATTGTTCGAACAGCAACCTTATACGTACCACAATCCGTCGTATAGTTTTTCTCTACAACCTGGGAGCAGTTTGCATCACTAAACCCTCTGGTCAGCGGCTCTAGGGTTGCCTGTTCTAGGTTCCAAGTGCCGTACTGACCATATCCATCAAGTCCACCTGCCGCCCCTTTACGAACTCGCTGCATACCTTCCTGAATTGCGGCTTCAGATAATACGCGTGCGTTTGAAGCAGAATCTAGACTAGATCGCGTACGCAATGACTGAATTAACGCACGGCTACCCGCCAGTATTACTACAGCTACAGCAGCCATGCTTAGAGTGACTAAGACAAGGGAAGAGGCGGGTCTATTCATGGCTTGGCTCTACTTATTGTTCTCAGTGTTGTCACGCTTTGTTGGGGGTCTAGCGGAGGCACATCTGAGTACTTCATTCGCTCATCATAGCTTGCAGTGAGCGTCAGACGTAAAGTCATATTAGGACCAGTTGCAGCTGATCCTGCATTTTCTACTTTAGACTGCATTGGGTAAGCCCCGAAAAATCTAATGTTTGTAAATTCGTCAGTCAGTACTGTTTCAGTAAGCGAAAGAGTATTACCCATTGCTGATTGCAACGCTGATTGCAGCGCAGGCATTGTGCATGAGGTAGGCTCAGCTGTAAGTGGCACAGTTGTATCGGAGGAGTTTAGGGGGGGCGTGCTGAACACGGATAACCGATAGTATTCCCCAGCCTGGGCAGGACTAACGTATAGGCTACGGCAGTAAATACGCAGCACGTTATTCCCAGTTTGCACCCCCCTATCATCGAGGAGCGGAACGTTCACAGCAATAAATGATGCATACTGACTTCCCGTCTGAGTAAACGTCTGAGGAAATGTCTTTATGCGCTCATTTTGCCCATCCACGGTTCGGTTGATCGACTCAAGCTCAACGGCAATTTGGTCTACAACGGTGTCAATTTGATTGAGAACAGTTTGTGTGGTCCTCCTGTCGGCTTGCACTTTTGCTACCGTAGAAAAAATACTCAACGTTAAGAAAGAGACTGCCACCATGATGGTTGCCGTAATAAGCAGCTCTACTAGGGTGAAGGCGCGCTTACTCATCACTCAACACTATACTCTTGGTTACTGAAAGATTTGTTCTTGTATTTGTAACTGTAACTTTTGCAGTGTGCATGGTGATGCCACTAAGAGTAGATTTCTGTAGTGAGATGACTCGTTTGTAATAGTCAAGTCGTTTGTCTGAGGTAGTAATTGGGTCCCCCAGAGTAGTAGTCGCGTCGAATACAGCATTAACAAGGGGGCTTGACTCCCCCTCATCAGCCACGCCCCAGGCTGCACGATTTACACCAATCAACTCACCGGTGCCCTTTAACATAGTACCTAAATTTAAGTTACCAACTTTGCTGACTTGCAGATTACAGCCACCTGGTCTATACCTATCTGCATCCTGATTAGCAACTGCGCACCAGAAGAGGTCATTGGATACACGGTACGGAATAACATAGGCTGTGGTGTCGTTTTTGTCTACGTACAAAAACGTTGATAAGTTATTCACCGCACATGTCGGCGTGGGACTACAATCAACGGAGCGCACCGTTCGCTGGAGTGAAACCAGTAACCCAAGTGCGTCATCTACCAAGCCCTCTGCCTGTGCCCGATCTTCACTCACCTGACCCGTAACAAAAAAGCTGCGACTAAAGCTTACAGCTCCAGCCAACACGATAATCACAATAGCCAGTGAAATAAGTGTTTCTATGAGGGTAAAACCGCGACGTTGCATGGCTCTATTCTGACGTAAGCTGAATTGGAGTGCCAGTACTACCAATTATAATTTTGGCAGTTTGCTGGTCATCAACAGATGAAGTAAGGCTAATTGACATGGCCGTACCGTACTGGCTGTATTTAGATGGCATGCCGTAGTTGCCCGCAATCAAGCGTACAACAGCACCTCGTTCGGTTTGACCAAAGTATACTCTAATCTTCTCTGAAGCGAGGAGCCCGGTAGTCGCCGTACCGTACGTAAAACCAGTAGCGTAAATGCTATTGATGGTTTCGGTGCCAGCTAGCTCATCTTCTGCAAGACTGCCTGTTAAGAAGTCTGTCCACAGTGAATTTGTTGGCCTGGGCGTAGAAAATAGCATCTTCTTGCAGGTAATCACCTGGGTACTAGCGTTATAGCTAATGTCTGCAGCAGACCAGCGCACTGACTGGCCGTTACTGAGCTGGCGAGCAGAAAGCGCATACTCCTGCGCGCTCTGCAGACACCCAGCTAATCTACCTGCCTCAGATTGAAACTCTTGGCGGCGTACTAAGTTAGTAAACGAAGGTATGCCAATACCAATAAGAGCAACCCCAATGGTTACCGCCACAATTACCTCAAGCAGTGTGAATCCCCTCTTTTGCACGGTTAAGCCTTAGTAGCCATGTTAGAAGCCATGTATGTAATTAGTATACCAAGTAACCAGCTGATCTCCCCATAGCAGCGCTACAAGTAGTCCGGAGAATAAGAATGGACCGAATGGAATCGCCAGGTTCATACTCTTCCGTTGCGCGGCTATATAGGCAACCCCAATAACCGCGCCGCTCACTACCGCCATCACTAGAGCAACCCAAATATGGGGATAGCCAACTATGGCACCAACCGCAGCCGCAATCCACACATCTCCATCACCCATTCCCTGCTGTTTTGTGGCTAGCCACCAGGCTGCAATCACAAAACCAAGTACAAATGCGCCAGTCGCAGCCCCAAGTAAGGCAGACTGCCAGCTTAGTACCCCACTCAATACAGCAGAGCCCGAACCAACCAGGGCGGCTGCAATAACATACTCCAAAGAAACCATCTGCGTTTTAATGTCGATAACACTCACCACCAGCAGGAGCCAAGCAGCAATGCTGAGGCCAATAGCAAAGATGGTGCTATCTAGGTACACTCCACCATACCAGACAGTGGTTGCGGTAAGTACAGCCGTGATCAGTTCAACCACCGGGTACTGCCAACTGATTTGCCGCTTGCACGAACGACAGCGGCCCATTTGCAGCAAAAAGCTGACAACAGGTAAGAGCTCGTACCACGCAAGAGGATGGTGACAGTGTGGGCAAGCTGAGCGACCTGTAAGGATGCTCCAGCGTGACCTATCGCGTAGCACAACCACATTCAGAAATGATCCAATCAGTAGACCAAAGATGGCGGCAAAGAGAATAATTTCACGTTCTAGCATATGCCAAAAGTATACGGTATGATCTGGATATGAGCAAAAAGACAGACACTCCATTGGTTGTTTCAAACCTGAAAAAAAGCTTTGGTCGGGTCCAAGCAGTACGAGATGTAAGTTTTAGCGTAGAGGCCGGTGAGGTACTAGGTATTGTCGGACCAAATGGCGCCGGCAAGAGCACCACTATTAAAATGATTCTTGGCCTGCTGGAGCCAACCAGCGGCTCAGTTAGCCTATTTGGCAGCACTATAGCTGACACCAAGGTGCGCTCCCGAATTGGCTACATGCCAGAAACTCCATCGTTCTATAACCACCTGTCTGGGGCAGAGCTCTTGCGGGTAGCTGGCACGCTGTTTAGTATTCCTAAGGCAGAACTTGCTACGCGCAGTCAGGAATTAATTGAGCTAGTAGGCCTCAGCGAAGCGGCACACCGCCCACTGCGCGAATACTCCAAGGGCATGTTACAGCGTATCTGCCTTGCACAGGCACTGATTAACCAACCCGAGATTATCTTTCTAGATGAACCCATGGACGGCCTAGACCCGATTGGACGTATTCGCATGAAGGAAACCCTGCTAGAAATTCGCAGCAAAGGCACGGCCGTGGTGTTTAACTCACACATTTTGAGTGATGTAGCCGCGATCAGCGATAGGATAGCAATTATGGATCACGGCATGATTCTGAAACTCGATAGCGTGAGCAAGCTCATACCAAAGGATAAGACACTCGAGGATGTATTCATAAAAACAGTTGAGGCAGCATGAAAACTATCTGGATTATCGCCATTACCAACTACAAAGAGATTATCCGTGAGCGCCTGCTCTACGGCATCTTGGTTATTGCCGCCCTATTTACCGCGGTAAGCTTCTTTTTAGCTACCATCTCGCTAGATCAGAACGCGAGAATTATGCAGAACTCTGGCGTAGCCGCCATTCACTTTATGACGCTGTTTATATGCGTATTTGTAGCCACTAACAGCGTGCACCGTGACTTTGAGCGCCGAGCCCTCTACTTTTTGTTCCCTAAGCCAATCAGCCGTACCCAGTACATTCTGGGTAAGTACCTTGGCTTTGTGCTGCTTACCCTAACCACACTGGGCATTTTGGGTGGCTTATTTGCAATTGGCGCAGGCTTACTCAGCCCAAGTATTCTACCGGCAGTGGGCATTAATGTACTCTTTAGCTTTTTAGAGATTTCGCTGCTGTTGGCCGTTGCGCTGCTCTTTGCTTCATTTACTGCCCCACTTAATGCAGCCCTCTACACCCTGGCGCTGTTTGTGATTGGCAATGGACAAACGAGTATTAAGAATTTTGTAGATAAACTGGACAGCAATGCACTTACCTATCTTACCAATGGTGTGTACTACCTGCTGCCCAACCTAGAAAAGTTTAATCTCCGCGATGCCACCCTCTACAGCATAAGCGTACCCTTTAACGCCTACGCGTGGGCCATTTTTTACTGGATAGTCTTTACCTCTCTTTCTCTGTTTTTAGCTAGCCGCGTAATGCATAAGCAGGAGCTATGAAGCGATCAGTTGCCTGGCTTATTACGCTAGTTTTTATTGTAGGCAGCGTTAGCAGCCAAGCACTCTGGGACAGCGCCAGTAAGCAGTACCGCAAGAACATCCGTAACGCTGCCCTAGATAACGAAAAGGTGCTAATCCCAGAGGCAGATGCCCTACGCGCCCTTAGCCTTGGCAACAATGCTTTGGCTGCAGATTTACTGTGGGTGCGCCTAATTCAGTACTTTGGTACAGCTAGTGCTTTTGCTACCTACCAGGCTATTCCTGGCTACGTACAGCGAGTTACCGATCTTGACCCAAAGTTTGCCTATGCCTATGAGTTTGGCTTGCTCGTACTGCCGTTTATGAATAAGGCTGAAGAAGCAGAACAGCTTGGCCTAAAGAGCGAAAAGTACATCAACAATGATGGCATGATCAGCTTTTACATGGCTAGTAACTACCATATTAACCTTAAGAATTATAAAAAAGCCGCGGAGTACTACGACCGCGCCAGCAAACAAGAAGGTGCACCAGAGGCGTCCAAGCAACTGGCGGCTATTGCCTACTCACAAACCAGAGAAGACATTAACGACCGCTTAATTGCCATCAATTTTTGGGAGACCGTGATTGCTAATGCAAAGAACGAGGCTGAGAAAGCTCGCTCAGAGGCGTGGCTTGAGCACATGCAGATTGTCTATGCTCTGGAGATTCAGGCTGCGGCATTTAAACAAAAAGTTGGGCGCTACCCAACAGATTTACAAGAACTTGTAACGGCAAAGTATATTAAAGCGGTGCCACCGTCGCCTATTTACCGCAAGCTTATTTTGGATAGCGATACCGGCAGGATAAGCTTTACTACCCTCGATCAAGAGGCCTACAGAAAGTCACTAGACGCCCAGTAAACTAGCTAGAGAGGGTTGGTGCAAGTAATATTTATGTCACTCTCTGTTGTACTTGCAACTTGTCCATTTCTCCAAAAAAACGCACGAGACCCATCAGTTTCACCCCTAAGCGCTCCGGAAATTGTCACGCAACGCCTTGCGGGATCATTACCTAGGTTGTACAGACGTCTATACGCATCTGGTGATTTACTTACCAGTGTAGTATCTTCAAACACAAGATAGGTCAACCTGTGAGTAGGTGATACAGGGGCTGTAACACGAACGGGGTAAGTAAATTCTCCAACATCGGGATATGCCAAACTGATCGGAGCAGTTTGTAATTCTCCGGTAAACGGCCCGAAAGTAGTTGGAAGTGGTGCGCTCTGACACTGGTTAGCACGAAAGTATGGTAGACGGAGTATGGCAATCGTATACGGACAGGTATAGTCTGTATCACTAATAACTATTACCCGCTCAAGTTCGTCTGAGACCTGAAAAACCGACACTGCTTTGCCCATTTCTTGCACCAGCTTTTTTTGGGCAGTATTCAACGCCCTGCTACGAGCGCCCTGCGCCACTCCGTATACCACTGTTGCAAGAATGCTAATAATTGTGACCACCGTCAAAAGCTCAATCAGAGTGAATGCCTTTACGCCGCGCATGGTTAAAAGTCTGGGGTAACCCTATAGCCATCAGCAGCCCAAGCACTGCCACCTGCCCAGCCCTTTTTGTCTTCTTTATTTTCCAAGGTTGCGTAAAGGGTAAACGAGCGGTTTGCTAAGCCGGTAGGGCCATTCTGCGAAATATACTTGTACACATTACTACCAGAATTAACCGGATCAAGTGGCACATCTTTAATAAAGTTTGGCTTTAGAGCAGAAGTGAGTGCGTCGTTGCTATTATTAAGCGTTATGGCCGTGGCTGCGGCTGGGTAAACGGTAGGAGTTTGCCCCGTAAAGTAGTTTGATAGCGCGAGTTTTATCTGTGCTAAATCATTTTTGCGCTGAGCATCGCGAGCGCGCAGCTGAATACTGGAATAAGAAACAGCAGCAATGCCTGTAAGGATTGCGATGATTGTTACTGTTATTAGAAGCTCAACCAGAGTGAAAGCGGTGCGGCGGCTCATTATGGGTTGGAACAAGTAATTGCGCTATATACAGTGGCCGTACCTGAAACCGTGCCGTTACGGTAAAACATAGTAATGTCACCACCAGTATCATCCACAAGTTCACCGAGAACCATCACACAAGCAGATATATTACTCTCTCCTAATGAGAACATCTGACGATTTTGGGTTGCAGAAAGTGTATAGTCAGTATCATCTGGCGCTAGTATGCGATAGTGCAGAGCATGCTGGCTAGTAGGCACTCTATTTATTGCGGTTGGATACTGGAGCTCTGTTGGAGGATCAAAAGTACCAGAGGTGTTAGCGGTAGCAAGCGTAGTCCCAGTAAATGGGCCCCAGGAAGCTACCCCATTAATAGTAGAAAAGTTTGGATTCTCTGAAATACCAAACGTAATCACATTATTAGCGTTCCCCTCTGCATTTCTAAAAACACTTATACCGTTTCCAGCCTCACGCACGGTTGCCGAAAGAGATGAATTCCTTGCTCGCCTTGTAAGACCTGTGACTGTTAGGAAAACTATTACAGACAGAATAGCAATAATCGTGATAACAACCAGCAACTCAATAAGTGTAAAGCCCTGTTTCTTTTGCATGTCTTAATTATATATCCTACACTCAGACACAAAAAGACCCAGATCCATGATCCGGGTCTTTTGCAGCTTTAGGAAGAGCTAAGGTGTTGTACAATTTACAGTAGCAACAGTACCTGTTGCAGAACCGGTACCCGTACCACCTGTTCCTACTGTTCCATTGCGGTAGAAACTGTACAGGTAAGCAGCATCATTGACCAAAATACCCTCAATTACTACACAAGCATTTGTACCGATAGTCTGAAGAGTACGGAACGTACCACCTGATGCATAGAGTGTAGAACCTGTACTGAACACAGCGTAACGAAGAGCGTGGTTGGTGCTCGCAGTACGCGTGATACGGACTGGGTACTGGAACTGTGCGGCAGCGCTGTAAGTACCACTTGTCTGACCAGATGCGCTCAGTGTGCCAGTGAACGGACCCCAGGCTGCTGTACCACTTACTGAAGATAGACGTACATCAGAAAAGTTATTACCACCATCTGCTTCTGCTTGAGTAGGAAGAATAACACTGTCATTTGTTCCGTCAGTGTTACGGAACACGTTAATTGCGTTACCTGCCTCACGAACCGTGGTTTGTGTGGTCGTGTTACGAGCACGTGCTGTTAAACCTTGTACCTGGGTGAATACGATTACCGCAAGGATTGCGATGATCGTGATAACAACCAGGAGCTCAATGAGCGTAAAACCCTTGCGAGTATGCATTGATCCCTCCTACTTATGTTTGATTACTAAGTTGATATTACTATTATGGGTACTGCCTAAAACCCCTGTCAACACTTTGCCCATCTAGGTAAACCTAGGAGGCGCTGGTGCTAATCTGGTAAATAGGTAGTAGAACGGAAATAACTAACCAAGCAACACCAATACCCAAAATAACAATGATGATTGGTTCAATCAGGGTAGATAGGCCTCCTACTTTGGCATCTACTTCATCATCGTAGTACTCTGCGAGCCTGCCCATAATTTCATCCATCTTACCTGTCTGCTCACCCACTGCTACCATTTGGCCAACCATAAGCGGGAACACGGGGTTTTCGGTAATCGGTACGCTCATTGGCACACCCCGCTCAACCTGGGCGGCAATACTCATTAGGCCTTTTTTATAGAGGTCGTTAGGGAAAGACTCGGTGATGAGTCGTAACCCCTCTAAGAGCGGTACGCCAGAGGCGAGTAGCATAGACAGCAAGCGACCCAAGCGCGCCATGTTACTTTCCTCGATAATCTTGCCAGCAATAGGAATGCGTAGTGAGTACTTACTAATCAGTTGTATGCCGGCCTCGGTACGCGCAAACCAACGCATGAACACTACAAAGGCAATTATGCCTACAATCAACCAACCCCAGTAGTGGGCCATGAAGGTAGAAATGCCAATGAGCAGTTTAGTAGAGAAGGGCAGCTCCATTTTGCTATCCGCGAATACACTGGTAATCTGCGGAATAACCTTAACCATCATTACAGCCGCCATAGCCGCCATAGCAGTCACTACAAAAGCCGGGTACATAAGCGCGCTCTTAATTTTGCTACGCACCTTCACCTCTTTTTCCATATTGGTAGCTAGCTGTGCCAAGACAATCTCAAGCTTACCGGTAGTTTCACCGGAGCGTACCACGTTTACAAAGATCGAATCAAAGACATCAGGGTACTTGGAAAGTGCGGTTGAGAAGCTAAAACCATCTTGAATGTCGTTCAAGATACTCTCAATTACCAAGCGGAACTTCCCCTTCTTCATCTGCTGAATGAGCAGACGCAGTGATTGTGAAAGGGTGAGACCAGCCTCGATCATGGTGCTGATCTGGCGCGCAAACATGGTACGGTCTTTCAGCTTAACCTTGCTCACAAACGGCAGGTAATCAGCAATGGTCTTTGGCGTACTAATTGAGAGTGGCGTGAGATCGTTCTGGAGCAAAATCTTTTTTGCAGCATCAAGACCACTCGCCTGGACTACACCAGTGACTATCTTGTTGTCCTTGTTCCGCGCGCGGTAGCTGTAGCTTTGAGACATCTAGTTAGAAGTTGTACGAATTACCCAGACAGATGGATTTCAAGAAACGTCGAGTACCGTAGTGAAGCGCACTAGCAGTGCAGTGAACGAGGAACGGAGTAAGTGACAATGAAATCCGCTGCATTGGTAATTCGTTAGTAGACCAGCATTTTGAGAGCCTTAGGGTCGAGTGACCACGCCATCGCATCATCAATCGAAATTTCCCCCTTACTTACTAGCTCTGCCAGGGATTTATCGAGCGAAATCATTCCCTCAGATGCCGAGGTCTGAATCAGGTTAGGTAGTTGGTGTGTTTTACCTTCACGCACTATTGCCCTAACGGCTGCGTTAGCAACCATAACTTCGGTAGCGAGCACGCGCCCACCCTTGGTTCTAGGTAGCAAGCGCTGTGATATTACACCAAGTAGCACGGAGGAGAGCTGTGCACGTACCTGTGGCTGCTGGTGCGGCGGAAAAACATCAATAATACGATCAGCCGTTTGTGCGGCAGAGTTAGTGTGCAGCGTACTTAGTACAAGGTGGCCAGTCTCTGCAATCTGTAGGGCGGCCTCCATAGTTTCTAGGTCACGCATTTCGCCAACCAGAACTACATCTGGATCTTCGCGTAGAGCTGCCCTAAGTGCAGAGCCAAACGATGGTGTATCTGAGCCAAGCTCGCGCTGCGAGATAATGCTCTTTTTGTGCTGGAACACGTACTCAATTGGATCTTCAATCGTAATAATGTGGGCGCGGCGAGCAGCGGCAATCCGGTTAACCATTGAAGCTAGCGTGGTGGACTTACCGTGACCAGTGGGGCCAGACACAATCAGCAGACCTTGGTTGTGCTGAATGAGTTTATCGGCAATTTGAGGCACGCCGAGCGCGTCAAAATCTGGCACCTCGTTCTGAAGCAAGCGCAAGCTGGCTGAGAGTACACCTTTATTAAAGAAAACGTTACAGCGGAAGCGCAGACCCTTATATGAGAAGGAAAAGTCTAGCTCTTTGCGTGTTTGGGTGACACGCTCGAGTAGCTGCGCGCCAATTAAGCTTGTAATAACTTCATTAGCTTTGTCTGCGTCGTATACAGGCTTGTCCACCGGTAACAGTACCGTATCCACACGGATCATAGGCGAGCTGTCTGCCAAAATATGCAGATCGGATGCACCTTTTTCGATTGCGTAGTCGAGGAGGAAGGTCAGCTCCGCCCCAAGAGTTTTCTGAGCCATATGGTTATTTTATCACTTGTTGGTTGTCTCGCGTAAGACTTCGTCAATTGTGGTTACTCCATTAATGGCTTTAAGCAACCCATCTTGGTACATGGAGATCATGCCGTTTTTACGTGCCTGGGCGTCAATATCGGTTGCCGAAGATCGCTTAATTACCAGTTCCTCCATGTTTTCTTCCATGGTTAGCACTTCGTAAATACCTACACGACCTTGGTAGCCCTTGCCGCCACACTCGCCACAACCCATGCCGTGGAAAAACTTGATTGGTCGCTTTACGCGTGATTGTTCGGCGGGATAGAGTGCTGCAATTTGCTCAATATCTTCTTCTAACTGATGCCGTACTCCATCGGGCAGAGCTACTTCTTGGCGACAGTTGGAACAAATTTTACGCACCAAACGCTGACCCATGATTACATTCACTGAGCTGGTAATTAAGAATGGCTCAATTCCCATGTTGGTTAAGCGTGGGATAGCACCAGCGGCATCGTTAGTGTGGAGCGTAGAGAGCACAAGGTGACCAGTTAGCGCAGCCTGGGTAGCCATGTTGGCTGTTTCACCATCACGAATCTCACCTACCATAATGATATTTGGATCCTGACGCAGTACTGAACGTAGGCCATCGGCAAAAGTAAAGCCGATTTTTGGTCGTACCTGCGACTGGTTAATCCCCTTCATTTCGTACTCGATCGGATCTTCTAGGGTAACCACATTTACATTTGGAGTAGCGATACGCTGCAAAATGGCGTACAGACTAGTAGACTTACCCGAACCAGTTGGGCCGGTAGCCAGACAGATGCCGTACGGTTTTTGAATTGCTCGCGTAAGATTTTGGTAGGCACCTCCCTCTATGCCAAGCTTTTCCAGTGAGGCAATTCCCCTCGATTTATCTAGGATACGCATTACCACTTTCTCACCGTACACCGTTGGCATTACCGAGACACGCACATCTACCTGCGTTTCATCGCTGAACTTTACGTCAAAGCGCCCATCCTGTGGCACTCGGTTTTCATCAAGGCGCAGACGAGCCAAAATCTTAATGCGCGAAACCAGTGGGCTGGCTACATCTGCGGGTAGTTTAACCACGTCTACGAGCTGACCATCAATACGGTAGCGGATACGTACTTCGTCCTCAAAAGATTCAATGTGCACGTCGGAGGCTTTTTCGTGAATCGCAAAGGAAAGTACAGCCGCTACAATCTTAGGAATTACACCGGTTTTTAGGTTGGTCTTGAGCTCGTCTAGGGTGCTAATTTGGCTATCAACCTGGGTGCCGAGATCGTCTTCTTCTAGAGCAGCGGAGCGTGTTGCCGCATCTGACTCTTCAGTAGGCACAGCAACAATCTGAGCGCTACTTGGCGTTGGTGCCTTAGGGGCAGCGGGTTGTGGCGCTTGGGGTAGCCCGGGCGGTGTAGGGGCATTGGATAGCAAACTCTTTGGTGCCTCAGGCAGCTTTGGAGTTGCCGCAGACTGTGGTGCTTGGTTGAGCTTTTCGGCCTCAGATGGCTGACCGGCTCGGCTAGGCGCCTCAGCTTGTGGAAGCGTCTTAGAAAGTTCAGCGGCAATTTCTGCCCGTTCATTTTTACCTTTTTCACTCTTGTTGGCAGTAAGATTTTGAGCAACCCGCTGGAACAGCCCCGCAAGACCGGTTTTTTCTTCTTCGTTGCTGACAATTTCTGCCTGAATATCTGGAATCACCACATTGGCGTTACTCACCTCCTGCTGCTGTACGTCGGTAGGATTAGCAACCACAATGGCATTGTCCTGCTCTTCGTGGCGAACAAGCGTTTGATAGTAGGTAACCAGATCGTCAAACTGCGCAGGAGTAACCTGCATGACGTGTGCCGTAATTTGGCCGTCATCACGAATAAAGCTCACTAGTTCGTGGGCCTCTTTATCCTTTGTGCCATCTGTCACAAACCAGTATGTATTTGGCTTGAGGTAGTCAACGCAGAGCACTCGCTTGTCGCGAGAGACATCGAGCGGAATACGGCGTAAGTAGTTGTAGGCTACTAGTGAACCCAACTGAAAGAGTGGTGGGGCGGGAGCTGGTGGCCAACCTACTGCCTGCATAGGCGCAGCAGCGGAAGAAGCCGCCACCTGCACCTTTTTTGGCTCTTTCTCTAAACGCCTGTAACCGTCGATCGCCTTTTTAAACCCACCTTGGTCAGTACGGTAAAGTACAACTTTTTTACCTATACGCGTACCTATTTGTTCCAGAGCTACGTAAAAACCTTGCTTGAGCTGTTCTGGGTAAACAATGGCTAGCTTGAGTTCGGTAGCAGTTTCCTCAAAAGGAATAATACTAAATTGCTCTGCGACTTTAAGAGGAATGACGCGTAAGACATCATCATCAATAGTACGTTGCTGCAAAGCAACGACCGGCAGCGTCTGTTTTGACCCTACCTCTGACATCTGCGACCTACTTATCTGAACTCAGATCTGATTTACCAAACTCCGTAGTACGGTTGTACGGAACTGCGGGCTTACCATCGTAAGGGACTGGCAAGGCTCGCATCTTGGTAGTCTTAAAGAAGACATTTGAGGAAAATTTTTCCAAACCCGTTAGATCAGCGTCGCGTGTGAGCTCGGTAATGGCATTGGTGGCAAATTGCTTTGGCTGGGGCTGAATCTCGGGCACTGCCGCTGTTACAAAAAACATATAGGCCATACCACCGCCCACCAGTACAACTACCAGTGCCGACATGATAGACCAGATTGTTTGTGCAGAAATTGGTTTAGCCATATGCCTAGTTAGTTCCTCCACCGTATGCAGAAGATAGAGCTTCGGCTCGGGCAAAGGCGGTAAGTGTTACGGCAAAGCTGCCATCTGGATACGATTTGGTTGGCGCATCATTTGGCCCAGTTGCCTTAGCGGTGGTCTTAGCAATTTCATTCATGGTGACCTGCGTAATGCTAAGTGGACGAGTGTTAACCTGCATTTCTTGAATAAACGCCTTGAGTGCTGGGTACGTCGCGACAAAACTAACTGTAACTGGAATAGTCACCTCAGATTTTGTAGCGCCTTCTGCTGTTGCTGCTGTACCGGCGGGCTGACCAATTAGATACGTAGTGTCACTTACGTAAAACTTAGTACGTGCAACAAGGTCTTCCATTTGCAGGTAGAGATCTGGAACATTCTCTGTTTTGGGAACGACTATTGAAGAATTCTCAAGCTTAACACCTGCCGCAACGAGCGCAGCCTTAGCGCTTTCTAGCTTTTTGCTGGCACTTTGCAGGGTTTCGACATCTTTCTTATAGCCTTGCAGCTCTGCGCGTCGTGTCTCATATTCCGTGCGAGCGGTAATTAACTGCGGCGAAAAAATATAAAAGACCAACGCAAAGCCTAGGATGACTAAAAGAAAGCCGATGAGTGCAGTTTGCTGAGTTGGGTTTTTTGCTGCGGCCATATCTTTATTTTGCTTGCGGTGGTACGTAGTTCTTGCGCGCATTTAAGACGCTCGGCTGCAAGACGAGATCAAAGGTGAACTGCACGCTATCTACACTGCCATCTGTGGCATTTATGCGAGTTATGCTAGCCGGCCTGACACTGGAGTAGAATGTTTTGCCAACATCATCAGTAAGGCTTTGGTAGATTTTGGCGTAGTCTACGTAGCTCTTAGTGGTACCTCCAAGGGTGAATTTTGCCCTGTCGTCGAGTGCGACGCGGCTAATTTTCATATTTTTATATAGGCTGTTTTCAATGTGGTTGAACACAAATTGCCACTCTTTTTGATTGTCGAAGAGAGTATGCAGGTTGGTTGCCTGACGATCGAGCTTAGTTAGCTCATTTGCAGTTGGCTCAAGTGCCCTGAGTTGAGCTTGAGCGGCTGAGATTTGGGTTTGAAGATCCTTGGCCTTATTTTGCGTGATCATAGACATGACCATGAAGCCAAGCGCAGCAAGCACGGAGAGGATACCAGCCACAAGTACAATATAGGCTGCAGGTGCGACCCGTGGTTTTTCGTCGAGCTGTACAATTGTGGGATCGGCGTAGCTAGGCACTCTCCTCCTTTGATATGATTACACCCTATAGTATACGTGAGGAACTCAAGACGCTGCAAGCCTGCCTCACCTAGCCCATGTGGGAGGAGCTTGTCAGCACTCCCCTTTGTGGCTCAGGTATGGTCTTTAGTGCGTAGTGGCACTGTGTAACTTGCCCAGACCTGAGATTTTATGTATAGTAGTCCTGCTGCAATTGAACGTTGCGTACCTGTTGTAGTAGTGAGATATTGCCCTTGCGCTGCTTCGCACCGCAAAAGCTCATTCGCTCATTTCGGGTTAGCGCCCTTGCGTCGCCTTCAGCGACGCGCAGGCTCTCGCTCGGAACATACGAAAACAAGTTTTCGCATGTTCCTCACTCAAGCCCTTGTAGCTCAGTTGGTAGAGCGTTTCCATGGTAAGGAAGAGGTCACCGGTTCAATCCCGGTCAAGGGCTCCAGAAAAATCGCACCTTTTCAACGACATCGGACAATTCTTGGCGAATCAGTTTAATCTGATACATAAACTATGCCTAGAAAAGTACGAAATTTGTGTAAAAACTGTGGCAAGCCCGTTAAACGAACCCCCGCAGTATACTGCAGCTTGAGTTGCCAGCAAGCATTTCAGTATGCCAATAGGATTTCTGACTGGCTTTGTGGGAAGTTAGAAGGTACAGCAGCGAGTGGAGTTTCATACTCTATTAAGCGCTATCTTCTAGAACAGCATGGTGAGCGCTGTTCACTCTGCAATTGGCAGGAACGTAATCCTATCACAGGCAAAGTCCCACTGGAGGTCGACCACATCAATGGTGATCACCAGAACAGTAGACCAGAGAACCTACGGCTTGTTTGTCCGAACTGTCACTCATTAACCCCCACATTTCGGAATCTTAATAGGGGTCGAGGCAGACAGCAACGCAGATCGTTGCCCCTTTAGCTCAGTGGTTAGAGCGGTAGTTTTGTAAACTATAGAGCAGAGTTCGATTCTCTGAAGGGGCTCCAAATAACAAGTTGCATATGGGCAGATACTCAAGCGGTCAACGAGGGGAGACTGTAAATCTCTTGGCATACGCCTACCTAGGTTCGAATCCTAGTCTGCCCACCAACTAGCAACCATATTTTATTCACCACCCTCCGACCATGGCCAAGAAAGGCAATCGCAGCTGGGTTTGGATGGCTGCCGAAGACAAGAAAGAGTCTAAGCACCGTTTCCAAACTGAGCGCAACAAGGTAAACAACAAAGAGAAGCTACGCCTGAAGCGTTTTGCTCCTGACGTCAAAAAGTACGTCTGGTTCAAAGAGGTAAAGTAGCCTCCCTTGCCCTGCAGCCATTACGACCGGCCTACGTCGGTCTTTTTGGTATGTTGCTTGGCTTAGTTGTAGAAATCTGGTATAAATTTTCTGCTATGGAAAAGATACAGGGAGTCCAGCATGTGGACTATCGTAGCCAACTCACCCCAGCAGGGGTCGCGCACTACAAAAACCAGGGAGTTTTCTTGCAAGAGGATGGGCAAAACCGCTTCTGGTGCGACGGACTTGCCGACAGCCAGTATGTTCGATCAATTGAGGCAAAGGTGGTTCTAGAGTCAGACGGCTCAACGCACACAATCACAGGGAGAAATTACCCAGTGGTCTTGCAACAAATCAGAACACTACTCAAAGCCGAGCCCCAGCCAGCTGAGGTTTAGCAACACTCGTCAGCACAGGGCCTTTTCTATTCAGGATTGGCCCTGATTTCTTATCTAGTGGTAGATTTGTTTTAGCGCGACAGACCTGGAAAGAGTGGAAATGATTTGGTATACTTCGAACGTTGTAGGGGTATGGTGAAGTGGTATCACACGGGTCTCCAAAACCCTTGTTCTAGGTTCGATTCCTAGTGCCCCTGCCAAAGAAATGCCGTCAGGCCGCAAGGTCTGGCGGTATTTCTTTTGTATAGGGAGGCTCCACCCAGACCGTGTTACCTGATTTTTGAGAAAAAAATAGAGCCGCTCAAGGAGCGGCCCCATGCAAAAGCACAAGGAATCGAAAAGACAAAGGGCCTAAGCCGAGCACTAAAGCTTGCGGCAGACCAGAAGCAGAGTATCACCATCCCAATCAAGGCCACGATGGGCAAAGTACCTGCCCACACAAGAACCGCCAGAGTGCCGTGCCACGTTGAGAATGTTCGCGTCACCATTAGAGTCCGCTATTGGCTTGCTGAGAACAGCGCACCATTCGTCCATGGGCTGGTCGTTATAGATCTCACGAATGGCTGGAGCCGATTCGTGAGGAGCATCAATGAAACCAAGACGATGCATGGCTTTGCGTAGCTCTGTGATGGTCGGGCTGTTCTTGCCACTCACTTCCTTGGCGGTGGTCTGGATGAATTCGTATTCTCCGGGCGCATCCAACATCAGAAACCGGTCGCTGGCAATCACGCGTGTGGCGCAATATGTGAACTTGTGGCCTTTGTCTGTGACAGACTTGAGCATGTTCTCTTTGGTGCCATAGACGCCGAGTTTCAGGGTGAATCGAGCAGGCCGCTCGAGCAACGGAAGCCTTTGGCGGTATTCATTAGCCAGTTCGTTCAGCAAGGCGTGATGCCGTTCTTTGAACTGGGGGTGACTCATCGCATGCTGAAGATCTATGATCTTATGACGTTCGCCTCCGATACTTTCGCATCGGCGAGCGTAGTCAGCAGCGCAGTTGGCAAGATCGGGATTGAGGGTGACTTCACTCATTGTGGGTCACTTCTCCTTGCGGTAGTGTTCCGCGGGATCCAGGTCTTCTCATGATTAAGAAGAACTACCGAGAAATACGTCATATTTCCCCGAAGCTCTTCTTAATCTTCCTTGTTAAAGAACGGCGCAAATGTACCATACAGCAGTAATTTGTCAATGATATACGAGACCTCTATTACGTTAATCGTACAGTCGCCCCCTCCTTACGTGACAAATTGTTACAAACCTGGTATTGTGCCGACACATCGGAACTTAACAATGCAACCACTAGAACCTACACACATTCTCACCAGAGAAGCGGTTCGACTTGGACTGCTCACTGGTAATCGTCGTCACATCAAACCTCTTCCATCACCAGTTGAACTATGGCGCTTGTGTGGTGAGATTACTCACCAAACCTACACAGGAGCACAGATATTATCCAACTCCGAAACCACATCGTTGGTAACTTGCTACAGACATTTAGGAAACTGCTTGGTGGGATCGCTCTTATCAATCAGCAACCTTGCAGTCAGAACCCTTAAGAAGGATCAGCAAAGACAGCGTATCTCCTCTTTACCCACAGCCGCGCAACAAGCCCTCAGCCCTGAAGACTTGTTCTCATACCTGTATGGGATGTTAGAGGGATTGTATGAGTGTCTGAATGAAAAATTCCTTCAAGGAGTTCCTAAAGAATGCTGGGACATCTACACAAAACTCAGAAGACATGGCTTTGAAAGTATTCATAAGCCTGATTCATTTGATCGTGTTAACCCCTACCGGTTTTCTGCACTTCAAATGCCAAATTGCCTCGGATTTGCCGTGATCTGCCTTGCGGTACTAGCCAAGCTTGGCTTTCGCCATCACCTTGCGTTGGTGGTTGCCGGAGAACAAGAATGTGATCGAGCAATCTTGGTAGGCGCCCGTCAGAGTATGTACACCTACATGTGTAATTTTTCAGCAATTTTTTCAACAAAAGAAATTGATGGAATGCGCACAAAGTGGGGTGAGGCACTAGCGGAAGATACATTCCAACGCATGCTCCACTACTGCGTGCTAGTTGAGCTTGATCGAGAGCGCAATATTTGGGCATGCCTGGATCCATTTCAGGGAGTTGCCCGATATCTCGATAGCGGTCATTGCTTAACCGCAATGACTGACAATCTGGAGTCTGTGCGTAGCTGCCATCCAGGCCTCTGCGTACCGGTTATGACTGACACCAGATCTTTTGGATCGGAAGCACTCTACCATCGAGTAAGGAGAAACTTCCACAGAAGGATGCGCCGGTGGGATATTTCTGAGACGCATGGGATATCAGCAACTCATCAGGATAACTTGTTTGCGGCTATTGCCAAGAGAGCAACCCGCGTCGCCCAAGATGATTCGCAGCTCGAGTTTTTCCTTTCACGCTACATGATCGATTCGTCATTAGGCGCTTCGATTGTTGAACAGCTTGCTAGGAGCCCTAAGAAGCGAAGCACCGATCTCACAAGGCTGTTGCGTTTTGTGGCTGATGAGGTATCTGAGATTCAGTACCAGAATAGCCCTGGCCATGCCTGTTTAGAGATTTGTGCCGATTCAATGGCATACTTGGGAATGGCGGCTGCACATGCGGCGACTACAGCTATTCGCGCTCGGTTATCCCCCGAGTTACTGTGCATGTTCACCAGCCAGGCACTCTGGTGTGATCTTGGTAATTCTGGTATAACTCAATCACCTGATGCAAGTAGCTTGCTATCAGTCAGAAACGCACAGGAAAATGCCCGAAAGCATTTTGGCTCACTGAAGCCAACAATGCTGCATCCTGTTTTGAGGAGATCCAATGGCGCAAAATAAAAGAAAGCAAGTTGAAAAGTTGCTCGGTAGCATGACTCCCGAAGCAATCAAGACCAACCACCCGAAACTGGCAAAGATGGTGGATACCATCATGGCAGAGCGGGCAGGCACAGAAGGAACGTCAACTGGCTGCAGTACGCGAATCCCTCGAGAAGCGTAGCGCAGTCACCGACCCTCTCGGCACAGCGACAATCGTCGCTGTGCTTTTTTCTTTGCGCTATTTGCAAGGTTTAATTTTGAGCCGTGATGCCTGCGATGTGGTATGTGCATACATAGAAGTGCCAAATAACCAAACATACATTAGACCGTCACAGTCAAAAGCCGTGCACCTATCGAACTTAGACTGTGCCACCCTGGCAGAAACTACTGGTCAGCAATACCGCACTATCACAGATCGAGCAAAAAGCTCCCTAACCTTGTTAGATTGCGAGGAGCAGAACGCTATAAATCTGCAGCAAACCCCTGAATTAAAACGCACCCAAAATAAATCCCATCAGCGCGTAGGAGACAATGTTGTATCCCGCATTTATAAGAAATAATCCAACTGGCTTACGTTCAAATAAGTAGTTCATACCGAACGAAGTAGCTACCCACCCCAACCCAACGGCCAGTCCTGCTCCTAGTCCAAAAATGGCACTTTCTTTTCCGATGAAAAAGCCTAGGTTTACCGACATGATGAGCGACAATACAAATGACCCAATAAATATTTTGGCCATACCGGTTTTCATCTGATCGTCTGATACTCCCGCCAAACGCTGCCAGCTTTTAGCAAAAAGTGCGGAGTACCAAATACCTCCGACTAAAAAGGCAGATAGCGCCGCGAGAAAGATGGCAAGCCAATTCATAGACATGTTTTCCATAAGAATAGTTTATTTTATCTATGCTTCTATATTATCTAGAGCCAACATATACATCAATCTACTCAGGATAATCCTTGTAAGAACGAACTTTGGCCACGTTTTTACCATAACATCGACTGCCAGCAGCCACGGATTAAAACTTTTATCCACTACCTGCTCTCGTCGGGCTCCCTCAACGGGGATACAGATACTAGGCTAGCTAGTAGCTTTTTGGTATCGTCTGTGTGTCCGCAAGGACTGAAAAAACGAGTGAGAATCAGAAAACACACACCCTCATATGAGGTAGGAGTGATACAGCGCGCCAGCATGTAAATCAGGATTCACTAGCAGTTTTCAAAGTCCTTACAGGACAGCGAGACTGAAGATGAATAAACTGGTAAACAAACTGTACGTGTACCTCCTTGGACTATTCCAGCGAGGACGACTCCATGCACGTGTCACTGAGGAAGCTGTTCTAGCAAAGCAGCAAGAAAGCCTGACTGCCGAACAATGGGCGCTCGCCATTGCCATAGGCCTAGCTTGTGGTTGTGGCTTAACAGCCGAAGCAAAACAGGAGCTGCGCTCTGCTTGTCAAAACCCTGGTTTTAGAACAAGGCTCATCGCAGCAATCCACGCTCTAGAAATCGCGCACCTGCTCGGACTAGACCCTGGTAAGTAACCTCGTCCCGCCCACCTGGATTTCCAGGTGGGCACTCTACTAGGTGCTACTATAAGCCTACCTACCCTCCGCCTCCGCAACGCTCAGAGTGGTCTTTATGCACCCAACTGGGCTCTGAGTAGAAGGGTTGTACAGATCTTGCTGACCCTTTACCGCCTCCCAGGCTTGCTGGGTAGCCGACAGATCAGCTGTCACACCTGGCGCAACTGCTGGGTCTAAAAATAGTACAGGGCAATGGTGTGTTGTAACCCCAGCTACATCTTTATTGATTTGGAGCTCAAAGCGATAGAGGCCATTGTTCTGCACCGCCGCCGTTCCAAGCACATCTCCAGTCTTTACTTTGTCTCCCCTCTTTACCTTTAGCCCAACTAGGTGATCATAGCCTACTGTCCAGATTGAACCATCTTTTGGTTGCAGAAATACTTCATAATCCTTACTTTCGGCCTGCTCCTTAATAAAAGCGACAATGCCGTCAATTGCCGCAATCACCGGCGCGTCCTGCTTGACCGAAGAAAACTCAAAGTTAGGATTCAGGCGGTTACCGGGTAGCTTATCACCAAACAAATACAGCCCCTTCATGCCATTACTTGCATAGTCCTGCACGGCAAAGCGTGTGTACACCGTGCTATCCGCAATGCTACTGAGGCCCAAGTTCTTGAGTACAATATCTGCTTCTTTCGGCTCAGTAGTTCTCTGAGTATTTGTGCTCGTACCTTGCTCGATCTGCTGCCCTCCAGTTTTGGTATCCTTCCTCCCCGAAGTAAAGGCCACAATGCCGCCACAGACCAGCACAACTGCAACACCAACTAAAATAACTTTTGAGTGAGAGTGAGGCTTCATATTATAAGTCAGTATAGGTAAGTAGACGCTTCCAGGTTGTACCTAGGTCGGTACTGACCCATAGGTACCCGGAAGCACCATTCATATAGATAGTGTTCTTGTCGGTTGGGTGCCAGAATAGGTTGCTGACGCGGGTCTTTTTATCGTTCAGGTCAGTAATCTCGCGTGGCAGCGAGCCTTTTGCTTTCCAGGTAAGCCCACCGTCAAGGCTCTCGTGTAAATTTAGCCCTGGCCCGTTCATGGACTGCATACTGTAGGCTAGCAGGTGCTTGCCAGTCGCGTCGAATGGGTCGTAGGCGACGGTGTTCAGGTACTTGGTTTTGGTAAAAGTAGCGCCTGCGTCAAAGGTAACAAAGGACTCGTCGGTTGTTGCACTAATGTAGATCTGGTTAGCAAACTTGGCTGACGAAACTGCGGCACTCAGCACCGGCACGTTTCCAGGCAGCGCAATGCGCTTCCAGGTTTTACCAGCATCACTTGAGCTTAAAATTCCCAGCTGAGCTACGTTTGTATCTTTACCCGTGCTGATACCCGTCCCCGTGCCATCAGCCGATTGTCGCACTGCCGAGTAGGTCGGAGCCATAATCTGCTGGGTATTTGCCGGGTTGACGAACACCTTAGTCGCCGAGGTTCGGCTGCCAATGCCGGTTGGCAGCTCAGTCCAGGTGTTCCCCTTGTCGCTGGTTTTATAGATAAGCCCCTTGCTGACGAAGAGCTGGTTCTGGTCAGCCTCGGTCCACGATCCTGGGTTAGAAGCTGTGCCGTAGTATACCGCGCCATCGGCGTCAAATACCACGTCAGTAACATAGGTGTTCATGGTGTTATCAATCATCAGTTCCCAACTTTCACCTGCGTTAAAGCTCTGGTAGACACCGCCCACTTGCTGGTTCATGTTAGTTGGGTGTAGATGGCCACCGCCGCCACTACTGATAGCGATCACGATGTGATTGCTGTCCTTGGGGTTAATCTTGATCACCGGATACTCGCTATAGCAGGGCTTTGTTTTGTCATCCTGGCGACTGTAGGCGCGAATCCCCTTGCTGGCAGACTTCCAGGTTGTACCGCCATCGACAGATTTGTACACACCCTTATACTCCACACTGGTGTACATCACCTGTGGATTCTTAGGATCTACTGCAAAAGTACGATCGGTACGATACCACTCGTGCTCGCTACGCGGCTGACACTCGAACGCGCTACTGCTAATAACGTCACCAGCTAAGCCTGTGTACCCATTCGATTTTGCAGGTGTGAGCGCACCTGTAGTTTTACCCTGATCTTCTTTTTTATCAACAGCTTGATTCTTGCCCTGCTCTTCTTTTGTATTACGCTGGCTATATACCGCCACACCCCCACCAAGCAAAACTACGATCAAACCAATCCAAAGAACAGGAGATACCTTATGTGTGCCCATAGTACATGTTAAGTGTGATACCACTAGTATACGATGGAGTTCTGACCAACTACAAACTACGATTGGCGCTACGCTGACTAAAGGAAATAAAAAACGGGGCACGCCTACGCGCGCCCCAATCAGAATGACCAAACGATCGATTACGCCGGAACCGCAATGAGTTCAGGCACATACTTGCCCAAGAAAGTAAGCATGGCGCCAAAGGCTGCTTCTTGCTCGCCATCTCGGTTATAGATGGTAGTGTAGAGGCCTGGGCGCTGCCGCAGCAGTGTACGAGCACAGGCATACTCATCTACCGCAAGAGCGGCACGGTCCCGACTTGATGGCGAGTCGCCATCGCGGCCGATGATCCTGTTAAGCAGGTCTTGCACATTGCCAGGGTGAACCAGCATAGCAGCAAAATCAAGCTCAGGCACGTTCGTCACTAGCCGTGCTAGTGTCTGCGTGCGAATATCGAGTAGGGGCACCTCGCCCGCTTCCACAATACTCAAGATGCTGCTGCGCCGGTACACATAGCGAATACCATTCATTTCACCGTGTGTTGCCCAGCCACTCTCGGCAAAGACTGCATCCATCTCTTCTTTAGTGATGAACTCGTATTGCCCTTCGTGATCACTTTCTCGCCTTGGTCGGTCAGTGTGGGAGACTACTCGTTTAAGTTTCGTTCTTCCCCAGTCGGTGGCGAGCAGTCGCTCACCAAGTGTGCCCTTGCCTGAGCCCGGGGGGCCCATGAGGACGATTCCAATACCTCGTTGTGTCAATATCTTTCTCCAGAGCTAACTCTCGCGCAGAAGTTGCCGTAAGAATTTAGCTTTATATGTATACGGGAAATCTTGGTTTTTGTCTATGCAGCGCGCTCTTAGTAGTGTGAAATAAATGTGTACACACGAGCCTCAGCTAGCAGCTGGCTCTATCATATTCATTGTCAAAATTGCATATTTTTGCTAAAACTAACCCCATGGCAGAAACACCTTCCCCCACTCAACAGCGTGAGTTACAGCAGTTCACCGCGACCATGCGCCAAGGGTGGCGGGATGCACTCAGCAGCGCACTCAACTACTGGCAGGGGCAGGATACTGTCCCGAACGAATCGGTTGTTGCAACCCTAGAGGCGGCAACGCGATCCAACCTTACGGACGCACTGGCTAAACCCCGGCGCGTACTGGCCATCAACGGCCCTGGCGCTGTTGGCAAGGGAACCTTTATTCAGGCAGTCTTGAACGAAACCGGCGCGACTCGTCTCTTGAACACCACAACCCGCAAACCTCGTGAAAACGAGACAGACGGCGTGGACTACCACTTTGTAACTGAAGAAGTCTACAAACAGCTAGAGGCAAACGGAGAACTTGTAACCAAAAAGTTCCGCGAGGGGCGCGGCTGGTATGGCTTTCAGAGAGCCCATCTAGAAGCAGCTCTGCAGAGCCCTCTCTGTCTTGTAGAGGAATCGGCTGAGGTAGTTGCCCAGCTTGTTGCTGGCCTAGATCAAGAAACCACAGGAGCTGCCCTCATCTACTTGCTACCACCTGATCCTGTGTTCGACACATTGCTTGAGCGTCTACAAAAACGCATGGAGGACAGTGGTGAACAGGAAAGCTTAGCAGCCTACGACTCTACCCTTGGCATGCGCCAGGTAAACGAGTTTGGCGCAACCTATGATGGCAGCATTGCAACCTGCTACTTGGTCAACGACACAATTGAGCGCATTGTATCTGTGGTGCGTGAATCAATTGCCTAGATCAGGTAGCAAGCAAAAACTGAAAGAGGTCGCGTAATCGCGACCTCTCTTTTTTATGTCTGGGGGTATGGCTAGTGTTATCAGAAGAAAGCCCTGTATACTGTAGGCACACATATAACCCTGCAGCACTCATATGCCCAACCCTACCCCTCACCCAAGTCGAATCCTTATTATTGGATTATCTACTGTAGTTATCATTGGCGTAATTTTAGGAGCCACGGCTGCAATGCGCCCGCGCACCGAAAACACTGCAGACACCGCCACCGACAAGTCCGGCACCGAAACCAGCAAAACGCCGGCGAGCAGTACAAAGGCCACAGCGGCAAGTAGTCCCAAGGCCACAGAGCCTAGTACGGCAGTATCCTGGTCGTATAGCGGTGAGGGCTGGAAGGCTTTAGGATCGGCACCAAGTTGCCCAACCCCACTTGGGCTTGCCACACCCACAAACATACAGCTTGCCACGGCCATTCTATACCCCGGTCAAACGCGGGGCGGTAACTACAAACCTCACGGCGGTTTTCGCTTTGATGGGCAGAGTCAAACAGGTACACGCAACGCTGTAGGGGTGACACTAGCACTTGATAGCTCACTTCTGCGAGGCTCGCGCTACATTGAAGCTGGAGAGGTACAAACCATGCTCGACTTTGTTCACCCTTGCGGCTATCTACTCCGCTACGACCACCTGCTTACCCTTACGCCAGAGCTGCAGAAACTTGTAGATGCGCACTTACCAGCCGCCAAGAAGGATGCGTCGCAAACCACACCATTTCCCAGTGGTTTAAGCTTTAGTAAAGGAACAGCTATAGCTACAGAAGTTGGGTTCCGTGCTACCAGCAACGTCAGCTTTGACTTTGGTGTATACGATTTACGCCAAGCCAACCAAGCCTCACGCTCAACGACCTTCCAGAAAAAAGTGGGGCAATTTACCGAGCTCAGCTACTACGGAACCTGCTGGTTGAATGCGCTGCCAGAGCCTGACGCTACTACAGCAAAAGCACTACCAGGATCAGGTACCGAAGGTAAAACAAGTGACTACTGCCAGTAATCGGTTACAGCAAAAGAGGTCGCGATGAAGCGACCTCTTTTTATATAGGCGTAAGCAAGCTGCTAAGGACGGAGTGTTCCGCCAAATACCTGCCAGGCTAGTAGTGTTTTTGCAACCAGACTTAAGATCATGTACGCACGCTCGCCGTACAGGTAATTCTTCCAGGGACCAATTTGCTTGTACTGCAGCCACATGTTGATGGCAAAACAGTTGAAGAACACAAAGATTGAAACAAAAATCCAGTATACAAAGGTTGGAGCAGCACTGCCATTCGCGTAGCCTGACCACAGGTAGAGTGCCACCACCAACCATGGGATAGCCCCGAGCACACAGCCAACCCAGTAAGACAGCCAGCTGGTTGTCTTGGTTGTTTGGTTGTGCACTTCCATGACTAAGCCCATAAGGTTCATTCCCCAAGTGAGTCCAAAAATCATGAGCAAGCTACCAAGATCGTAAATACCTACCAAGAGTGAGATAGCCACCATCATTACGCTGGCCGAAATAGAGTACTCATGCCAACGCGCCTTATTGAGGCCAACCTCTAGGTTAGTCTCATAGGTTTTGCGGTAGAACGTAGCAATAATTAGGTGAAAGAGAGCGGAGAGAAAGAAGAAACCTGCTAGTAGTGCTGGCAGCGAAAGGTTAAACACAGTATCGCTAGACGGAAGTAAGGTCTGGCTAGCTGTATCAAACTTTAAGAAACTAGTACTTATCGGCAGAGAAAAATCTCGACTAAGAATAATCACGGCAATACCCTGCACAGCGTGCAGGAGCGCCGCTACAAGATTGTATCGGTTAAGGGTGCTAAAGGTTTTTTGGCTTTGCATGGCATAGGTTACTTATGTACGTTTAGTATACATAGTTCTACAAAGGAAGTAGTGACGTGTAGCCACACACAGTAGAGTAAGGGGTGTCTCCCCCTTACTCTACTAGCCTACTGCCCTATGCCGCTAGCGGCCGCACTACTTACTCAACACTCTTGATTAGGCTATCCTTGCCATCCTGCAGGTTGAGCAGACGATACTGACGTGCACCGCTATCTTCACTATTCACGTAAATAATGTGAGTATAATCACCATACCAACCAACTAACTCAACATAACCTTTTGCGGTATTAAAGTGAGTCGGCTTACCTGTTTTAACATCAAACATGACCACACCACCCTTGGCCAACCAACTCGGACTGGTTTTGGCATCAGGATCTTCATCTGCGAACCAATCTGCGGTGGTTTGACCAGCGACAACATATCCTGCCGAACCATTACTTGTTTTACTCACCATGAAGTTGGAGGTCATTTGACTAAACGGGTAGACAAATGGCTCCGTGTCTGTGGCTGAGCGCCGCACAATACGATACGGACTGTAACTACTATTTGGCTTAGGATTCTTTGGTGGAATACTTGCCATGTAAAAGTCGTCATTACCCACACGCTGAAATCCATAGAACGATTGAGTTGGCGCTGTAAATTCTGTTGCGACTTTTGTGTCGACGTTGATGCTAAACACGCTTCGCTTTTCGCTACCTACTTTTACACCGTATGTAGAGCAATGGATATAAAAGTTTACATCATCCTTCCACCCGCCAGATGAAAAGCAATCACCTTGATTTGTTGGCTCAACGTAATCGCTAAGTACGTTTGTAGCCACGTTATACACACGTACATGAGTGTCGGTCTTAGGGATAATCGAGTCCTCACTGATATCTAGTGGACGACCCTTAAAGTCATCAGTAATGACTAAGTAATTACCGTCTGCAGACCAGCTAACGGGAATAAGGCAGCGGGTATCATCCTTTTGGATAGTGGCGATCACCTTACCTGTGGTGTGGTCCTGAATAGCAATCTGACATGGGCGGAACATACTAGAGTTTGGACCCGTCAAAATATTGTATGCCAGCTTCTGACCTTTTGAACTAAATACAGGTGTTGTAGCGTAATCGTCAGCAGAGGTAAGAGCTTTCTCTGTACCTGATGTAATATCATAAGAGAATAATTGGGACTGTGTGCCTGCATTGCTCTTGGTGTAGAACAAAACTGGTGTGTACTCGTCTTCTGCAGCGTATGCGGTGCTAGCAAAAAGACTGGCTTGGGCAGCTTTTTTTGGCTTAGGTACGTAGCCAACCACTCCATTTGACGTAGCTCCTTGCTTACGAGCGACAACACCTACATCGTTAACAATATCCGGGTTTACTTTGACACTTGTTACGTCGTTGCTTGCTACCTGATTTTTCTCCTTGTTTTGCTGAGGGCGATACACCATAGTTGCGACCACCCCAAGCACGAGCACAAAGGCTAGCGCGGGCAGCAAAAATGAAAGGCTGTTGCGACCTGACTTGGCCGTAGTGACATTCTGAGTCATTGATTGGTTGTTTAACCTCGTAGCGAGGCCTTGCCACACCCTGTCTTCACTTGCCTGCTGCTCCTCCGGAGAGAGAGGCTTGCGCGAACGGTAGAGAGCATGGCGTAGGTTGGTAAATAGTTTGGAAAACATATGCATCTCCACTTAGTTTATGCAGCAGGGGGTACAACTTCTCCCAGCGACTTATCTTTTGCAACTAGTTTGTGTAAGGATTTAATACCGCGTTTTTGATAGGTATGCACATCTTTTTCAGCAATCCCTAGGTGTGCTGCTATCTCTTTCCTAGTTTTTCCATCAATAAATCGCATGGTTAAAACTGCTTTAACTGTTGGGTTTAGCTTCTCAATGACAGCCAACAACACAGCGCGCTGGCCATCGTATTCTGCTGGATCTTCTTCTGAGAAATCTTCTGCCGTTTCAGGGATGGCTTTTAGCTCATCTAATTCGTAAACCCGGTGTTTTAGCTGATTACGCACCCACTCGCGCCAGACATTCCGTGAAATTACATAGAGGATCTTGCGAGTATCTACTTCTGAGCGTTGATCGGGATAGGCCTGAAAAAATCTAAAGAAAGACTCTTGCACAAGATCCTCTACATCATTAATAGTGACGCCCTTATAGTAAAAGTAGCGGTGCACTGACTTAACATGCAGACGATAGACTTCCTCTGGATTCACACACTCAGTATACACATGAAAAAATACACGCCGTATCAAAAGTGACTCACGTAGGTGCGTACTCTTAAGAGGACTTGGAAGGCATCACAGCCACTCCATACTTAATCCAAATCAAAGGAGAGCTGAGTAGCAAGCGTGGTGATCTTTGTTAAAAAATCATTCAGGTTTTGCAAGTCACGCGGGTCAACCGCCGTGCTCTTAAAAAAGTTTGAATACTTTGGTCTAAAAATTTGATTACTGAAGCTGCCAGCAATTACATCATCCTTAAATGTAAGCCTGAACCTTCCAATGTGATCGTTAATATCTAACAGTGTTGCCATCGCCGGCGGATTAAGAACTTGAAATATTTTTTGTTTCTTTTGTACGTCATTGTCCGCCGCATAGCTTAGGTGAAATTTTTGGTTAAACTCGGCAGATTCAAGTTGTATATCTGAACGGGTGAAAACATTAGCCACGCGCGTAGCAAAGTTTTCCGGTAGGATTGTTAATTCTGTTTGCACAGGACGCGCTAAGTGCACCGCAAATGCAGTTTCGTGAATCACTGTTTCGTTTTTACCGCTACCCACGGTGTAGGTAAAGTCGGCAACCCAAAAAGGTGTAGTCAAATGTTTCCCCGGCTGCTCTCCCCAAAACTCATCTGAAAAGTATTGGGAGCTAGTGCCAACATTAAATACCGCAGGGTACAGGGTAGATAATCGACCATAGCGATCACGGTCTTCACTTGGCCAGTAGGTCCATCCTTTTTCCTTTGCTATTTGCAGCTTGGCGATATCGTGCTGCATCTTTTTCAGATTACCGTACATGGCCAAGTACGGCATCCAGCTAATACACAATAAAAACAAAATATTACCATCTAGTGATAGCTTTAGGGCATACGTGGCGTAGCCAACCAACGCAGGCATAACCATCATACCCACCCAACCAATAGTTAGTAGGATTCTTCTCTTACGGCGCAGCTGGATTAAATTTGTTGATTTTGCGTATGTTTCCGCAAAGCCTGCATAAGCTTCTACCCAAACAGCCTCGTTAAAACCGATGCCACTTGGATCCCAAAAGTTTTTATTTGTCACCTGCATCATAGATTTAGTGTACACAGACTATCTGATGAACTATAGTAGGCGCATACAAAAGTACCGACTAATCCATTACACATCCCCATGAAGCAAAAATCCCAAACTCCTCAGATGGTTTTTATCCTGGTTGGTGCGTTGGTACTTGTTGCAGGTGGCGTATATGCCTATATGCGCCAGAGCACTATGAATAGCAATCAAGTAGCTGAGAGCACTCCTACTCCTACAGCAAGTGCTTCGGTCGCTAGTGTCACTGCTTCGGCGCAAGCCAACACTGCGAGCACAGGAACCTATACTACCTATGAGCCGGGCATTATTGAGAAAACGTCTGGCAAGAAGATTCTTTTCTTTCATGCCTCGTGGTGTCCAGACTGCCGCGCACTCGACGCGAGTATTCGATCAGGTAAAATTCCTCAGGGTGTAACGATTATTAAAGTTGACTATGATTCTAACCAAGCGCTGCGCAAAACCTATGGCGTAAAGGTACAAACCACCTTGGTTCGCGTTGGTGACGATGGCAAGCTTGAGGCAAGTTTTGTCGCTTCGAGTGACCCAAGCCTAACAGCACTGATCAAGAATATTCTGTAAATGATTGAGCTGCTTGGTTCTTTTTTCGCTGGCTTCCTTACCGTGGCCGCTCCCTGTGTACTGCCGCTACTGCCGGTTATTTTAGGTGGCAGTATTGTGCGTACGGAGCAACAGGCAAGCTCTAAAGCTGCTCCCTATCAAATTATTGCCGGCCTAATTGCTTCGGTGATTGTGTTCACCTTGCTGCTCAAGGCATCTACGGCCCTACTAAATATCCCTGATTTATTCTGGCAAGCAATCTCTGCATCTATCCTTGTATTATTTGGCATGACCCTAGTGCTTCCTCAGCTTTGGGACGCAATTAGTATAAGGGCAGGCTTACAAAAACAGTCAGATGCACTACTCAACCAAAGTGCTAAAAAACAAGGAGTACTCGGAAATTTCTTAATTGGCGCAGCACTTGGACCTGTATTCAATAGCTGCAGCCCGACTTATGCTTTAATAGTGGCCATTATCTTGCCCCGATCATTCGCAGAGGGGTTTGTACACCTGACTGCCTATGCTCTAGGCCTAGGCATAGCGCTACTTGCTATTGCGCTGCTCGGTAAAAAGATTAGCAGCCGGCTACGCTCGCTAGCTAACCCCCAGGGCATAGTCCGCAGAGGCATTGGGTTGCTCTTTATTTTGATTGGACTTGCAATACTATTTGGCTACGACAAAAAGATCCAGACCTTTGCCCTAGAGCATGGTTGGTACGACCCAATCTCTAAGCTAGAGCGGAGCTTGTAGCTCGGCTAAAAGTCGAATAAATCACCCAAGAATGACTCACGTCGCTTGTGCGGGCGATGCTCGTGTCGGTCGTGCTGCGGGTAGTGTTGCTGTGGCTGGGGAGCACGTTGCGCTGCTGGAGTTGCTCCTTCTGCTTTTTCGATAATCTTGTCGAGCTCACCGCGGTCTAACCAAACACCGCGACACTGAGGACAGTAGTCGATCTCTACCCCAGAACGCTCAGACATAACCAAGTTCGCACTGCATACTGGACAATTCATAGGATGGCTTACTGATTTGGCTGTAGTCTAGCACAAAGCCCCCACTTTTTTAAGGTAACCAGATGTATACTGGTAGAGCATATGCCGGCACCACTACATACACCGCCGTTCAAAACTGGATTGAGCAGTAAGGATATTACTCGCCTCACGCTCCAGTACGGACCAAATGAAATTGAGATTCGTAAGAATCATACACTTCTTTCTTTTTTAGTAACTTCCTTTAAGAACCCGCTCGGCATAATTTTGCTAGTAGCAGCAGCTCTCTCCGCCTACTTTGGCGAAACCCTAAGCTCAGCCATCATTATTCTCATAGTTTTGGCGAGCAGCATTTTTGACGCAGTAAATAGCTATAAGTCAGATAAAGCCGCGCAGGAATTAAAGAAGCGTGTAAGGATTACCGTCACCGTTATACGCGATGCAGAGCAGAGCAATATTCCAGTGAGCGCGCTTGTTCCTGGCGACATTGTGATTCTTTCAGCTGGAGACATTGTTCCCGCCGATGGCAACGTGGTGGCCGCCACACACTTATTTAGCAACGAGTCCTCACTCACCGGCGAGGCCTATCCACAAGCAAAAAATGTTGGCAGCGAACTCTACATGGGTAGCAGCATATCCAGTGGTGAGGGAATTATGCAGGTGACAAAAACAGGGGCGGCCACGCAGTTTAGTAAGGTGGTTGTTGCGCTTAATACTAAGGTTGGACTCACTGAATTTGATCGTGAGATACGTGACTTTAGCTTTCTAATACTGCGAGTAGCCCTCATTTTGGTGATAGTTGTTTTTGCGGTTAATACCATTCTGAAAGGTAGTGCGCTAACCTCTCTACTCTTTGCCATTGCACTTGCCGTAGGTATCACCCCCGAGCTACTACCCATGATCATAACCCTTAACCTAACTAAGGGTTCATTAGCCATGGCCAAGCATGGCGTAATCGTCAAGAAACTTTCCTCGCTACAAAATTTCGGTAGCATGAATGTGCTCTGCACAGATAAAACAGGCACATTAACTGAAGATCACATTTCACTAGTTAAATACGTAGATGGAGCTGGGAAAACCTGCGATGCAACACTACTCTATGCCTATTTAAATAGTGTACTCACTACCGGCTTTAAGAATCCCCTCGATGATGCCATCCGCGACTTTAGGCATTTGGACAGTAAATCGTACAAAAAGATTGATGAGCTGCCCTTTGACTTTGAACGACGACGAGAGTCAGTTGTTGTTGAGCACGCAGGAAAGATTTTATTAATTGCCAAGGGCTCGCCTGAAGGAGTAATGCGAGTATGTAGTGAGTTTGACGATGCCGCCACCCGAGCCGTTGCTAAAAAAACCTACCAGCAGCTGAGCCGAGACGGGTTTAGGGTGCTCGCCATAGCTTCTCGGGTGGTAAAGCGTAAAGCAAGTTACGAAACAACTGAAGAAAAGGACATGAGTTTTCAGGGGTTTGTCGCCTTTCTTGATCCTGCCAAGCTAACCGCTGCACCCACCTTGGCTGAAATGCAGCGCTTAGGTATTGCAATCAAGATTATTACTGGAGATAACGAGCTCGTTACTCAACGTATTGCTCAAGATATCTCGCTACCCGTTACAGGTGTAGTTACTGGTGACCAACTAGATACGCTCTCACCCCAGCAACTAGAGAAGGCTGTACGAGAGATAAGTATTTTTGCAAGAGTTAATCCAGAGCAGAAGCTCAGGATTATCCAAACCCTACAAAAGGCAGGTAACGTAGTTGGGTACATGGGTGATGGTATTAACGACGCCCCTTCACTACGCGCCGCAGATGTGGGGATCTCTGTTAACAACGCCACCGATATTGCCAAAGATTCAGCCGACCTTATTTTGCTGCACAAAAGCTTGCAGGATCTCGTAGGGGGCGTACGCGAGGGACGTAAAACATTTGTGAATACCCTCAAATACCTGCGCATGGTACTTGCCTCTAACTACGGCAATGTATTTTCCATGGCCGGCGCTTCCGTCATCCTTCCCTTTCTCCCCATGCTACCAACACAAGTTCTATTAAATAATCTACTCTACGAGGCCTCGCAGTTTGCCCTGCCCAGCGACAATGTAGACGAAGAAGAGATTCTCAAGCCGCGCCGCCTGCACATACAAGAGATTAAGCGCTTTATGCTAGTATTTGGTCCAATCAGTTCAGTATTCGATTTTATGACCTTTGGTGTGCTGTATTGGGGCTTTAACCTACTAAATGGCAGCTTTCAAACTGGATGGTTTTTGGAGTCGTTAGCAACCCAAACGCTGGTCGTATACATTATTCGCACGAAAAAGATCCCCTTCCTACAGAGCAGCCCTAGTCTGACCCTGCTTATAGGAGCATCTGCTGCAGTAGGAGTTAGCTGGTTAATTACCGTGCTCCCTATTGGCTCCCTTCTTGGATTTACCCCCCTACCTTTCCCAGCCCTTCTTACTATTGCCAGTATAGTTGCCCTCTACCTAGGTGTTGTTGAAATTGCCAAGCATCGATTTTTTGCCAGCGAAAGCACAATAATTCGCTAGCTACACGCGACTGAAGAATTTGTTAGTATGTAGCCATGAGCAACACACGTAAATCTGATTCACATACCTGGAAAACTACAGCTGTTTTACTGGGCGCTACCACGCTGTTGGCTATTGGTTTTGGGGTAGGCTGGTACTCTAAACCTAACACAACAGTTGTTCCCCCTACTTCTGGTTGTTTGAGACTATCGGGTTACACATACATTAGACCGCTCCTAACCTGCGATACAAACCCGGCTGGGGATGATTATAAAGAAATGATTGCCGTAAAAACTGCACTGGAAAAAACTATTGCGGAGGCAAAAGCGCGGGGTGATATCACAAAGGTTTCGGTCTATCTGCGTGACCTTATTAATCGTCGTGAAATGAGCATTGATCCAGACGAAACGTTTTACCCAGCTAGCCTGAAAAAGGTCCCCCTTATGCTGCAGTACTATAAGGAATCTGAATCAGTACAGGGCCTCCTTACCCAAACTATTACCATCGATGATCCTACTGATTATAACGCTGGGACTACAATTGTACCCAAAGAAGTACCGCAGTTTGGCAAGAGCTATACTAATGCACAGCTGATCGACTACATGATCAACTACTCCGACAATATTAGTTTTCAGGTGCTACTACGAAATCTTGGTATTGAAAAATTTAATCAAGCCTACCAAGACCTACAACTGCACTACCCCGACAACATCACCTCCATTGATGACTACATGACGGCTTACCAGTTTTCACTTTTCTTCCGCACACTATTTAATGCCACTTACCTGAATAAGGCAAACTCTGAGTCTGTGCTAGCACTACTTAGCCGAACAGACTATAAAAGCGGTCTTGTGGCAGGAGTCCCGAGTGAAGTAAAAGTAGCTCACAAATTTGGCATAGGCACTGTGCAAAAAAGTGGCGGCACCGAGCAAGGAGAGCTGCACGACTGTGGCATAGTGTACACCCGTGAGCACCCTTACCTCCTCTGTGTCATGACCAAGAGTAAGGCGTCGGATGTGGCCAAGGTGGAGCACACCATCGCTAAAATCTCTGAAACGGTCTACTCCTACGCAAAGGACGGATTTAAGTAGTACTAGTACCCGGGAAAGTAATCTGTGACGATTGAGCTAGCTGGTACCCCTAGACTACGGACTGCCTTCTTGCTTGCATCTACAAATAGATTGGGACCTGAAATATAGGCGCGTCGCTTGGCAATATCTGGCACAGATTTTGCTAGTAGCTCTTGAGTAATGTACCCCAGGTGTGCATTCCAGTCAGCCGGGACATTGTCTGGTGTGCCCAATACATAGATTACCCTCAGGCCTCGTGATTGGGCTAAGGCTATAGTATCGCGATATACGACTTCTTCCGCCCTAGCTGCTGAATACACAAGCACAGCGTCTAGTGGGCCTTTCTGCTGCAAAAGGTGGTGCAGCATACTCCTAAAGGGGGTAACCCCTATTCCTCCTGCTAAAAATAGTAGCGGTTGAGGCTGAGTTGGCAGTACAAAGTCGCCACAAACTTGTCCGAGCATAAGCGTGTCACCTGGCTGCATGGCTCTGAGCATCTCTTTAAAAGAACTCGATGGGCTGTAGAACTTTACTCCTAAATGAATATCCGTCTCGTGCGGTGCTGATGCGATAGTAAAGTAACGGCGGTTACCGCGATCGTCTGCTTTATCTGGTGCAAGCGTCCACTCAGCGTACTGCCCAGCAATAAATCGTACCTTCTCAGAGGGAGTAAAAATAAAATCCCAAATATTTGGTGCCATTTTTACAACTTCTTTGAGCGTGAGCGTTGGACGCTGTTTTGGACTAAGTGCAAATGAGAGAAGATTGCCTGCTACTAGCGCCAACTGCGGAGATACAGCAAGTGCACCAAGGTGCCAACGACTGTTCATCACTACTGCTACAAAAACTCCGTACCCCACCCTACCCCACCTTGTTGGTGGCGTAGTGAGCGGTTCAGTCAGCATAACTGTGCTAAAGAAAATCAGTGGCCAAGAGCGAAACATTTCGGCAAACACTTCGCCCGTTGTTCGCTGATCCACCACAATACCGAGGTAGGCCAAAATGAGGACTGAGGGCACAATGTAAGCAAAAAATAAATCGGCACGCCGTATCTTACGCACTATGAGCAAGCCAAAAACCAAGGTAAGTGGCAGCATTCCCCCCGTTCCTACCCACCAACTAACATGGTGAAACCCAAGCATAACAACCAATACAGCAGCAACAGCAGCTGGATTAAAGACATGCTTTTGGTTAATTGCCAGAACGTACTTGGCAGCCATTGCGATCACACCAGCAGCAGCAATGGTCAGTAGGTCAGCAAGAGTAACAGTGGGTGTAATAATACACACTAAAATTAAGGCTGTAATGTAGCTAGATTCTACATTCGCGGGTACTCTATACAGCTTAGCCAGCGCCCAGTTACTCCCCGCGCAAGCGGCCAGGGCAACACCGAGCGAGGCAAGCAACGCCAGCGTCGTAAAGGGTAGCACATCCTCAAATAAACTCAGGACAGACGCAGCGGTAACCAGCACGCCCAGCCCATAGAGCAAGAGCCGGTACATGGTGATTGCGTTGAGAAAACGATCAATATACTTCATAGCTCCAGCATAGCGCTAGGCAAGCTCCAAGCCAAACCCAGGTGAATAGATAACACTATCATTAGCCTGCATCACTACATACTCAAAACTAAAGTGCTGTTGCAAAACGTAGGGCTCTACAAATGAGAGGGCTGTAGCTAAGCCGTCAGCAAGCAGGGTGCTTTCCGCGCGCACCCACGTAGCCTTGAGGTGTCGGGGCGAAGCAAGTGTGAAAGGGTCAATGGTGTGGGTAAAACCCTCCCAGGATCGCCTATTGCCCGCCGAGCCACAGAGGGAACCTTTTGTTACGGTCACCACACCAATTGCTTTGCTCGGATCGTCGGGATGCTCTAGCCCTATACGTTGCGGTGTGCTAGCCAAGACGTCTACAGCTATATCGCCTCCTGCGTCAATCACAAATTGCTTACAGCCAGCCTCGCGTAAGATTTCTGCGACAATATCTACAAGGTAACCTTTTCCGGCTGCGCCGACATCAAGCAAGGCGGGTTTATGTAAAGTTAGGTGAGGATAGTTATAAATAAGTACCTCTTCCCAGGTAGGAGGGCGTTGCAACTGCTTGGGCTCTAAACTATAGGCTGCATCGTAACCTGCATCAACCAAAACCTGACCAATCAGCGGCGTTAGCGCGCCAGCGCTGACTGTGTATAGTTTTTGATACAGATCAAACATAGGCTGTGCATCTGCAGGCAAGCGGTATTTTCCAGCCTGCTCAGCCATACGCAGCACTAGTGAGTCAGACCGAAACCTCGAGTAGTCTTTATCAAACTGAGCAATACGCTGATCAACCGTAGTAAAAAGTTGCTCGGCATGGGTTTTTGCCGGCAACTCTAGGTCTATGATCCAGTGCGTGCCGATCGCCTCAAATTCTCGACGTTGCACGCTAGCTCTTTGCTTTTGATTTAATGCTTGCCAGGGCGCTGTTGAATCCTCTTGGGGTGAGTGAGGAGCCAGAGACACGACTCAGGCTTAGGCTCTCTAGCTTTTGCCCAACAACTTTGCCTTTGTAGCTCGCTGCAAAAGAGTTAAAGAATTCCTGACTCTCACGGTTAGTCGTTGACTGGCTAACGCTAGAGTCTGTAACTACACCATCTTTTATGGTTAAGGTTACGTTTATGCTTTCCGCCCCTCCGGGAGTACTGTAGGTACCACTGGCCGAGTACGTACCGTTTTTATATGTGTTTGCAGCCGTAGAGGCAGTTGCAGGAGCGGTACTGGCCGCTGTAGTTGTAGCACTGCTCGTTGGCGTGCTTTGCGCAGAGCTACTCGCAGTCGTTTGCCTGGATCCGTCATTAGATTCAGCATCTGCTGTTTCGGTAGTCTCTTGCTTATTTAGTAGTGATACTCCCCCGGCTATAGCTAGAACGAGAGCTAGAACACCGACCGTGATTACCGTTGTATTTGGTTTCTTTTGCTCCATGTAATTCCTTATGAGTTTTCTTACGTAGTCTAGTTTTGTGAGATGAAATGTAGATGAAAAAGGGGGCAATTATCCAGGCAGTATGCCTGTTACGGCTATACCTATCAGTAGCACTGCCCCCAAGTAGAGCGCGACTGGCGCAACCAGGCTAAGCATAATATGACCTTCTTCTCGCTTGGCATCAACCGTAGAAACCGCGGCAATTACATTGGTGAGCGACATGATATTGCCTCCCGTTGCGCCAACTACCTGTAGGGCCAAAATTGCGACCGTGGAGTAGCCAACTACAGAAGCAGAGTACGCCTGTATGCTACCAAAAATTACATTTGACAGGGTTGTGCTTCCCGCCACAAAGCCACCGAGCGCCCCCACTAATGGCGCATATAGTGGCAGCCAGGCAGTTTGCAGCCGATCAAAACCATACTCCACCATACTCGATAATCCTGAGGTGTTGACACCACTGTTCATCATAATTTGCATGATGGTGGCAGTACAAAAAATGATTAATGCCGGGCGACCAAGACGCAGTAAGCCATCGTTGGCAAAGCGTAGTACTTCACTGCGCGGCATGCGGTAGCGCAGCATGTAGAGTGAGGCCACAAACAGTAGGAGTAAGCCTGGGTTAAACAGGCGCACTTGGTGTAGCAAGTCCCCTGGCAGACTAATACTAAACTGCGGCAAAATCAGGCGACCTCCAATCAGCAGCGCCACTAGTAGCAGGTAGGGAAAGAGCGTTCGGCCAAGGTGGAGTGGATTTTCGTTAGGCTCGTAGTTTTTTGCTCTGTGCAGTTGCGGCGGTACAAACCAGCCAAACTTTAGTGGGATAATCGCCAAAACCATGCCGATGATTGCTCCAAAGAGCGAGGGAAATTCTGGCCCGATCAGTAGTGAAAAATAGTAGGGAACCACAAAGGCTACTCCGCTCCAAAGCGCAAAAGGCAAACCGCCCCTAAAGTACTCCCTCCATGACTGATTGAGTCCGATTGTTAGGACTGCCAATAGCAAGGTGGGTAAGCCGAGCCCCAAGAGCGCAGCAATGAACGCCGTCTGCTGAGCAATGGCCATGGTTGGGAAGCCGCTTAAACCAACCAAGATTGGCGTGCCTACTGCGCCAAAGGTTACGGGAACACTATTTGCTAAGAGCGCAAGCATAACTGCCAAAGCTGGCTTTAGCCCAACATTTACCAGCAACGGGGCAACAATTAAGGCAGGAATACCAAAGCCTGCTGAGCCTTCCAGGAAAGCACCAAAAAACCAGGCAAGTAACAGTACTTGGATGCGTGAATCACTCGAAACACTGTGTAGGTAGTGCTCAATAGAAGATAGCACGCGCTCTGCCCGCATGACTTCCAGAAATACCAGTGCGCCAAAGATCACAATACCAATATCAATCATGGTCATAATGCCTTTAAGCACCGAGCCATTAAAGGTTGCAGGCTCTACTCGCCATATCTGCCAAGCTAGTATGGTTGCCACACCAAGAGCCGCCAGGGCAACCAAGCGCATGTGGCGCCTAAAGAATAGTAGGCCAAACAGAATAACGGCTACCGGTAACAGTGAGAGCAGTGCGTACATAGCTCTATTCTATACCAGTACGAGAAGACCGGCACCTGGGTGCCGGTCTATAGTCTAGCTGTTTTGTTCCCTAAGTAGCTTAGTCCACCTAACTAACTCGACTAGTTGCTTGCTTAAAATCTCATCAAAGGGCCCGGATTGTACCTCACCTGCTTCATTTAGGACCTCTGTAACTTTTCCAAGGTGTAGCACCTCGGGCAGCGCAACCAGTTTTAGATGTGAAAGCGTCGGCCGCAATTGCTCTACAGCCCGCGCGCCGCCCATCATACCACTTGAGTAGCTAAGCATAGCGGCTGGCTTACCATTCCACTCCTTATATAGGTAGTCTAATGCGTTTTTTAGTACACCTGTGTAGCCATGGTTGTACTCGGCAACCAAGATTAAAAAGCCATCTACTCCGGCCACAGCCGCTGCCCAGCGGTTGGCAGAATCTGTGCTGTAAGTCTCAATATCATTAGGGTTCAGAGCCTCGCTATAAAACGGCAGATCAAACTCCTTAAGGTCAAGCAGTACCGGCTCTACCCCATGTATCTCGGCAAGCTTGCGCTCTGCCCAACGAGCCACGCGCTCCCCTGAGCGTTTTTCTCTAACGCTACCCAGAATAATTCCAATCCGCATACTCCTCCTAGAATGCTGGCTGCATAAAGAAGTACTCTTCTGTTACCAGACCATCAGTTAGCTTGTAAAAGCCTAGCTCTGTCATTGTAACTCGTTCGCCGCCCTTTGGGGTAACATCCATGGTAATCTCGAGGAGAAAATTATTATCACCAATCCAAGCCTTGCTGACGTCTACGGAGTGGAACTCTTCAATGTACTCGACTGCTGCCTTGGTTTTAGCAATTACTGCCTCTTTACCGTGTGCAGACCTACCATCCTGCTCAAACGACACAACCGAATCTGCGTAAAGCTCTTCCTCTGCTTTAACATTTTCACCGCGCTTGATGTATTCAACTAACTTCCCTACTATTTCCTCAGTGGTCATGTGGATCACTTTATGCTATTAATATAAAATAATTATTAACTATACTATTTATAGTGTCAAGCGTTTCTCATGAGTTTTGAAGATACCTGTGGAATCCAGAAAGCAACACAGCTGATTGGTAGCAAGTGGACCCTACTCATCATTCACCAGCTATGCACACGACCACGCGGTTTTAACGAACTCTTACATGCCGTAGACGGCATAAACCCGCGTGCCCTGTCGCTGCGCTTGAAAGATTTAGTAGAGCATAAGCTACTAAAAAAGACGGTGGTACCAACATCCCCTCCTCAAGTGGAGTACTCACTCACACCGCAGGGCATCGCCCTTAAGGGGATTATTGCGGATCTGGGTGAGTGGGCGGAGTCAATCGCCAAAAAGTAAAACCGGCCCCAATCTAGGGCCAGTTTTCTTTCTATCTAGCGTGCTTAGCGGCCGCGCATGCGTTTATACCCTGCGCTAACACGCCCCCGAACGCGGTCAAAGAATCTCTCAACTTGCTCAAGCCAGTTGTATAACACAGGAGTAGTGAAGAGTGACAAGAATCCACTTACCAACACGCCTGAAACAACAACAAGAGCAAGACTACGCCAGAAAGGACTAAGCACCATGAGCGGTACAAGACCAGCCAGCGTTGTAACTTTGGTCAAAAAGATTGGCCTAAAGCGGATACCTGATGCTTCTGCAATTGCCTGACGATAGTCCATGCCAGCGCGTTTCTTTTGGTTTGCCAGATCGATCAGGAAGATACCAACGTTCACCACAATACCGGAGAGCGTAATAATACCTAGAATCTCAAGGAAGCCAAACTGTCCACCAACTAGAGTCAATGCTGGGAATACACCTAGGAAGGTAAGTGGCACCGCAAAGAGAATAATGAAAGGTTGCCAGAAACTCTTGAGGAAGAGTACCAGTGAAATATAGAGCAACACAATTGCAATACCTAGGGCAAGGAAAAGATCCTTAAAGCTTTTGACAAACTCGTCATTATTACCGCGGCTCTGCAGTGCATCTTCACGCAGACCGTACTCAGCTAAACGCTCCTTCGACCAGAACTCTTTAATTTTTGCTTGTGGTTCAGCAGCATCTTTAAGGGGATCAGCAACTTTAGCACCAACTGTTACAAAGCGACTGCCATTCAAGCGCTGTATGCCAGAGAAGCCGTCAGACTCCTTAACACTAGCTACATCTTTTACTAAGATTGGACCACGTGCGCCAAAACCAACTGCCACACTCGAAATCTGCTCTACGGTGGTTGGTTTGTCAGCATTGCTCAGTAGTACTTCGGTGGTACGAACTGCGCCATCAATCTCTTGCTCAAACTTTGTTACCGCTGGACTGCTCATCTGGCCAGCTAGCGCTCCTGCAACCTGTACCGCCGAGATTCCCAAACTATTTAGCTTGGCTCGATCGAGAGTAACTTCTACCTGTGGGTTACGTGCACCTGTAAAGCCGTCCTCTACACGAGTTACCTTTGGCTGTTCACGAAGTAGATTTCCAGTTGCAATGGCTGCTTTCTTGAGGTTATCAAGGTTATCTCCGTAAATATTTACCGAAACTGGAAATGCAGATTCTGGTGTGCCAACCCCGCTCGACTTGGCAGAGATAAAGATTTCTTTTTCTGGCTTTTGCAAGGCTGCCTTTAGCTCCGCATCGAGCTGTTTTGCTAGCTCTGGGCTATCCTCTGTACGCTGATCACGAGGTAGCAGCTGTGCACTGAGTGAAATAGAACTCTCTTGCTGAATGAGCGGGTAGTAACGCTGAATGTAGGTTTCATTCACAAGCAGAGACTCAGCCTTGGCAACCAGGGCTTCTTTTTCTGATGTAGCCAGTGTGCGTGGGTACTCTAGTGTTACTTCGAGTAGCTCCGAATCTGGAGCCGCAGAAAACTGTACAGGTGAAATTTTACCAGTAGCAAATAGTGCGCCCGTTACACCAAGAGGTAACGTGACACCGAGTACGACAATTACCCACTGAAGCCAGCGACGCTTTGCAATACCCATGTTGGCGCGCACAATCCATTGGCTAGACTTCCAGAGGTTACCAATTTCCTCATCATCATGTGCTTGCTTGGCCGGGCGCAGGTACTTCTGAGCCAAGAAGGTAAGAAAGAGCACCGGAACAATGTATGAAGCAACCAAAGCTGGGATAATTGTGATTGGAATGTAGCGAATAATTTGGCCAAATATACCGCTCACTACACCAAACGGCACAAATACTATGACACTCGTGAATACAGCCATGAATACACCAAGCCCAACGCTATTCATCGCAGCAATCACGGCATTACGTCCACGCTTTCCAAGATCAAGTTCGCGCTGAATAGCCTCGAGTACCACAATGGCTGGGTCAACTACCAGACCTAGCACGAGCACCATGGAAAAGAGGGTGAGAGTGTTTAAGCTCACTCCTTGCAGCTGCAGCGCCAAGAAGGTAATGAGCAGTGAAAGGGGTACGGCCAGCGCAGAAATAAGCGCAGCGCGCCAACTTACAAAGAGCAGCATACCGAGTACGATCAGCCAAATACCACCCAGAATATACCCAAGATTCTTGAGCGGACCATCGCCGATTGGCTCACCGATTGCACCGCCTTCAATTTCTGAAACTTGTTGTCGGATAGATTCGGCTACATCTGAAAGCACCACCAAGTCACCACCCGCCTTACGAATCTCCTCGCGGTTTTGATCGAGAACCTTCTGCACCTCTGCATCTACAGAGAGTACGCTGGCTTTTTCAGCAAAGGTCAGCTGGTAGACAAGCGCCTGACGCTGGGTAAGCTTGCCATCTGTGTCGCTCTTGTCCTTGTAGCCAACGGTGCGTGACAGCGTTGTGTAATCGTAGCCAGGTGTAATGGTGGCAATATCTGCCAATTTTACCGCCCTGTCGTTGGCAGCCTTGATAGTAATAGCTCCTAGCTGATCAACGTTAGTAACGCTCCCCAGGGTTACTACACTTGCTTGGGCTCCATCGATAGTGAGCGAACCAGCCGGAATAGTTACATTATTTGCCTGTAGCGCCTGCTGCACATCTTGGGCAGTAATTCCTAAACGCTGTGCCTCTCCTGATTTAAAGGAGATGTCTACTTTGTCTTTAACCTCTGAAGCGAGTTTAAAGTCTTTTACACCATCAAGCGCTTCTAGATCGAGACGAATTTGCTCACCGAAGGAACGCAGCTTGGCTGGCTCAACTGAACCTGTAATTGCGTATAAAGAAATGTTGCCCCCAAAGCTAGGCACGCTAATTTCTGGTTTATCAGCGTCCTTAGGCAAATCAACATTTTGTACTTTGCTACGTAGCTCAGAGAGGCCTGCCTTAAAATCTGAACTTGCATCAAAATTGGCAGATACCAGACCAAAACTACCGGCTGCCGTAGATGAAACCTCGTTCACACCGGCAATACCACTAATTGCAGCCTCAATTGGCTTAACAATCTGCGCTTCTACCTCTTGTGAGCTTGCGCCGCGATACACCGTGCTAATAATGGCTACATTAATTGAAGGAGATGGAAACCCTTCTGAGCGCAGCGATGCAAGAGAGGCAACTCCGCCAACAACCACGCAGATAAAGAGTAGTACGGCAAATTGCGTATTCTTAATGAACCAATCTACCAGTTTTGCATTCCAGCCCACTGGCTGCACCATCCCGTTGGTTTCGCGCTCAGACATTTCAGACATTGAGGATTGTTAGATACAAAGTAAGACGCATGCGTCATGTAAAGTTAGCGTAGCAAATAGTATCTGGTATGGAAAGAATGCTTTACATGCATCGCCATTGCAACAAGCCATTTCAAAAATTTACCATCTTTATTACTTCAGACCTTTCTGTTACGCTGCCCTCGTATGCATGTATCTTTAGCAGCTGAAAAGCTCTTTTCTTTTTTTGGGCTACCGGTCAGCAATGCCATCCTTACTACATGGCTTGTTATGGCCGTTTTAATCGTCCTTGCCATTGTGCTACGCAAAAAACTAAGCACGGTGCCTGGTCGCCTACAGGGCAGTTTAGAGATGATCTACGCCTACTTTCTAGATACTGCCGACAACGTGATTGGTAACCCGCGAGTTGTGCGCGAGATGATGCCCTTTGTGATGACACTATTTTTCTTTATTCTACTATCTAACTGGACGGGCGTACTGCCAGGTAATGCCACGGTTGGCCTCACCCATGCCGCAACTGAGGGTGAGCACCATATTGTTTCTTTTCTGCGCCCTCCATCTACCGATTTAAATATTGTGCTGGTAATGGCTGTGCTTGCTGTGGGCTACGTACAATACCTCGGTATGAAGTATGTAGGGGCAAAAAAATATATCAGTAAGTTTTTTAACTTCTCTGGACCTATCCAATTCTTCATTGGCATCTTGGAGTTTATTTCAGAACTTACCCGTACGCTCAGCTATAGTTTTCGTCTGTTCGGCAACATTTTTGCTGGTAAAGTACTCGTGACGGTTATTTTCTTTCTTACCATAGGCTTTGTACCTTTTATTCCTATTCTTCCTATCCCCTTCTTTATGTTGGAGATGTTTGTAGGAGCAATTCAGGCATTTGTGTTCTGTTTCTTGGTAATAGTGCTGACATCTGTTGCAGTAAGTGACAGCCACTAGATCAGCAGTAGTACCAAGAATAAGTATACAAACTAAAAGTAATTTGGAGAGCTTATGTCCCCAGAGATTATTAACGCCATTGTTACTGGCGCAACCATTGCGCTCGGTACCATTGCCCCAGCTATTGCTATGGGTATGATTGTTACCAAGGCGCTTGAGTCAATTGGCCGCAACCCGGAAACAGAAGGCGCTGTACGTACCACTATGGTACTTGGTGTGGCCTTTGTTGAGTCTATCGCCATCTTTGCCCTGGTTATCGCCCTGATTGTAAAGTTCGTATAAGCGTAGTTTTACTCCTTTATGGAAGCGCTCGGCATAGATCTTAAGTATTTTCTCTTTCAGCTCGTCAATTTTGTCGTGCTCTTCCTTATATTGCGTAAGCTACTGCATAAGCCACTGATTAATCTACTCGACACACGCAAAGCGGAAATTGAGAGTGGACTGAGCAATGCGGAAAAGATGAAGCACGCTCTTGCCGAGGCGGAGGCCAAGCAGGACGAGCTTATTGCCGATGCACGCACCAAGGCAAAGGCGCTCGTTGATGAAACCCGCGCTCAGGCCAAAGAACTTGGGCAACAATTAACCGACGACGCGAAAAAGAAAGCAGATGGCGTACTAGCTGGTGCCCGTGCCGAACTTGCTGAGGAACGTGAACGGCTTCGCAGCGAGCTTAAACAAGAGCTTGCTGAGATGGTGGTTGTAGCTACAGAAAAAGTACTACAGCAGCCACTGGCTAGCGCTGAAAAGAAGCAGCAGGTTATTACCCTTGTAAAGGAGACTAAATGAGTACCCCCGCTACACGCATTGCTAAGGAACTACTCGAGTACCTCAAGCAGGAAAACCTTATGGAGCACCTGCCTGCCCTAACCAAGGAGTTGCAGCAAGAAGTCTGGCGCAACCAGGACATCAGCATTATTAGCGCCGAAGAGCTGCCCGAAGCACAGAAAAAAGAGCTGTATGTTTCCCTTACCGCAAAGTGGGGTGAGCATCGCCTTGTCTACAGCATTGATCCTGCCCTAGTCTCTGGTTTTATCGTTAGGTTTCAGCACCACGTGATCGACTTGAGTGGCAAGCGTTCTCTGCAAGATTTGGCCCACACGTTAAGCAAGTAATATGTCTGAAACAAGTCTAATCTCCGAACTTAAAAGCCGACTAGGCTCTTGGCAGCCGACCCAGAGCGAGCAGATTGTTGGTGTAGTTGAGCGTGTTGGTGATGGCATTGTAACCATTAGTGGTCTGCCCCATACCAAAGCTGGAGAACTGCTCCACATTGAGACCAGCACAGAACCGGTCCCTGCGCTTGCCCTCAACTTAGAGAAGGAGACCATTGGCGCAATCATTTTTGGTGATAGCAGCAAGGTACTCGCTGGCATGAGCGTAATCGGTACCGGCGAGGTTGCTACTATACCCGTTGGCGATGCGCTGATTGGCCGTGCTGTTAACCCACTCGGCACGGCAATTGATGGCCGTGGCGAGCTAAAAACTAGTGATCGTAACCCAATTGAGAAAGTTGCTCCAGGCGTAATCACTCGTCAGAGTGTAAACCAGCCCCTGCAAACCGGAATTACCGCCATCGACGCTGCTATTCCTATTGGTCGTGGTCAGCGCGAGTTAATTATTGGTGACCGTGGCACCGGTAAAACCGCAATTGCCATAGACACCATCATTAACCAAAAAGACAGCGGCGTGATCTGTATCTACGTTGCAATTGCTCAAAAAGAATCAAAGATTGCTCGCCTGCGCGCTCAGCTAGAAGAGCACGGCGCCATGAACCACACAATTTTGGTGGTTGCCGGCGCCTCTGATCCTGCTTCAATGCAGTTCATTGCTCCCTATGCTGGCGCCGCGATTGGTGAATACTTTATGGACAAGGGTCAGGATGTGCTGATTATTTACGATGACCTCACAAAGCACGCCAACGCCTACCGCGAAATTTCGCTCTTGCTACGCCGTCCACCTGGCCGCGAGGCCTACCCTGGCGACGTGTTCTACCTGCACTCTCGCCTGTTAGAGCGCGCCGCGCGCCTAAACGCCGAGAATGGCGGTGGCTCACTAACGGCTCTCCCTATTATTGAAACCCAGGCAGGTGACATTTCTGCTTACATTCCAACCAATGTAATCTCTATTACCGACGGACAGATCTTTCTAGAGTCTGAGCTTTTTTACCAAGGTATTCGCCCTGCCGTAAACGTTGGTCTTTCGGTATCACGTGTTGGTGGTTCTGCGCAGCGCAAGGCCATGCGCAAGGTTGCTGGTCCACTTCGCCTAGAGCTTGCTCAGTACCGTGAGCTTGCCTCTTTTGCCCAGTTTGGCTCAGACCTAGATGATGCTACCAAGCAGCAGATTGAGCGTGGTAAGCGCTTAACCGAACTACTCAAGCAACCGCAGTACCACCCCCTTTCAGTAGCGGAACAGGTGGCAAGTCTATACGCCGGCACAAGTGGCATGCTTGACCACACGCCAGTCGAAGACCTGGGTGAAGTCATTACAAACATCCGTCAGAATATCTCACTAGAGAAAAAATTGTACAGCGCGTTAAACGAAGGTGCCACCTTCGACGAAGTAATTGAATCCGAGCTAAAGACCTTCCTTACTTCTGTACTAGGTGGCAAACATGTGGCCGTACAAGCTAGAACGGAGCATGAAGAGAAGCCAGTAAAAAAGACAGCTGAAAAGCCTGAGAAAAAACTGGCCAAAAAGCAAAGTAAACGTCGCTAATGGCATCTACCCGCGAGCTGAGAAGCCGCATTAAATCCGTAAAGGCTACTCGTCAAATTACTAAGGCGATGGAATTGGTGTCTACCGCCAAAATGCGCCGTGCATCGGAGGCAACCTTGGCGAGTCGTCCTTACACTATGCGTGCCTGGCAGATCATTGGTGACTTAGCGCGCAAGCCAATTGAAGGGCTGTCGCATCCCCTTACTGCCGATCGAGAAGTCCAGCAGGTACTGGTTTTTGCCATATCTTCGGATCGCGGACTAGCTGGATCGTATAGCAGCAACCTAACCAAGGCCGCACTCCAACTTATGCGTGAGCGACGTAACCTTGGCCAAACGGTGAGTTTTATCACCATGGGCAAGCAGGTAGAGCGTACGCTCACCAAGGCAGGAGCAACCATTGTGCAGAGCTACCCTCACTCAGCCAACCATCCGTCTGCAGCAGACGTGCAGCCGGTGAGCACCAGCATGGTGCAAGGGTTTTTAAACGGTAGCTACGATGAGGTCATCGTACTCTTCACCAATTATTTCAGTATGCTCCGGCAAGAAGCCACACTTCTCAAGCTACTGCCACTTGCTCCAACAGACGCTCCAGAAGAAAGCTATGCTGAGCATGAATCTCACCTGGCAGACCAGCGCTTCTTTCTGTATGAGCCATCACCTAAGGCCGTGCTCGATGTAGTGCTACCCCGTCTTTTAGAAGCGCGACTCTACCAGTGTCTTCAGGAATCACTTGCGTCTGAACATGCTGCAAGACGTACCGCTATGCAGAGCGCCTCAGATAATGCCTCAGATATGATTGACGAACTTACCCTAACCTACAACGGCATCCGCCAAGGAAACATTACCCGCGAAATTGCAGAAATCACGAGTGGCGCCGCCGCTCTCGGAGCATAAGTAACGCCCATGAGTACCAAGATCACAACCAAACCAGGAAGCATTACCCAAATTATCGGTGCTGTTGTTGACGTGCACTTTGAGGGTCATCTTCCAGAAATCAACGAGGCTCTTTTAGTTGAGCTTGATGCAAACACTACCATCACCCTAGAGGTAGCATCACACCTTGATCACCACACCGTACGCGCTATTGCCATGAGCGCAACTGACGGCCTGCAGCGTGGTACAGAAGTAACCGCAACAGGTGCACCAATCATGGTACCGGTGGGCGAAGAAGTTCTGGGTCGCATGTTGAGCGTGACTGGCGCACCAATCGATGGTAAGGCAGCACCAAACGGCACAACCACCTACCCTATTCACCGTGAGGCACCAAACTTTACCGAGCAATCAACCAAAACCGAGATCTTTGAGACTGGCATTAAAGTTATCGACCTTATCTGCCCCATTCCAAAAGGCGGAAAGGTGGGGCTGTTTGGAGGTGCTGGCGTGGGTAAAACCGTGCTAATTACCGAGCTCATTCGCAATATTGCTGCCGAGCATGGTGGCTACTCAGTATTTGCTGGTGTTGGTGAGCGTACCCGTGAAGGAAACGATTTGTACCACGAAATGAAGGAGTCGGGTGTTCTAGATAAGACTTCGCTGGTATTTGGTCAGATGAACGAACCACCTGGAGCCCGCGCTCGTGTTGCTCTAACAGGCTTGGCAATTGCTGAGTACTTCCGCGATCAAGGCAAAGACCTACTACTCTTTATCGACAATATTTTTCGCTTTACTCAGGCCGGCTCTGAGGTATCTGCGCTGCTAGGACGTATGCCTTCTGCAGTAGGCTACCAGCCTACCCTAGCCTCTGAAATGGGTCGTCTGCAGGAGCGAATTACCTCTACTAAAACTGGTTCAATCACCTCTGTACAGGCAGTATACGTACCAGCCGATGACCTTACCGACCCAGCCCCTGCTACTACCTTTGCTCACCTTGATTCTACGGTGGTACTAAATCGCGCCCTGACTGAAATTGGTATCTACCCTGCTGTTGATCCACTGGACTCTACTTCGACTATTCTTGACCCAAATATTGTGGGTGAGGCACACTACGCTGCTGCTCGTGGCGTGCAGAAGATTCTGCAGCGCTACAAAGAACTGCAGGACATCATTGCAATCCTAGGTATGGAAGAGCTCTCAGATGAAGATAAGATTGTAGTATCACGCGCTCGCCGCATTCAGCGCTTCTTATCGCAACCAGTACATGTGGCCGAGGTATTCAGCGGTATTCCAGGTGTATATGTTCCACTTGAGGACACCATTCGCTCATTCCAGGCAATTCTGAACGGTGACTTTGACCACCTTCCAGAACAGGCATTCTACATGAAAGGTAGTATTGAAACGCTTAGCGCCGAGTAATGCTCAAGGTAGAAATCGTCACCCCTGAGCGCATTGTCCACACCACCTCAGGTGAGGAGGTGCTGCTGCCCACTATTGAGGGTACGCTCGGTATTCGCAAAGGTCACATGCCGCTTATTACCCTGCTTTCGGCTGGCGAGATTGTTGTGAAACGTGACGGAAGAGAAGACTTGTACGCCGTTCAGGGTGGTTTTGTTGAAATTCTGGGTAATGTAGTGCGTGTACTGGCAGACAGCGCAGAGCGTGAGGACGAACTCGATGAGCAACGCATTCGGCAGGCAATAGAGCGGGCTCAGGTTGCCCGCGCAGGGAAAGGTGAGCAAGTTGAAGGGGACGCAGCTATTGCGGCGCTCGAAGCAAACCTAGCACGACTAAAGGTGTTCCAACGTCGCAAGAAGCGCCGTTAGCACTAGAACTACTCCGCTTCACGAATAAAAAGAGAGGCTGTTCCATTTTGGATCAGCCTCTTCACTGTTGGTCCAGGTTCAAGCCCTGACCCTCAAACGCAGCCATCGCGGCAAGCCAAGTTGCCGCGGTCCCCAAGAATCCCCGACATGACTTACTCACCGTCAGCAGTCCAAACACTCGGGTGTCGGCCGGTTTTAGATCTGTGTGGCGGAGTATTTCGTAGAACGCGCCGTTGGCTAAGTGCACTTGCGAGATCTCCAAGAAATCAGACCACGCTGATTCAATTAAGCTCTCTGCGTAGAACCGATGCTGCTCCCATGCTGATCTCTGTAGTGACCCTGCTCTTCGCATACGCGCGACGACGGAAACCTGTGCCAGCCAAGGATAGGCGTGTTTATTGGCAAAGGAACCGAGACCGGCCAAGGCGAACTGACGTCTGAGCATCGTAGGTGGGTACCCACGATCAAAGGGGCGCAGAAAACCAGAGCGCAGCCCTGTCTTCTCCTTGGTCTGCGTAAACACGCTATCGAAGTCTCTAAATTTGGGCCAAAAGTACCCTGCTAGCACATTCGCTGACGTGTCGAGCCGCTCATCCCCTACCCCTGCTTGAAAGTAACCGTCACGGTTCCACATCTTCGTGCGAATACCTTGACGTAGCCGCCTTGCTCTGCGGGCTGCGTGCCGCGCAAAGTAACGATCGCCCACCTCTTTGGCCAAAATGGCCATTTCGGCATGAGCTTGCTGAAAAAGCAGGTTTATGAGCGTCGTCTTCCCAGAGCGACGGATATCATCTGCCCAATCAGCAACCTCTGGAGCAACCACCAACCCGTCGCGCTTGTCGACGTAGGCCTCATCAACCACTAACCCGCGCTTCAGCAGTGGATAGTAGCTGCATAGTAGCTTGCGGGCTAAATCAACCTGCCCCTGTGCCATATACTGCCGGTACATACTCCCAAACGCCATAATGAGCGCCGGAAGCGTGTCCAAAGCTTCAACCGCAAGCGGACTGTCACGGTAGATGCCAACCGGATGTGGTCGGCTGACCAGGTCGATACCAACCCGCTTCAGCCAACTAAAACAGTATGAGCCCACGTGACGGTTGCCCTCGATGCGATGTGGGAAAACACCATCGTCACGTGCATGGGCAAAAATCGTCTCCAGCGTCTGCTGTACATACGCGGGAGCGGCACTCATGGAGGCGAGAGACATGTCTCGTGACCAAATCTGGTCTCCATATGCACCCTCTCGGGTAGCACGGAGGCCAAATCCAGGTTGGAAACAAGCCTGCACCACATTATTTGCTTCATCACGTAGGTGGTTAAGCATGTCGAATATGCCTTGGCTGCAGCTTCCGCCGCTCGTCCAGGGCAGCGTAATATATGCCATCTCTCTTTACTCCTCCTTGTCAAAGAAACCCTTGCGGGCGTACTAGTGTTATACCTAAGCGCTGGCAGGCTGTCCAGGCTACGCCGGCTTATTCTTGAGAGACGTTTGTTAACACTTCTGTCAGGGTGGTCAAGCCCTGCTCTACTTTTGCCATGCCATCCTCTATAAGAGAGACGAAACCATACTTACGCAGCTCCATAAACATTTCTTGTTCACTCACCGTATGCGAAATAAGCGTGCGCACTACCTCATCCACAACAACAAGCTCAAATACCCCAATACGACCCTGAAAGCCTGTGCCGGCACATGCTTCGCAGCCCTTACCTACAAACTGCTTTTCAAGTGGGTGCCCCAGTACCTGCTGGAAGATCTCTTGCTCATCACTACTTGGCGCCTGCCACTGACCACACTGCTTACAAGTTAAGCGAACCAAACGCTGACAGAGCACACCTTTGAGCGACGCGTTAATAAAAAACTTTTCAATTTCTAAATCGCGTAAGCGAGAAATAGCCGAAACCGCGCTATTCGCATGGAGCGTAGTGAGTACCAGGTGACCCGTTAGTGCGGCCTCAATCCCAATCTGCGCGGTTTCTTGGTCACGTACCTCACCCACAAAGATGATGTCTGGGTTAAGACGTAGGATTACGCGCAAACCACTCGCAAAGGTAAGATCACGATCATGATCAACTTGCATTTGGTTAATCCCCTGCATAACATACTCAACCGGATCCTCAATAGAGATGATATTGCTGTTACCTGTGTTTAGTACTTGTAGCGAGCTGTACAAGGTAGATGTCTTACCTGCACCTGTTGGGCCGCAGACTAGAATAAGGCCGGTTTTAAGTTTGAGCAAGCTCATGTAGGCAGTCGATGTTGCTTCGCTCATACCGTGCTCAGACAGCTTCATGACCGAATTTGCACTATCGTGTATGCGCAGTGCCACCATTTCTCCCCCAGCAACAATGGTGATGGCAACACGCACATTAATCGTACGGCTCTCTTGCGTAAACAAAAACTTACCTTCAAGCACAGCTGAACGGCTGGTGGTGTCTAGGTTAGAAAGCACCTTAATACGAGAAGCCACGGCAGCGTAAATTGCTCGAGGAATCCTGGTAGCTTCTTGCAGCACCCCATCGAGACGCATGCGAACCAAGGTATACTCGGTAGCAGGCTCAATTAAGATGTCGGAAACTTTTCGATCAACCGCGAAGCGTAGTAGTGTATCGATAATTTCTGGCGCGGTTTGGGGAGACTGATAAAAACGACCAAGCTGCTGAATAACCTCAGACGTGAGGATACTCTGAGCAGAGGCAGCAGACTGCCCTGTTGCCGCCGAATTCTGAGCCTCGTCTTTCTCAACCGAAAACAGCATGTCCCTCCTTGTTACATATCAGCCTAAGTATACGCCGTTGGAGGGATTCACAAAAGGCCGGCAAGAGCCGACCCAAGTGGTAGCAGGCGTTTAGCTGCGCCGAGCCTTGTTCCGCTCGTTCTGTGTTAAGTGTCGCTTACGGAGACGTAGATTCTTTGGGGTAACTTCAAGCAGCTCATCGTCTTCCAAAAAGTCGAGACACTGTTCCAGGCTTAGTAGGGTTGGGGGAGTAAGTTGGAGTGCATCATCCGAACCGGAGGCACGTACATTGGTCAGCTTCTTTTCCTTGCAGACGTTAATCTCAATGTCATCTTCACGAGCATTCAAACCCACAATCATACCTTCGTATACTTCTGTCTGCGGCGGAATAAAGGTAATGCCGCGGCCCTGAGCGGTATTTAAGCCGTACCCAACTGCCTTGCCGGTATCAGAAGAAATAAGCACGCCGTTACGCATCTTTGGAATATCACCAATGCTTGGCTCAAAGCGCGAGAAGAGTGAGTTCATAACTGCAGTGCCCTTAGAAAGAGTAAGGAGGGTATTGCGCAAGCCGAGCATACCACGGGTGGTAATTTCAAAGAGTAGGCGGGTTGAACCATCGGCACTCTCTTCTTGAGAAAGTAGCAACCCTTTACGGCGGCCAACTTCACCAGTAACTGCGCCAACAAACTCAGTTGCCACATCGATAGTTAGCTCCTCAATTGGCTCACACATTCTGCCGTTTACTTCCTTGGTAATCACCATCGGTTTACCAACCTGCAGCTCAAAACCCTCACGACGCAGGGTTTCAATGAACACAGAAAGATGGAGCTCGCCGCGGCCGGATAGAATGAAGTCACCAGACTCCCCTGGCTCCATACGCATAGATACATTGTGCTGTAGCTCCTGCTTAATACGATCAAGAATCTGCCGACTGGTTACAAACTTACCTTCACGCCCTGCAAATGGCGAGGTATTAGCAGCAAGTGACATTTTAAGGGTTGGCTCGGCAATGCTGATGGTTGGGAGCTGCTCTGGTGCCTGGGCATCGGCAATGGTATCGCCTATGCTTGCGGCAGCTACGCCGGTTACGGCAACAATGTCGCCTCCCACTGCGGTCTGCACTTCTACCCGCTGCAAGCCTTGACTGACGAATACTTTATCAATCCTACCGTGTGATAGCTGACCCTCGCCTGCCATAACCACAACTTGCATGCCAGCCTTAACGCTACCGCGGTGAATACGACCAATGGCGTACTTACCCTTGTAACTGTCCCAATCTAGGGCGGAAACCAAAATTTGCAACGCGCCTTCCTCGGCCTTTGGCTCTGGAACATGGGTAAGGATAGCCTCAAAAATCGGAATAAGGTCGGCGGAAGCACTAGGATCGTCCGGCATTTCAGTCCAGGCCTTACCTTCACGCCCGATTGCAAAGTACACCGGGTACTCTAGCTGTGAATCCTCGGTTGCAAGCTCCAAAAAGAGGTCGCCAACTTTATCTAGTACGTAATCGATGCGTGCGTCACGCTTATCGATCTTATTCACCATGACAATTGGCTTAAGGCCTAGCTCGAGAGCTTTTTTGAGCACAAACTTAGTTTGTGGCATAGGGCCTTCCTGGGCGTCTACCACCAAAATAGCGCCATCGGCCATACTGAGGGTACGCTCAACCTCGCCACCAAAGTCAGCGTGACCTGGGGTGTCGATAATATTGATTTTGGTGTTATTCCAAAAAACGGCAGTGTTCTTGGCTAAAATGGTAATACCACGCTCGCGCTCTTGGTCGTTACTGTCCATGATCAGTTCCTGACTCATGGCAGCCTCGTTTTCACGGAACGTGTGGGCTTGCTTAAGTAAGCCATCTACTAGAGTGGTTTTGCCGTGATCTACGTGGGCAATAATGGCGACGTTTCGAATAGACATAAAAAAAGAAGGTGAGATCGATTGCTGCAAGCAGCGTATCAGATTTATTACAGTTTTTCCAGCCCTAAGCCCCGGCCTGCGGCGGTAAGACTACTGCGCAAAAATATTTAGTGAGTTTCGTATACTACTCGTGTAGACACTACGCGCACGGTCGATAACCTCAATTACCTCAGAACTATCGCGCACATACAGGTAGTAGGCATCTCCTGTTCCGGGTGTTACTCCAGTTTCAGCGGAGTAACTTAGCTGCCCAGCATTAAGGTTGCGCGACCAGCGTGCTAGTAGTCCGCTGGTATTACCTGCGGCCAACACATCATCGACGGTAGTGAATGAGCCTCCTAAGTCTTTGGCTAAACCGAGCTTGCTAGCGCTTGCGTACACATTAATTTCAATCAGAGCCTTGGCAGTAGTTGAGGCATTACCAGGATCATACACAGCAGTACTTAACTTGGCGTTAGCAAGATTTTGGGTAATTACCTCAAAGTTTGACGGATAGGAGTAGCTAATTCGCTGCTCCTGATTACGATATTGTAAATTAGTTACACTGACTGGACTACTCGATGGAGTGGGTGAGGCACTGCTCGATGCCTTAGGTGAAACATTCACCGAAATATCAGCAGTGGGAGATGGGGTAGTGCGACTAAAAATTGTTGCTGGCGCTGAACTGCCTTTCATGAGCGCTAATATTCCATATACTACCGCAAGTAGCAGAATAACTCCGCCAAGTACCAACCAGGTTTTTTTACTCTTTAGGATCGCAGCTACTCCACCTGGCGCAGCATTTGTAGGGCTGCCTGCCGCAGGATTCGTAGGAGGTGTGCTTAGCGCAGCCTGTGTGCTTACCTCAGCGTTAGATACGCTCTGTGCTGCAACAGGAGCTACCGACTCAGGAGTTGGAGTAGTTGTGGGTTGAGCGTCGGGAGTAGTTGGGTCTGGCATGTTGCTAGTATACCGTGCTATCGCCGAATCATCGACTTATGAGCAAGTTTTTTCTCCATAGCTTCTTCGAGCAGATCTTTGTACTCAAGCTCATTTGGCTCCAGCTTGAGAGCACGTTTAAATGATGATTCAGCCTTCGCGTACTGACGCATGGCCATATAGGCCTTACCTAAGTTGGAATGACGGTTAGCATTATGCTCGTCTTGGCGCATAGCTAGCTCAAACTGTCGTATGGAGTCAGCGTACTTATCTTGGTTATAGAGAACCAACCCAAGATTATTGAGAATATAGCCATTATCTGGGTCTGTTTTGAGGGCCTGGCGAAAAGCCTCTTCGGCATCTTGCCAGTCTTCGCCAGTTTCTAGGTAAATTACACCTAGTCGGCTATAGGCTTTGCTGCAGCGCGGATCTTTGGCGGCAACCTCTAGGTACAGCTCCTCAGCCGCCTTTAGCTCGCCTTTACGAAAATGTATGTCTGCTTGGTGTAGCTTTTCCTGCAGCTCAGGAAACTTAGTTGCTGGCTGTACAGAATCAGCCTCAGTAGGAGGCAAGACCGCATCGTGGAGGAAGCCAGAGTCATCAGACTCGCTATTTTTGCGTTGACCCGCCGACTTTACAGCCATTGGAGTACCCGAAAAAAAGTCTTTTCGGCCGGGCTCTTGGGTTTGTGCCTTAGCCGGGCGCTCGGTCCGCTGCTTCACCTGTCGTTTTGGCCGACTTGCCATGCTTGCGACTATTTTTTGTAAAAAGACACTTTTAGCAATAACCTTCTGCCAATCAATGAGCAGCAGAATAAGTGCAACCGATAGGATGACGATAATGTAAATAATCATAGGTGTACGGAAAGGCCTTCTTGCACTATGTCATGCTGGATAGTGCTGTGCAATAGGTTAGTTCTATAGAGTAAATCACCCGCCAACCCAACGTCTACTGCGTCTGAAAGAGGCAGAGAATCTAGGTAGTGTTGCCAGCCAGCCGCACCAGTACGCCGTTGAGCGGTGGCTCCAATAATGCTCGCCGGTAGCACCACTTCTCGTACTCTAGATCGTATCGTTGGTAACACGAGTGGACTGCTCCCAACAAGTAAAAGTTTTAAGTAAGCCGGCGGCTCTTCTAGTAACTTGAGCAGCATGTTTGCTACTTCGCGCCGCCACTGGTCTGCAGCCGGAACTAAGGCTAGTTTAACGGCGCTGACCGGGGTCTGGTGTGCAAAATGCAGAAGAGAACGCACTTCATCTACTGCCGGCACCGCAGTGAGTTCGGCAGGCTGCCAGTAGTCTGCGGCGTGCACCTGACCCCTTGCCCAGTAAGCCACCGCCTCCAGAGCATCTGGAGAAACAATAAGTAAACTACTCTGGGCTAAATCTGCATACTGCATACTTCTATGCTAGCGGAAGTCATGCTCGAGCGAAACTAGAAAAATTGGGAGAATCAGCGTGGCCACACCTGGAGAAAAACGTCTTAGACTGGTATACTGTGCGTATGGATAACTCTTCTGCACAATCTACACCACCAGCCGCTAACCGCGGGCCAGCTCCTGAGTTTCAAGACCTAACCCTGTACGACGTAGAAACAGGTGAGCCATTTACTTTTACTGCAAAAGAGCAAGAGTTTTACTGGAAGCAGGGTTTTACCAATGTGCCAAAGTATACGCCCGAGCGTCGCAAGCTTAAACGTTTAGAGCGCACAAATGGCAAGGAACTCTACAATGTCCGCTGTGTGAGCTGTGGTAAAGTAGGCAGGATTCTTACAGAGCCAACTCACCCTAAAAAGACACTCTGTGAAGTATGCTTTATGAAGCAGTGGGAGCCCTTCCTAGAAAAACACCCTGAGATTAAAGCTGAACACGAGGCCGCAGAAAAAGCGGCAGCCGAGGCTACCGCTTTGTACGCTCAACAAACTGCCGGAATGAACTAGGCAGTAGCTGGAGTCTGCTCTGCTTTAGCAACAGGAGCAGCTGCGCGCTTCATAGTACGAATGCAGCGACTACACACGTTTACGCCATTCACCTTTTGGATGTTTGGGCGGAACATGCGACGGGTTTTGTGAACGGAGTGAGGAACGTTGTTGCCTGCAACAGGAACTTTTCCGCAGAGAGCACACTTGGCCATGAGAATTCTTTATGGTAATCTGTTCTGGTCTTTGCAAGAGTACCAGAAGTAGTGGAATAGATCAAGACACTATGTTTATTCTTACCCTCATCAAGCACCCAATTGAGGCCCTGGTGTACCTCCTTGCCCTTATTGTCTCTGTAACCGTACACGAGGCAGCTCACGCCTGGACTGCCTACAAGCGTGGCGATGACACCCCATATCTCATGGGGCGGGTTACCTTAAACCCGGCAGCACACCTGGACCCAGTTGGCAGCCTCATGTTTATCATCCTCGGCTTTGGTTGGGGGAAGCCTGTTTTGTACAATCCAATGCGCCTGAAGCATCGCGCAGATGAACTGATGATTGCCCTAGCCGGTCCGATTAGCAATATTGTGCTCGGTATAGTCGTACTTGTGCTGGCCGCCTTACTCACGCATTTTGGGGTAGGCCTGATTAACCCGATGTTCTTGTATGTATTTGCCCTAGTAAATATCTTGCTTGCGGCATTCAATATGATCCCCATTCCCCCGCTAGACGGGTCATCCATTATTGCCTACTTCTTCCCTGCCTACCGCAGTGCCGTCGGCAGTCAAATTGGCTTTATCTTTATTATTTTTCTCCTCATTCCAATTGGCGGTACTAACTTACTTGGCTTAATTATGGGCCCACTAACCGCCGGAGCAACGCAACTTGTCACCCTAGGCGGGCTACTCTTTTTGCCAGGCACTATTTTTTAGTTGTTTCATTAATCATCAGGACTGAGTTTAATTAACCAGGCGGCACGCTGGTATTAAGCTACTCTAGATACCCTAGCTAGCGACCACGCCGTAGCCAGCGGTACTCGGTATCCCCCATCAGAAAACGTAGCAGTCTCTCTTGCGCTGCCTGCTGTACACGATGAAACGCACCGTACTCTGCAACTATCTCTGCTATGGCGGCAGGAGTTAGTAAGCCCTGGTACAAGCACCAGGCAACAGCAGATTGTATGAGCTTACGGGTAGCCTCTGCCGTACTGACTACAGCATGCTCTACCAGCTCACTTGCATCACTGTAAGCAATGGGTAAGCGCTGAACTGGCACGGGGGTATGGGGACGAACTTCTTGAATATACTCAGCAGCGGCCTGCACGTAGCGATCACTGTCGCCAAACTCCGGCAGCTCTGGCAGTGAGCGCTTAAGTACGGGGAACTGTAAGGCCATGTACTCTTTAGTAAAGTAAATGCCCGGCGTGGGGAGCTCAGTAAACTTTAAGCTGGTATGTCGTATTAAACTCTGACGAGCCTTAGCTAGTGGGTGGGTAGCCAGCGAGTACCCCGCAACGTGCCGGCTCTGCCCCGCTGCATCTTGTAGAATCTGTGGTAGGGTATCAATCTCGCCAATTTCGACGTAGCTAACCTTGTAGCCCTTAACCAAAAGACGCTCTCTAAAAGCCTGCATGCTAGCGCGGTACTGGAGCAGCTCATCTGTTAGGGCCGCAGAAGAAAAGTGAAAAGAGTCCTCAACAAGCACCACCTGCATGTTCTGCTTAGGTAGAGAAAGTGTGGCCCGATACAGCTGATTTGCATACACAAGGAGAGCAGACATTGCCTTAACTTAAACCAATTTCAGGTAGATAAATCAAGGTGCTAGCGCGCCTAAGTACTTGAAAAAATACCGATTTTCTGCTATGGTGCTCCGGTGGATCTTGCGTCCACACTCCCTGGGAGTTTTGAACCATGATAAGCACTTTGCGCGTCCCCGACCCCATGGTTGTAACGGCAACGTTTCACAACCTACACAGGCTGACTGAAGCCTTTCTCGGCGTTCCGCTTACTAACAGAGTAAGCTTAGAAGACGGCACTACCGTTTCTCTGGTTACCCATGCTCGCCCGGCCACTGATTTTAGCAGCTATGCTATGCCATCAGACTGGGCCTGGCCATCAGCTGAGCCCACGCCTGCCTGTACCCTCTACCAGGATACATTTCTGCCGCATGGCACCATCTTCCAGATGGTGGACAGGCTCTATGTTGAGGGAAACCGGGCTGTTTCCTATCTAAAGCCAGATGCTCAGATATGGAGAGACCATATGGGAATTTTCCCAGGTGTCTTCATAGCCGAGGCAATTGCGCATACAGGAGCAGGGGTAATTCAAGCCTCCGGCCGATTATTCAAAAAGCCGCTACCTTATCTCACCACCTTCTACGGCCTGCCTGGGCAGCCAATCGCAGAGGATGCCTGCCAAGAAGGCATTTGGGTGGCTGTAGAGGTACTGCGCCGAGAAGAAGAAACTGAGCCAACGGCCAGTCTCTTTATGCACGGCGCCTTGGGAGTTGGCCCCACCATCTTTGGCGCCGCATCTGTAACTGCTCAGGTGGTCGACACGGGAGCTACCCTGCGTGATAGGTTTCCAAAGTTCTAATCTATCGGTCATTCTCCCAGGCCTTGCGCCCTTTAACCACATTGGTTGAGGGGCGCTTTCTTTTAGCTATACTCAGGGTATGCAGTTTACAGAGCCTGTCTCACCCCTTACTCCATCGTCACGGCTACGTGGGTTTTTACTGGGAACCTTTGTCCTAGGCGCACTCGCAGGGCCACGCACCTTAGTTCCGGTTGGTGGCTGGGGAGTACTGGTTTTTGCTCTATACTACCTATTCGCAGGTAGCTACTTTGCTCATGGTGTGCAGGTACTCTTTGAGTCAGGTATGCCTCTCGCCCAAAAACGCAGCCTGTGGCTACGACTACTAGCATACAATGCGCCTTGGCTGGGCATTGCGGCTTTCATTCCCTCATCTCTTTTTTGGGTATCGTTACTGGCATTTTTGGTGGTGAATCTCTTTGCGGTAGCGCCCCCGCTACAAGCTCGCCAACGCCCTGGGCTAGACCTACTTTTTGGGGCATCACTACTCCTACCAGCCCTCTCCGGGTATGCCATTACGGGTGGAACAGAGGCTAACTGGGCAATAATTTTTGGTCTTTTTCTTTGGATGTGTTCACAGATTCTCCTCCAGGACAGCGCTCGTATTCTGCAGCTAGAGCGTGAAAAAAGTAGGGCTACAGCCGTGCTGCTTGGCACCAGACCTACTCAGCTACTCGCCCTAGTAGCCGTGGTTGCAGCTACATTTTTGCTTACACCTTACTTAGGAACTACCCCACTCCTCTTCATTAACGATCTCTCTCGTGGCTACCTCTTTGGCTTTGTCTACATAGGCCTCTGTATTGTAAGCCTAGTAGTAGGAAACCCATACGCGCGCTCAAAAAATGGCATCCCGCCAGAGGAGCGTATGCGTCGCCTACTCTCCCTACTGCCCTACCTTAACGTGCTGGTTGCGATCAGTACTGCCTTTTGGTTGCTTGAAAAAGTACGCTAAACCTGATACTCTGCCGGTCAGGTGAGTGATGATAAGTGTTGATAATTTGAAAGAATATCCTGTGCTGCTGCTTGCTGGTGGAGCACCAAACCCTGAGTTTAGAGGCAGACCAAATGGACGCGATCTGCGCTCCTGGGAGATCTTGGTCCCCGGTGAGCCAGAGCAACAGCGCCGCCTGCTGCACGTCAGCCTTGATGCTTGGCGAGGAGCTGGCTTTGAAGAAATCTACGTCTATGGCGAGGATCAAGCGCTAAACAACGCACTGGCGTACAGGGACTATGGCTCACTAGCCCGCGTCCTGGCCCAGGGTGAGAATATGCTTCGTATGTCGGATAGCATTATCCATGCACTAGACATGCTTGAATCATACATGAGAGATCGCTCCTCAGACCGTGTGATCATTGCTGCTACAGACATGCCCTACATCACGCTCACAGCAGTCAATGACTTGCTCCATGCGATTGTGAAGCACGTTGGCAACAAAGAACCGCAGATTATTTGGCCAATTTGTCGGGTAAAATCCTACAGATCATCGCCCTTTGGCGACCTAAGCGCCTTTAGCTGCACCGCGTTGCCCCTGGCAGATGACGTCTTTACTGGCTGCAATGTCTTTATCGTTGAGCGGCGTCACGTGCTGCAGCACATACGAGGCTTGCTAGAAACAGCCACGGCATCGCGCAAGGGCACCATGCAGCTGGCAGGTATGCTCGGGTTTCCCACACTACTACGCTTGGCACTCTCGAGTCCCATCCGTAAGATCGGCTATCCTGGCATCAAGGGACTGCGATTCCAGCTGTCTGAGCTGGAGGAGCTCGTTGAGCAGAAGCTCCGTGTTGTAATCAAAGGTGTACCTTGTGATCTACCGGGCCTCAGCATTGATATCGACAACGGCGAGCGACTGTACACATACAGCTACGATTGGTTGCGTAATCAGA